>NZ_CP133838.1:4604848-4911838 GCF_031432975.1 Buttiauxella selenatireducens | reverse complement strand
TCGATAATAATTTCCAGAAACGCACGGGTTTGTAAGCCCTGATTAGAACCAATAGGTGCGCCGAGTGGCATGACTGCGGCACATCCCGCTTCTTCAAGCCGCTTGCATAAAACCGGATCCGCGCCGCAATAAGGCAGAACCACAAACCCAAGTTTTACGAGCTTATCCGCAGCCTTTAACGTTTCAATGGGGTCCGGCAACAAATAGCGAGCATCAGGGTGAATTTCCAGTTTTATCCAGTGCGTGCCGAGTGCTTCACGCGCCAGTTGTGCAGCAAATATCGCTTCTTCCGCCGTTTTCGCCCCGGAGGTATTGGGTAACAATTGCACGCCTGCTTCAATCAACGGCGCGAGAATCGCATCGTTATGATTACGCAAATCGACGCGTTTCATCGCCATGGTCACTAATTGCGAACCCGAGGCGCGAATCGCTTCGATCATAACTTGTGGTGAGGCGAATTTTCCCGTGCCAGTGAACAGGCGCGAAGAGAAAGTTTTATCTGCAATCTTGAGCATGTTAACCCCCAGCAATAGCCTGAAACAGTAAGATCTGGTCACCATCATTCAGTAAATGCGCTTCCCATTGGTCGCGAGGAACGATGGTGTGGTTAATGGCGAGCGCCATTCCGGGCTTCATCAGGTGCTGTTGCTTGAGCAGTGTTGCCAGCGTCAGGTTGTCAGGGCACTCCATCGGTTCATCATTAAAATGAATGTGCATTGTGCCCTCCGCATACCGGACACTCTTTGGCCTTTTGCATGGTGAGGGAGCGCCAGCTATGTTGGCGGGCGTCAAACAGGCGTAAAGAACCCGCCGCCGGAGCCATACCGCTGAGTAGTTTTATCGCTTCAAGCGCCTGTAAGGTTCCCATCACACCCACTACCGGGCCGATAATTCCTGCGGTGCGGCAGTTGCGTTCTGGTTCATGTTCATCCGGCCAGACACAGCGATAACACCCATTTTCCCATGGGGGAGTGAGAACCATGAGTTGCCCGCCAAATCCAACCGCGCTGGCGGAAATCAGCGGTTTGCTGTGTGCGACGCAGGCGGCGTTTACTGCGTGGCGCGTCGCCATATTGTCGCTACAATCGAGAACCAAATCGACGCCGCGTACTGCCTGAATCAGCAAATTTCCTTCAAGGCGTTCACTGATAATGTGCAGATCGATATCAGGATTGAGTTGCTGAAGATGGCGCTGGGCGACCCGAGATTTAGGCTGATCGAGATCCTTTGAAGTAAACAAAATCTGGCGTTGTAAGTTACTGATATGCACACAGTCATCGTCTGCAAGAATCAGTGTGCCGACACCTGCCGCAGCAAGATACAGCGCCGCTGGTGAACCTAACCCGCCGAGCCCGACAATTAACACTTTGCTGGCGAGTAGCTTTTGCTGTCCTTCAAGTGCGATGTCTTCGAGCAGTAACTGGCGGCTGTAACGCATGAAATCGCTATCATTCATCGCCAGCCCCCACCAGTGACAGTAATTGCGCGGCGGCGGCTTGCCAGTCTGGAGCCTGAGTAATCGCGCTAACCACGGCAACACTTCCTACGCCCGTTGCGAGCACTGAAGGAACGCGTTCAATGCTAATCCCACCAATGGCTACGGTAGGGTAATCACCCAGCGTTTTGATGTGTTTCGCAAGTTGCGTAATCCCTTGCGGAGATGAAGGCATTTGCTTGGTATTGGTGGGGAAAACATGGCCCAGTGCGATGTAAGAAGGGCGCGCCTCGAGGGCGCGGTCCATTTCCATGTTGTCATGGGTGGAGAGCCCGAGGCGCAAACCCGCATCGCGAATAGCATCAAGATTTGCGACATCCATATCTTCCTGGCCCAAATGCACGCCGTAAGCGCGGTGCTTTACTGCCAGCTTCCAGTAGTCATTGATAAACAGACGTGCTTCGTATTGCTGACCAAGCTTGATGGCCGCAACAATATCGGCCTCAACGTCTTCGTCATGCTTATCTTTGATGCGCAGTTGAATAGTACGCACGCCAGCTCCCAGTAAACGGGCAATCCATTCCACGCTATCCACCACCGGATACAAGCCCAGGCGCCGCGGAACGGGAGGAAATGCAGAGTGTTTCATCACACTTCCTCCTGGCGCAGATAAATTTCGCCACCTTTTGCCCGGAAAGTTTGCGACATATCCTCCAGTCCGACTTCAATGGCTTGTTTGGCTGCGAAATCGCGGACTTCCTGGGAGATTTTCATTGAGCAGAATTTGGGGCCACACATTGAGCAGAAATGCGCGACTTTCCCGGATTCCTGCGGCAGCGTTTCATCGTGATAGGCACGCGCGGTAAACGGGTCGAGCGCCAGATTAAACTGGTCTTCCCAACGGAATTCAAACCGTGCTTTTGACATGGCGTTATCGCGAATTTGCGCGCCAGGATGACCTTTTGCCAGATCTGCTGCGTGAGCGGCAATTTTGTAAGTAATCAGCCCTTGTTTAACATCTTCTTTGTTTGGCAGACCGAGATGCTCTTTGGGTGTGACATAACACAGCATCGCGCAGCCAAACCAACCAATCATTGCCGCACCAATACCGGAAGTGAAATGGTCGTAACCCGGTGCGATATCGGTCGTCAGCGGGCCGAGCGTATAGAACGGCGCTTCGTGACAATGTTCCAGTTCTTCGGTCATGTTGCGGCGAATCATCTGCATCGGCACATGCCCGGGACCTTCAATCATCACCTGTACGTCATATTCCCAGGCAATTTTGGTCAGCTCGCCGAGAGTGTGCAGTTCCGAGAATTGGGCTTCATCGTTGGCATCCTGAATGGAACCCGGGCGCAGGCCATCGCCTAAAGAGAGCGAAACGTCATAAGCGGCGCAGATTTCGCAGATCTCACGGAAGTGTTCATACAGGAAGTTTTCCTCATGATGGGACAGACACCATTTCGCCATAATCGAGCCACCGCGCGAGACAATCCCGGTGAGGCGTTTGGCGGTCATCGGCACATAGCGCAGCAGCACGCCAGCGTGAATAGTGAAGTAATCCACACCTTGCTCGGCTTGTTCCAGCAAGGTGTCGCGGAACATTTCCCAGGTGAGGTTTTCGGCAATACCGCTGACTTTTTCCAGCGCCTGGTAAATCGGTACTGTGCCAATCGGTACCGGGCTGTTACGCAGAATCCATTCGCGGGTTTCGTGGATATAGCGCCCGGTGGACAAGTCCATTACGGTATCTGCCCCCCAGCGCGTGGACCACACCAGTTTTTCTACTTCTTCTTCGATAGAAGAGGTGACCGCCGAGTTGCCGATATTAGCGTTGACTTTGACCAGGAAATTACGCCCGATAATCATAGGTTCGGATTCCGGGTGATTAATGTTGGCGGGGATAATTGCGCGTCCCGCCGCCACTTCGTCGCGCACAAATTCTGGTGTGATGTTTTCAGGAAGACGAGCGCCAAACCCCTGGCCCGGATGCTGGTGGCGTAAAACCTGGTCGCGGATTCGCTCACGGCCCATATTTTCGCGAATCGCGATGAACTCCATTTCAGGCGTCACAATCCCCTTGCGTGCATAGTGCAGTTGCGTGACGGTTTTCCCGGTTTTTGCGCGCTTAGGCGTGAGTTGCGTTTCAAAGCGCAATTCGTCCAGACCGTCATCGGCCAGCCGCTCTTTGGTATAGGCAGAACTGCGGTCAGTCAGGATTTCGCAATCATCACGCTCAGCAATCCAGTTGGCTCGAAGAGGGTCAAGCCCGCGCAATACGTCAATGATGATAGCCGGATCGCCATATGCGCCAGATGTGTCATAAACGGGGATGGCGTCGTTAGGCGTAAATTGTGGGTTTTCTTTGCTGCCGCCGGTTGCGGTTGGGCTTAATTGAATTTCGCGCATGGGCACGCGGATATCATCGCGGGAGCCAGTGAGATAAATACGCTGAGAGTTGGGGAAAGCCGTGCCTTCCAGGGTATTGATAAAATGCTGGGCTGCGGCGCGCTGCTCGCGGCGGTTTAGTTTTTTTTCAGTGGTAGACATAGCTCATTCCAGTAATTATCAGGAAGTGGCTTGTCAGAACAACGGAGGAGTAATGAATGTGGACCGCCCGCGCACGGGTGAACCCAAAAGCAGAATTACTCTTGTTCCCTTCGCAGGTATTAGCCTGATCAGGTTCCGCGGATCCCGAATTAACGGTCTCAGCCGGTGCTTGCGCACTCGGCACTCCGACAAGAAGAAACCCGTATTGCTACGGGTCGGGTTGTAAACTACTCGTTAACAGGGCAGAACTCAAGCCGGGCGTGCAAGACCGCGGGTATCGTTAGCACTGTCATCTAAATCGTGGTCGTACGCCAACAGAATGAGTTTATCTTCCAGCGAAAAACGTGATTCCAGCGCTTCGCCGATTCCGGACAAGGCTTTCTGGAATTCAATGTAGTTATCGTCATCGATAGCGCTTTCAAGATGCGTATCGTAGAAATCCATGATTTGCTGGGTATTGGCTTCAAGCTGCGGGTAAAGATGGGTGGCAGCAAAAAGTGGGCTGTTGCCTTCCATTTCGCTGATAATACGTTCATAAATATTAAAATGGCCGGCAGACAGATAATCCACCAGGTTGTGGCAAAAATTATCCAGAGCCTTTTCATTGAGCGCGGTATGGGAATCCTTGTTAGGCTTGATCCCAACCATATTGTAATAAGCCACCAATAAATGTTTGCGGGCATGAAGCCATTGGTCGATTAACTCATTACTACCACCAACGCGCTCAGTCAGATTCTCTAACTGGTTAAGCATGATTGACTCCGTGAGTTATTTACTCGAACTGTTTAGAGTAAAAAGATGTAACGCAAACGTACCCAAAATTGTTACGACCATTTGTTTATACCAGCGAACTCGGGGATGTGCACCAGGTTATGGAACGTGTAATTCAAAAGTTAGATCAGGGCTGGTTTATCGTCAGTCATGAACAAAAACTGTGGTTGCCAAAAGGTGAGCTGCCTCACGGAGTGGCACAAGATTTTCAGCTCGATGGCGCCGTTGGGATGCCCATCGGTGAGTGGGAAAATGAACCGGTATGGCTTGTGCGACAAAATCGCCGGGTGGATATGGGTTCTGTGCGCCAGGTGATCGACCAGGATGTGGGATTGTTCCAGCTAGCCGGTCGCGGTGTGCAATTAGCCGAGTTCTACCGCTCGCATAAATTCTGCGGCTACTGTGGGCATGAAATGCACGTCAGCAAAACTGAATGGGCTATGTTATGTAGCCACTGCCGTGAACGTTACTATCCGCAAATCTCACCGTGCATCATTGTGGCTATTCGCCGTGACGACCATATTTTGCTTGCCCAACATACCCGTCATCGCAACGGGATTTACACCGTGCTGGCGGGGTTTGTCGAAGTCGGGGAAACCCTCGAACAAGCCGTGGCGAGGGAAGTCATGGAAGAAAGCAGCATTAGCGTGAAGAACTTACGCTACGTCACTTCCCAACCCTGGCCGTTCCCGCAGTCTTTGATGACCGCATTTATGGCGGAATATCATAGCGGTGAGATTGAAATCGACCCGAAAGAGTTACTGGATGCAGGCTGGTATCGCTACGATCAATTGCCGTTATTGCCACCACCGGGTACGGTTGCACGCCGCCTGATTGAAGACACTGTCGCCCTGTGTCGCGCGGACTATGAGTGATAAACTTGAGCGATACAGCCAAAGGAAATTAAAAATGACTGAACTCAAGAACGATCGTTACCTGCGGGCGCTTCAACGCCAGCCTGTAGATACCACGCCAGTATGGATGATGAGGCAGGCAGGTCGTTACTTGCCAGAATACAAAGCGACGCGTGCGCAGGCCGGTGATTTTATGTCGCTGTGCAAGAATGCTGAGTTGGCTTGCGAAGTGACTCTGCAACCGCTGCGTCGGTATCCGTTGGATGCGGCAATCCTCTTTTCCGACATTCTTACGGTTCCAGATGCGATGGGGCTTGGCCTTTATTTTGAAACTGGCGAAGGCCCACGTTTTCGCTCACCTGTAACCTGCCGTGCCGATGTCGAAAAACTGCCTGTTCCTGATCCAGAAGATGAACTGGGTTACGTGATGAATGCGGTGCGTACCATTCGCCGTGAGCTAAAAGGCGAAGTGCCTTTGATTGGTTTTACTGGCAGCCCGTGGACGCTGGCGACTTACATGGTCGAAGGCGGCAGCAGCAAAGCCTTCACTGTTATCAAAAAGATGATGTATGCCGATCCTCAAGCGCTGCATCTTCTGCTCGATAAGCTGGCGCAAAGCGTCACGCTGTATCTGAATGCGCAAATCAAAGCGGGCGCGCAGTCGGTGATGATTTTCGATACCTGGGGCGGCGTGCTGACCGGGCGCGATTATCAGCAGTTCTCGCTTTATTACATGCATAAAATCATTGATGGTCTGCTGCGTGAAAACGAAGGCCGCCGAGTGCCGGTGACGATGTTTACCAAAGGCGGCGGGCAGTGGCTGGAAGCGATGGCTGAAACGGGCTGTGATGCGCTGGGATTAGACTGGACAACCGATATTGCCGACGCTCGCCGTCGTGTCGGTCATAAAGTTGCGCTACAGGGCAACATGGACCCTTCCATGCTGTATGCGCAGCCTGCACGTATCGAAGAGGAAGTCGCCACGATTCTGGCAGGATTTGGTAAAGGTGAAGGCCACGTGTTTAACCTGGGCCACGGTATTCACCAGGATGTTCCGCCAGAGCATGCCGGTGCGTTTGTGGAAGCAGTGCACCGTTTGTCAAAACCGTATCACCAATAACGCTATTTTCAGTAAACAACAGGAGAGGGAATGGATCTCGCCAGCCTACGTGAACAGCAGATCGAATTGGCTTCGCAGGTCTGTCGTGAGGATCGCTTTGATCACAACCCTCCCCGGTTAATCGCTGGAGCTGACGTTGGTTTTGAGCAGGGCGGTGACATTACGCGGGCCGCTATCGTATTGCTGACGTATCCTTCCCTCGAAATGGTTGAATATCAGGTGGCGCGTGTCGCCACCACCATGCCTTACATCCCCGGATTCCTTTCCTTCCGTGAATATCCCGCGTTATTAGCTGCATGGAAATTGCTGTCGCAGAAACCTGATTTGTTGTTTGTTGATGGTCACGGTATTTCACATCCTCGACGTTTGGGGGTTGCCAGCCATTTTGGCTTGCTGGTGGACGTGCCAACGATTGGCGTTGCCAAAAAACGGTTGTGTGGGCGTTTTGATCCCTTGTCTGAAGAACCCGGCGCATGCCAGTTGCTGATTGATAAAGGTGAACCCCTTGCGTCGGTGCTGCGTAGCAAGAGGCGCTGTAACCCGCTATTTGTCTCTACAGGTCACCGTGTGAGCCTGGAGAGCGCATTGCTATGGGTAAATCGTTGTCTGAGGGGTTACCGTTTACCGGAGCCGACTCGCATGGCAGATGCTGTGGCTTCGGGTCGTCCTGCTTTCACGCGGTGGCAAGCAATTCAGGGGTGATTAAGGTAAACTGCCGCTAATATTCCGTCTTTGAGACATCGCTATGTTACAAAACCCAATCCATCTGCGCCTTGAGAAACTGGAAAGCTGGCAGCATGTCACTTTCATGGCTTCTTTATGCGAACGTATGTACCCGAATTACGCCATGTTCTGCCAGCAGACTGAATTTGGCGATCCTCAACTGTATCGCCGTATCCTCGATTTGATTTGGGAAACACTGACGGTCAAAGATGCAAAAGTAAACTTTGATAGCCAACTCGAGAAACTCGAAGAAGGCATTCCTGTTGCTGACGACTATGATATTTACGGTGTCTACCCGGCTATCGATGCATGCGTTGCGTTAAGCGAACTCCTTCATTCACGTCTTTCTGGGGAAACGCTGGAACACGCCATTGAAGTCAGCAAGGCATCCATTACCACTGTTGCCATGTTAGAAATGACTCAGGCTGGTCGTGAAATGACCGATGAAGAGCTGAGAGAAAACCCTGCTGTTGAAGAAGAATGGGACATTCAGTGGGAGATTTTCCGTCTGTTAGCTGACTGCGAAGAACGTGATATTGAGTTGATCAAAGGTCTCCGTGCGGACTTGCGCGAGGCGGGTAGCAGCAATATTGGTATAATTTTTCAGCAGTAAGACAGCAAAACGTGACTTACAGTCCGAATTGTCACCCCTGAAGGCTTCCAATTAGCCCCCCGTCTGGTCTACATTTGTGGGGCGAAAAATAGTGGCTATCGGTGCGTGTATGCAGGAGAGTGCTTTTTTGGCATTTCCGTCGCACTCGATGCTTAGCAAGCGATAAACACATTGTAAGGATAACTTATGAACAAGACTCAACTGATTGATGTAATTGCTGACAAGGCTGACCTGTCTAAAGTACAGGCTAAAGCTGCTCTGGAATCCACTCTGGCTGCAATTACTGAGTCTCTGAAAGAAGGTGATGCTGTACAACTGGTTGGTTTCGGTACCTTCAAGGTAAACCACCGTGCTGAGCGCACTGGCCGCAACCCACAAACCGGTAATGAAATCAAAATCGCCGCAGCTAACGTGCCGGCATTTGTTTCAGGTAAAGCACTGAAAGACGCTGTTAAGTAATTTAACAAGTGTCAGTGAACAGTTTTAGCAGGGGGGCGTTTTCGCCCCTTTTGTCTGTCTGGCGTCCTCTTGCCGTTCTGACAGGCACATTGCTGATAATGGCATGCAGCAGCAAGCCTCCTATCCCGCCATTTACCGCGAGCGGTTATATTGCCGATCAGGGTGTCGTGCGCATTTGGCGTAAAGACAATAGCGATGACGACAGTATTCACATGCTTACGGCGTTCAGCCCGAGACAGAAGGGTGCAACGACCACAAGTGATTACCGTTGGCAGGGTGAGCAACTCATATCTATTGAAATGACGATTTTGAGTGAGCCGTCAGAGCACATAAAAGTGCGTTTTGACGATCACGGCGAACTGAGCTTTATGCAGCGCGAAGTCGACGGTCAAAAACAGCAACTCTCCAATGACCAAATCAACTTGTATCAATATCAGGCGAGCCAGACGAAAGCCACAAGCGAAGCATTGCGCATTGGTCGTGTTGTTTTGCGGCAAGGGCGCTGGCACAGCAACGGAACAGTGACGACTTGCGAAGGTGAGACGTTCGAACCCAAACTCGACAGCGTGGCGTTAAGCCATATCACGAATCGACAACGCCACTCATCGATGGATGTCAGCATTGCCTGGCTGGAAGCACCGGAAGGTTCACAACTATTACTGGTCGCGAACCAGGACTTCTGTAGCTGGCAACCGAAGCCTGCGACTTTCTAGATAAAAAAACCGCCACGCGGGCGGTCTTTCAGAGTACTTCAGGTATTACTTCGCGTTTTCACGCTCAATGGCGCGATAGCCAATGTCTGAGCGGCTAAAACTGCCATCCCAGTGGATATCCTTCATTAGTTCATAAGCACGCTGCTGTGCAAGCGCTACGGTATCGCCTAATGCGGTGACACATAATACGCGCCCGCCGTTAGTCACCACCATATCGTCTTCACGCAGACGGGTTCCAGCGTGGAACACTTTGCCATCCGCCACTTCTTCCAACGGCAGGCCGTGAATGACATCACCGTTACGGTAATCCGCAGGATAACCGCCAGCAGCCATCACGACGCCCAGTGACGGACGCTCGTCCCACTTTGAGGTTGTCTCATTCAACTTGCCGTCACATGCGGCGAGGCACAGTTCGACCAGGTCCGATTGCAGACGCAGCATAATAGGCTGGGTTTCAGGGTCGCCAAAACGACAGTTAAACTCGATAACCTTTGGATTGCCAAGTTTATCAATCATCAGACCCGCATACAGGAAACCGGTGTAGGTATTCCCTTCAGCAGCCATGCCACGCACGGTTGGCCAGATAACTAAATCCATTGCGCGCTGATGCACTTCATCAGTGACAACGGGAGCCGGAGAGTATGCGCCCATACCGCCAGTGTTTGGGCCGCTATCGCCATCCCCAACACGTTTATGATCCTGGCTGGTGGCCATTGGCAGTACGTTCTCTCCGTCTACCATCACGATGAAGCTGGCTTCTTCGCCATCAAGGAACTCTTCCACCACGATGCGATGACCCGCGTCGCCGAATGCGTTGCCCGCCAGCATATCGTTCACTGCGGCTTCCGCTTCTTCGAGCGTCATCGCAACAATGACGCCTTTACCGGCGGCCAGGCCATCGGCCTTAATCACAATCGGCGCGCCTTTTTCTCGGACGTACGCCAGCGCTGGCTCCACCTCGGTGAAGTTTTGGTATTCGGCGGTTGGGATTTTATGGCGAGCCAGGAAATCCTTGGTGAAGGCTTTGGAGCCTTCTAATTGTGCTGCACCCTGAGTTGGGCCAAATATTTTCAGACCAGCCGCACGGAAGGCATCCACGACGCCAATCACCAGCGGCGCTTCTGGCCCAACAATCGTCAGGTCGATCTTCTCATTTTGCGCAAAGCTTAACAGAGCCGGGATATCGGTTGGGCTAATCGCCACGTTCTGCAAAGCCGGTTCCAGCGCTGTGCCGGCATTGCCTGGCGCGACAAATACAGTGCGTACTAATGGTGACTGCGACGCTTTCCAGGCCAGCGCGTGTTCGCGCCCGCCATTACCAATCACTAATACTTTCATATATAGAGGCTCCAGGATTAATGGCGGAAGTGGCGCATGTCAGTAAAGATCATTGCGATCCCATGTTCGTCAGCGGCGGCGATCACTTCGTCATCACGGATCGAACCGCCAGGCTGGATAACACAACTCACGCCGACGGCTGCTGCTGCATCAATACCATCGCGGAACGGGAAGAACGCATCGGATGCCATTGCAGAGCCTTTCACTTCCAGACCTTCATCGGCGGCTTTAATACCGGCAATCTTGGCAGAGTAAACACGGCTCATTTGACCGGCGCCTATGCCGATGGTCATATTCTCGCGGGCATACACAATCGCATTGGACTTCACGAACTTCGCGACTTTCCAGCAGAACAGTGCATCACGCAGTTCTTGCTCGGAAGGCTGGCGTTTGCTGACCACTCGCAGATCGGCGGCAGTCACCATTCCCAAATCGCGATCTTGTACTAACAGACCACCGTTGACGCGTTTGAAATCCAGACCCGGAACGCGCTGCTGCCACTGGCCACAAGTCAGTACGCGAACATTTTGTTTCGCTGCCGTTATCTTCAATGCTGCTTCGCTTGCCGATGGGGCAATAATCACTTCGACAAACTGGCGAGAGATAATGGCTTGCGCAGTTTCGGCATCCAGTTCACGGTTAAACGCGATGATGCCGCCGAATGCTGAAGTCGGATCGGTTTTGTAAGCGCGATCATAAGCATCTAATAAGGAGTCGCTGACAGCCACGCCGCAAGGGTTGGCATGCTTCACGATAACGCAGGCAGGTTCGCTAAACTCTTTTACGCATTCCAGTGCCGCATCGGTATCGGCAATGTTGTTATAAGAAAGCGCTTTGCCCTGAACTTGCGTTGCAGTAGCGACGGATGCTTCTTTAATTTCTTCTTCTATATAGAAGGCAGCTTGTTGGTGGCTGTTTTCACCGTAACGCATATCCTGCTTCTTAATGAAGTTCAGGTTGAGCGTACGAGGGAAACGACCGGAAGGTTCGTTGCTCTCACCATGATAAGCAGGAACCAGGCTACCGAAGTAGTTGGCGATCATGCTGTCGTAAGCGGCCGTGTGTTCGAATGCCTTAATCGCTAAATCGAAACGCGTCTCCAGGGTAAGAGAACCTTCGTTAGCATCCAGCTCATTAATAATCGCCTGGTAGTCGCTGCTCTTAACCACGATTGCGACATCTTTATGGTTCTTCGCCGCGGAGCGCACCATGGTTGGACCGCCGATATCAATATTCTCTACCGCATCTTCCAGAGAGCAGCCTTCGCGGGCAACAGTCTGAGCAAACGGATAGAGATTGACGACAACCATATCAATTGGGGAGATTGCGTGTTGTTCCATGATGGCATCATCCTGGCCGCGACGACCCAGAATGCCGCCGTGGACTTTTGGATGCAGAGTTTTGACGCGTCCATCCATCATCTCCGGGAAACCGGTGTAGTCAGAGACTTCGGTTACCGGCAGGCCAGCATCAGCCAGCAGACGAGCGGTTCCGCCTGTAGAGAGCAGCACTACACCACGTTGGGAAAGTGCCTGGGCGAATTCGACGATACCGGCTTTGTCAGAAACACTGAGCAGAGCGCGGCGTACAGGACGACGTTGTTGCATGGTTTGATCCCTTAGCTTTGGTTCGCATATAGAAGAGCGTTAGCTGAATTTTAGTTATTTCCCCTAAAACTCAGCTAACGCCCCAAAACGGGGCGTCCTTTTAATGCGGGTGCATTGTAGCGAAAACGTTTGCGTCACGCTCGCAAAATTTGGGTCTTCATCACGATTGTGGATAACTTTGTGCACAACTGCGTATAAGGCGGGGTTTTGCTGGGGATTGCATCAGTCAGTAAAATTAGTGCAAATTTAGGGTTGCAGCCTCAGGATAACTCCCTATAATGCGCCTCCATCGACACGGAACATGTGAACAACATCACAGAGTAACGGCGGCGATGAGAGTCAAATATCCTGAAATTAAGGGTTGACTCTGAAAGAGGAAAGCGTAATATACGCCACCTCGAGTTAGCAAGCGAAAGCGCGTAACTCACTGCTCTTTAACAATTTATCAGACAATCTGTGTGGGCACTCGCAGGATTGATATCTCAGATACCTTCGGGTATCAAAAAAATATCAAGTCTTGAAGAGTGACCAAGCAGTAATTCATTTAGTTGAATTATTACGAAAGTTAATTTTTGAGCACCGCTTCACGAGTTGAAGCAAATCAAGCTTTTAATTGAAGAGTTTGATCATGGCTCAGATTGAACGCTGGCGGCAGGCCTAACACATGCAAGTCGAGCGGTAGCACAGAGGAGCTTGCTCCTTGGGTGACGAGCGGCGGACGGGTGAGTAATGTCTGGGAAACTGCCTGATGGAGGGGGATAACTACTGGAAACGGTAGCTAATACCGCATAACGTCTTCGGACCAAAGTGGGGGACCTTC
Source organism: Buttiauxella selenatireducens (assembly GCF_031432975.1). GTDB lineage: Bacteria > Pseudomonadota > Gammaproteobacteria > Enterobacterales > Enterobacteriaceae > Buttiauxella > Buttiauxella selenatireducens. The sequence continues at coordinate 4,898,835 of NZ_CP133838.1, read as the reverse complement.
GGGCCTCATGCCATCAGATGTGCCCAGATGGGATTAGCTAGTAGGTGGGGTAATGGCTCACCTAGGCGACGATCCCTAGCTGGTCTGAGAGGATGACCAGCCACACTGGAACTGAGACACGGTCCAGACTCCTACGGGAGGCAGCAGTGGGGAATATTGCACAATGGGCGCAAGCCTGATGCAGCCATGCCGCGTGTATGAAGAAGGCCTTCGGGTTGTAAAGTACTTTCAGCGAGGAGGAAGGCATTGTGGTTAATAACCGCAGTGATTGACGTTACTCGCAGAAGAAGCACCGGCTAACTCCGTGCCAGCAGCCGCGGTAATACGGAGGGTGCAAGCGTTAATCGGAATTACTGGGCGTAAAGCGCACGCAGGCGGTTTGTTAAGTCAGATGTGAAATCCCCGGGCTCAACCTGGGAACTGCATTTGAAACTGGCAAGCTTGAGTCTTGTAGAGGGGGGTAGAATTCCAGGTGTAGCGGTGAAATGCGTAGAGATCTGGAGGAATACCGGTGGCGAAGGCGGCCCCCTGGACAAAGACTGACGCTCAGGTGCGAAAGCGTGGGGAGCAAACAGGATTAGATACCCTGGTAGTCCACGCCGTAAACGATGTCGACTTGGAGGTTGTTCCCTTGAGGAGTGGCTTCCGGAGCTAACGCGTTAAGTCGACCGCCTGGGGAGTACGGCCGCAAGGTTAAAACTCAAATGAATTGACGGGGGCCCGCACAAGCGGTGGAGCATGTGGTTTAATTCGATGCAACGCGAAGAACCTTACCTACTCTTGACATCCAGAGAATTTGCTAGAGATAGCTTAGTGCCTTCGGGAACTCTGAGACAGGTGCTGCATGGCTGTCGTCAGCTCGTGTTGTGAAATGTTGGGTTAAGTCCCGCAACGAGCGCAACCCTTATCCTTTGTTGCCAGCGGTTCGGCCGGGAACTCAAAGGAGACTGCCAGTGATAAACTGGAGGAAGGTGGGGATGACGTCAAGTCATCATGGCCCTTACGAGTAGGGCTACACACGTGCTACAATGGCGCATACAAAGAGAAGCGACCTCGCGAGAGCAAGCGGACCTCATAAAGTGCGTCGTAGTCCGGATCGGAGTCTGCAACTCGACTCCGTGAAGTCGGAATCGCTAGTAATCGTAGATCAGAATGCTACGGTGAATACGTTCCCGGGCCTTGTACACACCGCCCGTCACACCATGGGAGTGGGTTGCAAAAGAAGTAGGTAGCTTAACCTTCGGGAGGGCGCTTACCACTTTGTGATTCATGACTGGGGTGAAGTCGTAACAAGGTAACCGTAGGGGAACCTGCGGTTGGATCACCTCCTTACCTAAAAGATACGAACTTGCGTAGTGCTCACACAGATTGTCTGATGAAAGTAAATGAAATACTTCCAAGTGTACTGTTTAACAGTATGCTGCGAAGTATTTGCTCTTTAAAAATCTGGAACAAGCTGAAAATTGAAACGACACACTGTTTCCTTTCTCCGTAATAAGAAAGGAAGTATCGGTGTGTTCGAGTCTCTCAAATTTTCACAACATCGATTGTGTCTTACGAGACATCTTCGGGTTGTGAGGTTAAGCGACTAAGCGTACACGGTGGATGCCCTGGCAGTCAGAGGCGATGAAGGACGTGCTAATCTGCGATAAGCGTCGGTAAGGTGATATGAACCGTTATAACCGACGATTTCCGAATGGGGAAACCCAGTGTGATTCGTCACACTATCGTTAAGTGAATACATAGCTTAACGAAGCGAACCGGGGGAACTGAAACATCTAAGTACCCCGAGGAAAAGAAATCAACCGAGATTCCCCCAGTAGCGGCGAGCGAACGGGGAGCAGCCCAGAGTCTGAATCAGTTTGTGCATTAGTGGAAGCGTCTGGAAAGTCGCAGGGTACAGGGTGATACTCCCGTACACAAAAATGCACTTGCTGTGAACTCGAAGAGTAGGGCGGGACACGTGGTATCCTGTCTGAATATGGGGGGACCATCCTCCAAGGCTAAATACTCCTGACTGACCGATAGTGAACCAGTACCGTGAGGGAAAGGCGAAAAGAACCCCGGCGAGGGGAGTGAAACAGAACCTGAAACCGTGTACGTACAAGCAGTGGGAGCCTCTTTTATGGGGTGACTGCGTACCTTTTGTATAATGGGTCAGCGACTTATATTCTGTAGCAAGGTTAACCGTATAGGGGAGCCGCAGGGAAACCGAGTCTTAACTGGGCGTTAAGTTGCAGGGTATAGACCCGAAACCCGGTGATCTAGCCATGGGCAGGTTGAAGGTTGGGTAACACTAACTGGAGGACCGAACCGACTAATGTTGAAAAATTAGCGGATGACTTGTGGCTGGGGGTGAAAGGCCAATCAAACCGGGAGATAGCTGGTTCTCCCCGAAAGCTATTTAGGTAGCGCCTCGTGAACTCATCTTCGGGGGTAGAGCACTGTTTCGGCTAGGGGGCCATCCCGGCTTACCAACCCGATGCAAACTACGAATACCGAAGAATGTTATCACGGGAGACACACGGCGGGTGCTAACGTCCGTCGTGAAGAGGGAAACAACCCAGACCGCCAGCTAAGGTCCCAAAGTCATGGTTAAGTGGGAAACGATGTGGGAAGGCACAGACAGCCAGGATGTTGGCTTAGAAGCAGCCATCATTTAAAGAAAGCGTAATAGCTCACTGGTCGAGTCGGCCTGCGCGGAAGATGTAACGGGGCTAAACCATGCACCGAAGCTGCGGCAGCGACGCTTAGGCGTTGTTGGGTAGGGGAGCGTTCTGTAAGCCGTTGAAGCTGGACTGTGAGGTCTGGTGGAGGTATCAGAAGTGCGAATGCTGACATAAGTAACGATAAAGCGGGTGAAAAGCCCGCTCGCCGGAAGACCAAGGGTTCCTGTCCAACGTTAATCGGGGCAGGGTGAGTCGACCCCTAAGGCGAGGCCGAAAGGCGTAGTCGATGGGAAACAGGTTAATATTCCTGTACTCGGTGTTACTGCGAAGGGGGGACGGAGAAGGCTATGTTAGCCGGGCGACGGTTGTCCCGGTTTAAGCATGTAGGCGGAGAGTTTAGGTAAATCCGGACTCTTATCTAACGCTGAGGTGTGATGACGAGGCACTACGGTGCTGAAGTAACAAATGCCCTGCTTCCAGGAAAAGCCTCTAAGCATCAGGTAACATCAAATCGTACCCCAAACCGACACAGGTGGTCAGGTAGAGAATACCAAGGCGCTTGAGAGAACTCGGGTGAAGGAACTAGGCAAAATGGTGCCGTAACTTCGGGAGAAGGCACGCTGTCGGTAAGTGAAGCGATTTACTCGTGGAGCTGAAGGCAGTCGAAGATACCAGCTGGCTGCAACTGTTTATTAAAAACACAGCACTGTGCAAACACGAAAGTGGACGTATACGGTGTGACGCCTGCCCGGTGCCGGAAGGTTAATTGATGGGGTTATCCGTAAGGAGAAGCTCTTGATCGAAGCCCCGGTAAACGGCGGCCGTAACTATAACGGTCCTAAGGTAGCGAAATTCCTTGTCGGGTAAGTTCCGACCTGCACGAATGGCGTAATGATGGCCAGGCTGTCTCCACCCGAGACTCAGTGAAATTGAAATCGCTGTGAAGATGCAGTGTACCCGCGGCAAGACGGAAAGACCCCGTGAACCTTTACTATAGCTTGACACTGAACATTGAGCCTTGATGTGTAGGATAGGTGGGAGGCTTTGAAGCGTGGACGCCAGTCTGCGTGGAGCCAACCTTGAAATACCACCCTTTAATGTTTGATGTTCTAACGTAGACCCGTGATCCGGGTTGCGGACAGTGTCTGGTGGGTAGTTTGACTGGGGCGGTCTCCTCCTAAAGCGTAACGGAGGAGCACGAAGGTTAGCTAATCACGGTCGGACATCGTGAGGTTAGTGCAAAGGCATAAGCTAGCTTGACTGCGAGAGTGACGGCTCGAGCAGGTGCGAAAGCAGGTCTTAGTGATCCGGTGGTTCTGAATGGAAGGGCCATCGCTCAACGGATAAAAGGTACTCCGGGGATAACAGGCTGATACCGCCCAAGAGTTCATATCGACGGCGGTGTTTGGCACCTCGATGTCGGCTCATCACATCCTGGGGCTGAAGTAGGTCCCAAGGGTATGGCTGTTCGCCATTTAAAGTGGTACGCGAGCTGGGTTTAGAACGTCGTGAGACAGTTCGGTCCCTATCTGCCGTGGGCGCTGGAGAATTGAGGGGGGCTGCTCCTAGTACGAGAGGACCGGAGTGGACGCATCACTGGTGTTCGGGTTGTCATGCCAATGGCATTGCCCGGTAGCTAAATGCGGAAAAGATAAGCGCTGAAAGCATCTAAGCGCGAAACTTGCCCCGAGATGAATTCTCCCTGAGACCTTGAGTCTCCTGAAGGAACGTTGAAGACTACGACGTTGATAGGCTGGGTGTGTAAGCGTAGCGATACGTTGAGCTAACCAGTACTAATGATCCGTGAGGCTTAACCTTACAACACCGAAGGTGTTTTAAGAATAATGAGAAAGACACTTTAATTTTCAGCTTAATTCCAAGATTTTAAGTTAATGGTTGCAGATAACACTGCGACGGTTAATGAAAACAGAATATGCCTGGCGGCAGTAGCGCGGTGGTCCCACCTGACCCCATGCCGAACTCAGAAGTGAAACGCCGTAGCGCCGATGGTAGTGTGGGGTCTCCCCATGCGAGAGTAGGGAACTGCCAGGCTCCAAATAAGTGGAAAGCCCTGTACTGACGTACAGGGCTTTTTGCTGTCTGCGATTTATGAAATTCAACTCTGCATCCTCATGATAATCCTCTATAAATTATGCTATTACCCAGTGTAATTCACTGAATCAAAAATTCGTTCTTAAGTGAAACATTTTCAACTATCTTATGAATACTCGACATTTGACAAAGGTCGCGTTATCTTCAGCTATCTGGATGTCTAAACGTTTAAACGTATGCTTTGAGGATGTAATTTTATGCCAATTCGGGTACAGGATGAGTTACCAGCCGTCAATTTCCTGCGGGATGAGAATGTCTTTGTCATGACATCATCGCGTGCCAGCAATCAGGAGATCCGTCCGCTAAAGGTACTTATACTTAATCTGATGCCGAAAAAGATTGAGACCGAAAACCAGTTTTTGCGTCTGCTATCTAACTCTCCTCTGCAAGTTGACGTCCAACTATTGCGCATCGATTCCCGTGAATCCCGTAATACACCGACAGAGCACCTCAATAATTTCTACTGTAATTTCGACGATATTCAGGATGAAAATTTTGATGGGCTGATCGTCACCGGTGCTCCACTTGGCCTGGTTGAATTTAACGATGTCGCCTACTGGCCGCAGATAGAACAAGTGCTTCACTGGGCAAAAGATCACGTTACCTCAACGCTCTTTGTCTGTTGGGCCGTGCAGGCTGCGCTTAATATTCTCTATGGTATCCCTAAACAAACGCGTAAAGAGAAGCTGTCTGGTGTTTATGCGCATAACCTCACTTACCCGCACGCACTGTTAACCCGCGGTTTCGATGACACCTTCCTGGCACCACACTCACGCTATGCCGATTTCCCCGCATCATTGATTCGGGATTACACCGATCTTGAAATTTTGGCTGAATCAGAAGAGGGTGATGCGTACTTATTTGGCAGCAAAGACAAGCGTATTGCCTTTGTTACGGGCCATCCAGAATATGATGCGCATACTCTTTCAGGTGAATATTTCCGTGACGTTGAAGCGGGGCTGAACCCGGATGTACCGTATAACTATTTCCCTAATAACGATCCGCAGAAAAAACCCCATGCTACATGGCGTAGCCACGGGAATTTACTCTTCACCAATTGGCTGAATTACTATGTCTACCAGATCACTCCGTTCGATCTGCGCCATATGAACCCAACGCTCGACTAAGCGTTTCAGCATCCCGCCAGCTCTAAGATCAAGGCACCTACGGGTGTCTTTTTTATTTTCTAAAAACGCATTCCCTACCTGAATAAATTTTAATCTCATATATATCAAAGTGATAAATGATTTTTATTTCAAAAATGGAAATTGTTTTTGATTTTAAAAAATCATGAAGTAGTCTTAATTCTGTTGAGTGAAAACAGGACGCTGGACGGACCAGTTATATTTGGCATTACCGACGGGATAAGACGAGGGGAATATCCAATGACACAACAGACAGTTAGCGAAGAGTTGGCCTTTAGCCAGCCGTTTGGTGAAGCAGAGCGGCAGATCCTGACGCCTGATGCAGTCGAGTTTCTTAGTGAGCTCGTCACCCGCTTTACACCGCAGCGTAATAAGCTGCTGGCGGCACGCACCGTTCAGCAGGCTGAGATTGATGCAGGAAAACTCCCAGATTTCATTTCGGAAACCAGTTCCATTCGTGAATCTGAATGGACTATCCGCGGAATTCCTGCCGATCTCCTCGACCGCCGTGTTGAGATTACCGGGCCAGTCGAGCGCAAAATGGTGATTAACGCGCTGAATGCTAACGTCAAAGTGTTCATGGCAGACTTTGAAGATTCCCTGGCTCCGAGCTGGAACAAGGTTATCGACGGGCAAATCAACCTGCGTGATGCTATCCGTGGGACGATCAGCTGGACCAACGAAGCTGGGAAAATCTACCAGTTGAAGCCTGATCCGGCTGTATTAGTCTGCCGCGTGCGCGGGCTGCATTTACCGGAAAAGCACGTCATCTGGCGTGATGAACCTATTCCTGGCAGCCTGTTCGATTTCGCGCTCTACTTTTTCCACAACGTGGATGCTCTGCTGGCAAAAGGGAGTGGCCCGTATTTCTACCTGCCAAAAACGCAATCCTGGCAGGAAGCGGCCTGGTGGAGCGAAGTGTTCAGCTTTACCGAAGATCATTTCTCCTTACCACGTGGCACCATTAAAGCGACGCTGCTGATTGAAACGCTCCCTGCAGTATTCCAGATGGATGAGATCCTGCATGCGCTGCGCGATCACATCGTCGGCCTGAATTGCGGGCGCTGGGATTATATCTTCAGCTACATCAAGACGCTGAAGAATCATCCGGATCGCGTCCTGCCAGATCGTCAATCTGTCACCATGGACAAACCATTCCTGAACGCATATTCGCGTTTGCTGATTAAAACCTGTCATCGCCGTGGTGCTTTCGCCATGGGGGGCATGGCGGCGTTCATTCCTAGCAAAGATAGCCAGCGTAACGACTGGGTACTCAATAAAGTGAAAGCCGATAAGCAAATGGAAGCCACTAATGGCCACGATGGCACATGGATTGCGCACCCGGGCCTCGCCGACACGGTGATGGAAGTCTTTAGCAAAGTGTTGGGCGACGATAAAAACCAACTGCAGATTTTGCGTGAAGAAGATGCGCCGATCACCGCAGCACAACTGCTGGAACCTTGTCCTGGCGAGCGTACAGAAACAGGGATGCGCGCCAATATCCGCGTTGCGGTGCAATACATCGAAGCCTGGATTTCTGGCAATGGTTGTGTGCCGATTTATGGCTTGATGGAAGATGCCGCCACCGCAGAAATCTCACGTACCTCAATCTGGCAGTGGATCCACCATGAAAAAACGTTGAGTAACGGCGAGACGGTCACTAAGGCGCTGTTCCGCCAAATGCTGGCCGAAGAGATGTTCGTTATTCAGGAGGAGTTAGGGGACAAGCGTTTCAGCCAGGGGCGCTTTGATGAAGCGGCTCGACTGATGGAGCAAATCACCACTTCCGATACGTTAATCGACTTCCTGACACTGCCGGGCTACCGCCTGCTTGCCTGAACCTTACCTAAATAAAAATATGGAGCACCTGCAATGAAAACCTCACGCACTCAACAAATCCAACAATTACAACAAGATTGGACGCAACCACGTTGGGAAGGTATTGAGCGCCCGTATAGCGCAGAAGACGTCATCAAGCTGCGCGGCTCGGTGAATCCAGAATGTACCCTGGCGCAAAACGGTGCGGCCAGAATGTGGCGCTTACTGCACGGTGAATCGAAAAAAGGCTACATCAATAGCCTTGGCGCGTTAACCGGCGGGCAGGCACTGCAACAGGCGAAAGCGGGCATCGAAGCCATTTATCTTTCTGGCTGGCAGGTCGCAGCAGATGCCAACCTGGCCTCCAGCATGTACCCGGATCAATCGCTGTATCCAGCGAACTCCGTTCCAGCAGTGGTTGATCGGATCAACAACACCTTCCGTCGCGCCGATCAGATCCAGTGGGCATCTAACATCGAGCAAGGCGATCCGCGGTATGTTGATTATTACCTGCCGATTGTTGCCGATGCTGAAGCGGGTTTTGGTGGTGTACTGAATGCATTCGAGCTGATGAAATCGATGATTCAGGCCGGTGCCGCGGCTGTTCACTTTGAAGACCAACTGGCCTCGGTGAAAAAGTGTGGGCACATGGGTGGCAAAGTACTGGTGCCGACTCAGGAAGCCATTCAGAAATTAGTCGCTGCTCGTCTTGCCGCTGATGTTATGGGTGTGCCAACGCTTGTGATTGCTCGTACGGACGCTGATGCGGCTGATCTCATCACGTCTGATTGTGATGAATACGATCGCGAATTCATCACTGGCGAACGCACGCAAGAAGGGTTCTACCGTACCCGTGCAGGTATCGAACAGGCAATTAGTCGTGGTCTTGCTTACGCACCTTACGCTGATTTGGTGTGGTGTGAGACGTCGAAACCTGACCTTGAGCAGGCTCGTCGTTTTGCTGATGCCATTCACGCTCGTTTCCCTGGAAAATTGCTGGCTTACAACTGTTCGCCATCGTTTAACTGGAAGAAAAACCTGGATGATAAAACCATTGCTTCATTCCAGGAGGAGCTGTCAGCGATGGGCTACAAGTACCAGTTTATTACGCTGGCGGGCATCCATAGCATGTGGTTCAACATGTTCGACCTGGCTCATGCCTACGCACAAGGTGAGGGAATGAGGCATTACGTTGAGAAAGTGCAACAGCCGGAGTTTGCCGCAGCGCCTGAAGGCTACACTTTCGTTTCCCATCAGCAGGAAGTGGGGACTGGCTATTTCGACCGCGTGACGACGATTATTCAGGGCGGGGCTTCTTCCGTTACCGCACTGACCGGCTCAACGGAAGAAGAGCAGTTTTAAAACCACCCTCATCCCGACCTTCTCCCTCAGGGAGAAGGAGAAAACCAGTCCAGTTCCCTCTCCCTTGGGAGAAGGAGAAAATCAGTCCAGTTCCCTCTCCCAATGGGAGAAGGAGAAAATCAGTCCAGTTCCCTCTCCCTGTGGGAGAAGGAGAAAACCAGTCCAGTTCCCTCTCCCTTGGGAGAGGGTTAGGGTGAGGGGAAATCATGACGGAGAAGCCCATGACACCCAGGCTTGAGTGGCTAATTGCACACACCATCTTGCAAGGCTTTGATGCGCAGTACGGCCGCTTTCTGGAGATAACTGCCGGGGCGCAGCAGCGCTTTGAGCAAGCAGACTGGCATGCGGTTCAGCGGGCGATGAAAAGCCGCATCCATCTTTATGATCACCACGTTGGCCTGGTGGTTGAGCAATTGCGCTGTATCACGGGCGGCCAGAATACTGACGACGAGTTTTTATTGCGCGTCAAAGCGCAGTACACGCAGTTGCTGCCCGACTACCCCCGTTTTGAAATCGCAGAAAGCTTTTTCAATTCCGTTTATTGTCGCCTCTTCGATCACCGCTCGTTATCTCCCGAGCGGCTTTTTATCTTTAGTTCCCAGGATGAAAAACGCTTTCGTGAGATCCCTCGTCCGCTGTCAAAAACATTTACCCCAGCTTTAGGATGGCAACCTCTTTTACGCACGTTGCTCAGAGACTTGCCCTTACGCCTGCCATGGCAAGATTTAGCGCGGGATGCGGGTTACATCATTGCGCATCTGACAGAAACCTTTGGCGAGGATGTTTTACAGCATGCTTCCCTCGACATCGCCAACGAACTCTTTTATCGCAATAAAGCTGCCTGGCTGGTAGGCAAGCTGGTCTTACCGACCGGTAAAGTGCCGTTCTTGCTTCCGATTCATCGCACAGATGATGGGCTTTTAGTGATTGATACCTGTCTGACCAGCACCTCCGAGGCGAGTATTGTCTTTGGCTTTGCGCGTTCGTATTTCATGGTTTATGCCCCGCAACCCGCCGCTTTGGTTGAATGGCTACGAGAGTTATTGCCAGGAAAAACGACCGCCGAACTGTACATGGCGATTGGCTGCCAGAAACACGGTAAGACCGAAAGCTATCGAGAGTATTTGACCTATATCTCGGCCACTGACGAACAGTTTATTGAGGCGCCGGGTATCCGTGGCATGGTGATGTTGGTGTTCACGCTTCCGGGTTTTGACCGGGTCTTTAAGGTCATTAAAGACAAATTTGCGCCACAAAAAGAGGTGACGGCCGAACGCGTGCGAGAATGCTATCAGCTGGTTAAGGAGCACGACCGCGTGGGTCGCATGGCCGATACGCAAGAGTTTGAAAACTTTGTGCTATCAAAACATCAGATTAGCCAACCGCTGCTGGAGCTGTTGTACCAGGAGGTTCCGGAAAAATTAACTGATCTGGGCGACCGTATTGCCATCAGCCATCTCTATATTGAACGCAGAATGGTGCCGTTGAATTTGTGGCTGGAACAGGTAGAGGGGCAGCAACTGCGCGACGCCGTTGAGGAATATGGTAACGCCATCCGCCAGCTAGCGGCGGCGAATATTTTCCCCGGCGACATGCTATTTAAAAACTTTGGTGTCACCCGGCATGGCCGCGTCGTGTTCTATGATTACGATGAAATTTGCTACATGACGGAAGTGAACTTTCGCAACGTACCGCCACCGCGTTACCCGGAAGACGAACTCTCCGCTGAGCCGTGGTACAGCGTGGCGACGGGCGATGTTTTCCCTGAAGAGTTTCGTCACTATTTATGCGCCGATCCACGAATTCGTCAGCTTTTTGATGAGATGCACAGTGACCTGTTTCGCGCAGATTATTGGCGCGAGTTGCAGGAGCGTATCCGTAACGGACACGTAGAAGATGTTTTTGCCTATCGACGCCGCCAACGGTTTATTGTCCGTTTCGGCGATTTAATGCAGGCGGGTTAGCGCCCGCCGCCGTATGCCTGAGTAATCTCTTTCGCCGCTTTGATGACTAACGCGCCCAACTCAGTAACGCGGTCATCCGTCACGCGTGAAATTGGACCGGAAATCGAAATCGCGGCAAACGCTTCATGATGCTCGTCGTAAATACACGCGGCGACACAACGCAGGCCCAGCGCATGTTCTTCATCATCAAATGAATAACCACGTTTGCGGGTTTGCGCTAAATCTTCTTTCAGATGCAGCGGGGAAGTGAGGGTCGCCGGGGTGTAACTGTGCAGCCCTTTGCGATGCAGCAAAGTCGCCACTTGATCGTCGCTCAGATTGGCGAGAAATACCTTTCCTGCGCCCGACGCATGCATGGGCAGTTTGCCACCAATCGGGGCGGACATACGCATCAGTTGGGCACATTGTACCTGGTCGATAATAATCGCCTGGTGATCGCTATGATCCAGCACCGCCAGATTCACCGTTTCGCCGGAATCTTCCATCAGCTTGCGCAGCATCGGATGCACAATCGCCAGCAGATTACGGCTTTGCAGGAAGCTACTGCCGACGACGAACGCGTGCGCCCCAATCGTCCAGTGCCCTAAATCACCAATCTGGCGAACAAAGCCAAGCTGCTGCATGGTGGTCAACAGACGATGCGTTGTGGAGTTAGGTAAGCCAGCCTGCTGTGCAAGCTCCGTGAGCGCAACGCTCCCATGCGATTCTGCAATCCATTCAAGTAGTTTCAGGCCGCGAGTAAGCGACTGAACCTGCCCGGTGGGCTGTGATGCGGCCACTGTAGCAGCACGCGGTTTTTTTCCACGTTTGACGGGAACGGCAGCGACCATGACTGACTCCTATTTTCGTATCGTGGAAATCATTTTCGTTTTATTTGATGATAATGCAACCTGCATCGGACTCATCGGAGCAGTCAGGTGAACATGTCTCATGTTCCATTCCTTTGCGACTATTACAACTTATGACAGTATGACTTGTTAGGCTGACAGGCTTGGGTAAACAGGTGGGAGTGAGAGTGAACAATAATTTAGAAAAACTGCATCAGCAGTTGCAACAACGCATTTTGGTACTGGATGGTGGTATGGGAACCATGATCCAGAGCTACCGTCTTGATGAGAGCGATTTCCGAGGTGAACGCTTTGCGGACTGGCCGTGTGACCTGAAAGGGAACAATGACTTGCTGGTGCTAAGCAAACCGGAAATCATTGCCGCGATTCACTACGCCTACTTTGAAGCCGGTGCCGACATCGTCGAAACCAACACCTTCAACTCAACGACCATCGCGATGGCGGATTACCAAATGGAATCCCTGTCGGCAGAAATTAACTACGAAGCTGCCAAACTTGCCCGCGCCTGCGCCGACGAATGGACAGCTCGCACGCCTGAAAAACCACGCTATGTGGCCGGTGTTCTCGGACCAACCAACCGTACTGCGTCTATTTCTCCGGACGTCAACGACCCCGCGTTTCGTAACGTCACCTTTGATCAGCTGGTGGATGCTTACCGTGAATCCACCCGTGCGCTGGTGGAAGGAGGGGCAGACCTGATAATGATTGAAACGGTGTTCGATACGCTGAACGCCAAAGCCGCTATTTTTGCCGTTAAAACTGAATTTGAAGCGTTGGGTGTGGATCTGCCGATCATGATCTCCGGCACCATTACCGACGCATCAGGCCGCACGCTGTCCGGGCAAACCACCGAAGCCTTCTACAACTCACTACGCCATGCGGATGCGCTGACCTTTGGTCTGAACTGTGCGCTGGGGCCAGACGAACTGCGCCAGTACGTCGCAGAACTTTCGCGTATTGCAGAATGCTATGTCACCGCGCACCCGAACGCCGGGCTGCCAAATGCCTTTGGTGAATACGATCTCGACGCGGACGAAATGGCGCGCCAGATTGGCGAGTGGGCGCAGGCCGGTTTCCTGAACATCATCGGCGGCTGTTGTGGCACCACTCCTGCGCATATCGCGGCAATGAGCAAAGCGGTTGAAGGCGTTGCACCGCGTAAACTGCCAGAGCTGCCGGTTGCCTGTCGTTTAGCGGGCCTTGAGCCGCTGAACATTGGTGCGGATAGCCTGTTTGTTAACGTCGGTGAACGTACCAACGTCACCGGTTCCGCCAAATTTAAGCGTCTAATCAAAGAAGAAAAATACAACGAAGCGCTGGAAGTGGCACTTCAGCAGGTTGAAAGCGGTGCGCAAATCATCGACATCAACATGGATGAAGGGATGCTCGACGCCGAAGCGGCGATGGTACGTTTCCTGAATCTGATTGCCGGTGAACCGGATATCGCCCGCGTCCCGATCATGATTGATTCCTCGAAATGGGACGTCATCGAAAAAGGCCTGAAGTGTATTCAGGGCAAAGGCATCGTTAACTCGATTTCCATGAAAGAGGGAGTTGAGGCGTTTATCCATCATGCCAAATTGGTGCGCCGCTACGGTGCCGCGATGGTGGTGATGGCGTTTGACGAAGTCGGGCAGGCTGACACCCGCGAGCGCAAAATTGAAATCTGCCGCCGCGCCTACAAAATTCTGACCGAAGAAGTCGGTTTCCCGCCGGAAGATATTATTTTCGACCCGAATATCTTTGCCGTCGCAACGGGTATCGAAGAACACAACAACTACGCCCAGGACTTTATCGGCGCGTGCGAAGACATCAAACGCGAACTGCCTCATGCGATGATTTCCGGCGGCGTGTCGAACGTGTCGTTTTCCTTCCGGGGTAACGATCCGGTGCGCGAAGCGATTCACGCCGTGTTCCTGTATTACGCCATCCGTAACGGCATGGACATGGGCATCGTCAACGCCGGGCAACTGGCGATTTACGACGATCTCTCTGATGAACTACGTAATGCCGTTGAAGACGTGATTTTGAACCGTCGCGATGACAGTACTGAGCGTTTGTTGGATCTGGCAGAAAAATATCGGGGTAGCAAAAGCGATGACGGCGCGAATGCCCAGCAAGCCGAATGGCGCAGTTGGGATGTGAAAAAACGCCTCGAATATTCGCTGGTGAAAGGTATCACCGAGTTTATTGAACTTGATACAGAAGAAGCACGCCAGCAATCTGAACGCCCAATTCAGGTCATTGAAGGCCCGTTGATGGATGGCATGAACGTGGTTGGCGACCTGTTTGGCGAAGGGAAGATGTTCCTGCCGCAAGTCGTGAAATCAGCCCGCGTCATGAAACAAGCGGTGGCGTATCTCGAACCGTACATTGAAGCCAGCAAAGAAAAAGGCTCGACCAACGGCAAAATCGTGCTCGCCACGGTGAAAGGGGATGTTCACGATATCGGCAAAAACATCGTCGGCGTGGTGCTGCAATGTAACAACTACGAAATTATCGACCTTGGCGTGATGGTGCCTACCGAGAAAATTTTGAAAACCGCGCGCGAAGTGGGTGCGGATATTATCGGTCTTTCTGGTCTGATTACGCCGTCGCTGGACGAAATGGTGAACGTCGCCAAAGAGATGGAGCGCCAGGGCTTTACGCTGCCGCTGCTGATTGGCGGGGCGACCACCTCTAAAGCGCACACGGCAGTAAAAATCGAGCAGAATTACAGCGGCCCAACGGTTTATGTGCAAAACGCCTCGCGTACCGTCGGTGTGGTTTCGGCATTGCTTTCGCCGACTCAGCACGACGATTTTGTTGCGCGCACCCGCAAAGAATATGTCACCGTGCGCACCCAACATGGCCGTAAAAAACCTCGCACTCCACCCGTTACGCTTGCCGCCGCGCGTGAAAACGATCTGGCATTTGACTGGGAAAACTATACGCCTCCCGTTCCACATCGTCCCGGTGTGCAGGAAGTCACGGCCAGTATTGAAACGCTGCGTAATTATATCGACTGGACTCCGTTCTTCATGACCTGGTCGCTGGCCGGGAAATATCCGCGCATTCTCGAAGATGAAGTGGTGGGCGAAGAAGCGCAGCGCTTGTTTAAAGATGCCAACGATATGCTCGACAAACTCCATGCGGAGAAACTGCTGACGCCGCGTGGCGTGGTAGGGTTGTTCCCGGCAAACCGCGTCGATGATGACATCGAAATCTATCGTGATGAATCTCGTACTCGTGTGCAGACTGTCGCGCACCACTTGCGTCAGCAAACCGAAAAAGTCGGTTTTGCTAACTACTGCCTCGCCGATTTTGTGGCCCCGAAACACAGTGGCAAAGCGGATTACATCGGCGCATTTGCGGTAACCGGTGGCATGGAAGAAGACGCGTTGGCAGAGGGTTACGAAGCACAACACGATGATTACAACAAAATCATGGTGAAGGCGCTTGCTGACCGTCTGGCCGAAGCATTTGCTGAATATCTGCATGAGCGCGTGCGTAAGGTTTACTGGGGCTACGCGCCGACAGAAAACCTCAGCAACGAAGATCTTATCCGCGAAAACTATCAGGGGATTCGCCCGGCACCAGGCTATCCGGCCTGCCCGGAGCACACCGAAAAAGCGACCATCTGGGAACTGCTGGATGTAGAAAACGTCGTCGGAATGAAACTTACCGAATCCTACGCCATGTGGCCGGGTGCGTCGGTTTCCGGTTGGTACTTCAGCCATCCAGACAGCAAATACTACGCCGTAGCGCAGATTCAACGCGATCAGGTGGAAGATTATGCGCGTCGCAAAGGGATCTCAGTGACCGATGTTGAACGCTGGTTAGCACCGAATTTGGGCTACGACGCGGACTGATTCAAGGAAAAGGGCTGGGAATCAGCCCTTTTTATTAATTGTGATAAATATTTATGCCGGGAGATTTGTTATTGGGTGATTGTAGTCACTTTTTAATAATATGTTGGAGGTTATTTTATATTTCATTAATATTTTATGTTGATTGATATTTCAAATATAAAAGGACTAAACATCATGGACGTGTATGATTTGCGAAGGGAGCATGTCAGACCGAAAGAATTTGAAAATATATTATCCCCTTTCTTTGTTAGGCATAAGATTAGCAATTATTTCTATCTGGAGAAATCAATAGCCGCGTCGTCAGGGGGCTTTGATGGTTATCAGTTAAAAAGGATTTATGGTCTAAAGCCACCATTCTCGAATGATATGAGTCGCCAGGGAGAAGAGTATTTCCTACATAATTCTATTGATAGAGGCTATCTGGTCGCCGTTGAGCATTTTGGATTCGAAAGGAACGGGATTAACTATCCTTTTTTTATAGCAGAAAACGGAGAGCTTTTTTGTGTAAACGAAAATCACGTGGATGATTTTTTTGTAAATTTCATTTTAGGGGCGTTTAAATCAAGTGTATTAATGTATGGTAAGCCGCTACCCACTAGAAGTAATTATGTACCAGTCACTAAAGATTTTGGGCCTGGTTTTTGGCGCACCCTGGATGATGATTATCACGCCCTAAGCAACATAGGGAAAATGATCATCAATCGAGCCACTTCAATGGGGGATGAAGGGCGTGTGTTTATGTCTGAAGGTAAGGATTTTATGCATACAACCAGAGATAAAATACAAGAGTGGTCTCCTTTGCCACCTGAATTAGATGAGGGGAATCGGTCGCTTATTTTCAGACGGTCGGTGATTAGGCGCTATGGTGAAAGAAGGGAAATACACCAAAGTTACCTTGAAAGCGATGATGCATGGACACAGGACGGAAAGTCGTGGCAATGGATTCCAGGAGTAAGTGATGAAGACTTTGAGTTTAAAAAATAAAGTATTTGTGTTTTGGGGCTTCATGGATGTTCTGGCCATAATCATTTATTTCTCAGCTTCACTCTATGGTGGGCGTATACCTTTTTATTCCGATGTGCATGGGTTCTATAAAAATATTATATCCATGAGTGTCAGTGGGACGATACTTTTTTATCTCCAGTTTCTCTTTTTGTTAAACATATTGATGAATATCTCTCTCTTTTATTCCTCTTATGCATTTGTTGTAAAAAAACATATTGGAGTGGTGTTTTTTTGTTGTCAGGAAGTTTTAAGGGTATTTTCTATAACGTGTTCTCTGTCGTTTATTCCTTATTTGTTAAAGCTTATTGATGGCTACCCCTGGTATCTTGGGGTGTCACTTTTTATCTTTTCAGAGATATGCAAAGTAAGTACTTTTTTGTGGTGTAGAAAGTCACCATAAAAGGATGTGTTAAAACTGAGACCATTATCCATTCGTCAGAATCAGCTCAACATACGGTATAGCCATGAGATGGTTCGCACAATAGCAACCCTCCCTTACAACAAACAAGGCATCATGAAGGTGCCTTATCTCTTTATTGAGCGTAATCCCTTATACTGAAAAAGGATGCATATCCCATAAAACGTATAAAGATAAGGAGAATAAAAAAAACGTGCTGACTTTATTACACTTGCTCTCTGCGATTGCTCTACTGGTATGGGGCACGCACATTGTGCGTACCGGTATCATGCGCGTATACGGCGCAAATCTCCGTAACGTGCTCAGCCGCAGTGTTGAAAAAAAACCGTTTGCCTTCTGCGCCGGTATTGGCGTCACCGCGTTGGTCCAAAGTAGTAATGCGACTACGATGCTGGTGGCTTCGTTTGTTGCGCAGGATTTGGTAGCGCTGACCCCTGCTTTGGTGATTGTGCTGGGAGCCGATGTCGGTACCGCATTGATGTCGCGAATTTTGACATTTGATCTCTCCTGGCTATCACCGTTACTCATCTTCCTTGGCGTGATTTTCTTTCTGGGGCGCAAACAAACAAGAGCGGGGCAACTGGGGCGTGTCAGCATTGGATTAGGGCTGATTCTGATGGCGCTGGAGCTGATTGTTGTTGCGACAGCACCTATCACGATGGCTCCAGCCATAAAGGATATTTTCACCTCGCTGACTGGCGATATCATGCTGAACGCCATTATTGGTGCACTTTTTGCCATTATCAGCTATTCCAGTCTTGCCGCCGTATTGCTCACCGCCACTCTCACCGCGTCCGGCGCTATTTCGCTTGATGTAGGGCTATGCCTTGTCATCGGTGCCAATCTTGGCTCTGGTCTTTTGGCCATGATTAATAACAGCGCGTCTAATGCAGCCGCTCGTCGCGTTGCGCTGGGCAGCCTGTTATTTAAGCTGGTGGGGAGTTTAATTGTGCTGCCCTTTGTGCATATTCTCGCTGATAAAATGCACAAATTGCCGCTTCCTGCCTCTGAACTGGTTATCTATTTCCACGTCTTCTACAACCTGATTCGCTGCGTGGCGATGGTGCCATTTGCTGGCCCGATGGCGAATTTCTGCCGAAAAGTGATTAGCGAAGAGCCCGAAATCGATGCGCGCATGAAACCTAAACATCTCGACCCTACTGCTATCGATACCCCGGCACTTGGGCTATCCAACGCAGCGCGTGAAACCTTACGCATGGGGGATGTGCTCGAGCAAATGCTCGAAACCTGGAGCAAGGTGATGCACGGTGAACCGCGCCAGGAGAAAGAGCTGCGTAAGCTCGCTGATGATGTTGATGTGCTGTACACCGCCATCAAACTGTATATGGCACAGATGCAAAAAGAGGAGCTGGCGGAAGTCGAGTCGCGTCGATGGGCGGAAATTATTGAGATGTCGCTAAACCTCGAGCAGGCGGCGGATATTCTCGAACGCATGGGGAGTGAAGTCGCAGATAAATCGTTGGCCACGCGCCGGGCTTTCTCGCCTGATGGCCTGAAGGAGCTGGATATTCTGCTTGAGCAACTCACCAGCAACCTGAAACTCAGCTTATCCGTGTTCTTCTCAGCGGATGTAAACAGCGCACGCCGTTTACGCCGTAATAAACATCGCTTCCGTATTCTGAATCGTCGTTTCTCACATGCGCACGTTGATCGCCTGCATCAACAAAACGTGCAGAGTATCGAAACCAGCTCGCTGCACCTCGGTTTGCTCGGGGACATGAAGCGTCTGAACTCGTTATTCTGCGCCGTCGCGTACAGTGTGCTCGAGCAACCTGACGATGATGAACGCGACGAATATTAACCAACAAAGCACCTTCTGAAATGAAGGTGCTTTGCTGTTTATTGCCTGTTTTTTCTTCGGGTTGGTCATCACGCCGTTTATACTCCTGTCGCTTAACTTCATAAAACCAAAGGGATTCGACAGTGAATTTTAAAAAATTATTGGCAGGGGTACTTTGTGTTGCTGCATTGGCGGGATGCTCGGCACTTGACCGGACAGAACCCGTGCGCACACCACGCACGATTATCACCCAACATGTGACCACTGAGCAGGTCAAGGATGCGATTATTAATGCCGGGCAAGGGCGTGACTGGGTAATGTCCGTGGCAGGTCCAGGTGTGATTAATGCGACACAAAATATTCGTAAGCACAGCGTCACTGTTCGCATTAACTACAGCGAAAGGGATTACTCCATTAATTATGTCAGCAGCGTTAATTTGCTGGCATCAGGCGGGGAAATACACCGCTCATACAACCATTGGGTGAATAATCTGGATAAAGATATCCAGAAAAAATTAGCGGCGATTGCTGCGACACCTAAGTAAGTCATCCTCTGCGGGTAATGAATCTCTCTTCGTTGCCCGCATTTGCCCATTGATTCAGGAGTGAGGGATTTTAGTCGTTAATTCAATCCCCAATGCTTTCATCACTGCCAGTGTACTTTTGAGCGTAGGGTTTCCCTCTTCACTAAACGAACGATATAACTGCTCACGGGACAAACCTGTTTCAGTGGCAACGTCGGTCATGCCTTTCGCCCGTGCCACAACGCCAAGTGCTTTGGCAATGTAGGCTGCATCACCGGTTTCCAGGGCGTCGGCAATGAAAAAAGCGATTTCTTCATCATCGACCAATGCCTCTGCGGGATCATAGGTTGTAAATTCACTATTCCTCATATTCATCCTCATCTATCCAATTTCTGGCTAACATTTTAGCCAAAGCAATGTCTCTGGATTGCGATCCTTTGTTCCCACCACAAAGAATTAACACAATTAATCTTCCGCGTTGCTGGAAGTAAATACGGTAGCCCGGGCCATAATGAATTCTAAGTTCACTGATACCTTCACCAACAGGTTGAACATCTCCTGTGATACCGTTCTTCAGACGTAAAAGTCGGGTAGCAACAATCGTTTTTATTCTTCGATCCTGGAGGTCATCTAACCACGCGCGGAACGCTTTTGACTGTCTTAGTTCATTCATGATTGTAGTTTATAAAATACGTAAGGAATAGCGAGTCGGGAGCTGAAACTAGTCGTTTTTAGAGGTTGTTCACAATGGCGTTATGATTTATCCGGAACCCAGGTCGCAACTCACTTTCGCTCACTGCGAGGAAGCTCCAGATAAACAGACAAAGTCACTGTTCCCTGTTCGCATCGCTCTTCAGGTAGGGTATATTCCAGGTTTTACGGAGGAACCATGCTGCCCAACTCATCAACACGTCTGAACAAATACATTAGCGAGAGCGGTATCTGCTCCCGCCGTGACGCCGACCGTTACATCGAACAGGGAAATGTTTTTATCAACGGCAAACGCGCCGCGATTGGCGATCAGGTATTTGCCGGAGATGTGGTGAAGGTCAACGGCCAGTTAATAGAACCCCGTGATGAAGACGATCTGGTTCTTATCGCGCTGAACAAGCCTGTGGGTATCGTGAGTACCACCGAAGATGGCGAAAAGGACAACATTGTCGATTTCGTTAACCACAGCAAACGCGTTTTCCCTATTGGGCGTTTAGATAAAGATTCCCAGGGGCTGATTTTCCTCACCAACCATGGCGATCTGGTGAATAAAATCCTGCGTGCCGGGAACGACCATGAAAAAGAGTACGTCGTCACGGTCAATAAACCGGTCACTGACGAGTTTATTCGTGGCATGGGTGCAGGCGTTCCGATGTTGGGAACGGTAACCAAAAAATGCAAAGTGAAGAAAGAAGCGCCGTTTGTGTTTCGCATCACCCTGGTTCAAGGCCTTAACCGCCAGATTCGCCGTATGTGCGAACACTTTGGTTATGAAGTGACGAAGCTGGAACGTACTCGCATTATGAACGTCAGCATGAAAGGGCTGCCGCTGGGTGAATGGCGTGATTTAACTGACGATGAGTTGGTTGAATTGTTTAAGCTGATTGAGAATTCTTCTTCAGAGGCGAAGCCTGCGAAAAAACCAAAGGCTAAACCCGCCGTTGCAAAAAAACCGGTAAGTGCGGGGCCAAAGAGCAGCGCGAAAACCCCGGCAGAGCTTGCTTCACGCAAACGCTTTGCCCAGCCAGGGCGTAAAAAGAAAGGGCGCTAGATTAGCGCTTTCCGCGTGAATGGCTGTTGGCAGACCAGGAATAGGTTGCAGAGGTATCTGGTTTTGCTGCTTTTTGCTTTTTGATCTGGCGAACTTTTTTAGCCGCCTGTTCACGCGCTTCCATTAATTGGTCGATATAGGTTTTTTTAACGTGGTTGATTTCTGAGTTTGTCAGGGGACGACCATGGGCGATGCGTGCGCGGTCTAGCCGCGTTTTCAGTTCGCGCTGCTCGGCTTCGGTCATATCTTGTTGTGTCAGTCTTGATGTGGACATTGTTGCGGCCTCTTAAGAAGTGACCTCCAGTGTAAAGCAAACTGCTCGCCAGCTCAGTAAAAATCAGCTTCTGGTCGCAAAGTTCCCCTAAAATGTTGGTAAAAACGCTGAGTTGTATTGGCAGATTTGCCGATGTTTTGTTGAGTTAAAAGCAAAAAGCCCGGTTTCCCGAGCTTTTTGCTTAATCAGCGGTAAATCACGCGCGGCGTTTTTTCAAACGCTTGCCTTCGTTTTCATCAATCGGTTTGCCGGACCAGTAACCCGCCAGAACCGAGCCGGACAGGTTGTGCCACACCGAGAACAGTGCGCCAGGCAGTGCCGCTAACGGAGAGAAGTAGATCTTGCCGAGCGTGGCAGCAAGGCCCGAGTTCTGCATACCCACTTCGATTGCCAGTGTGCGACAAGTGGACTCATCAAAACCAAACAGCTTCCCACCCCAATATCCGCTCAGTAACCCAATACCGTTATGCAGAATGACCGCAATGATGACCATCAGCCCAACCGATGCGATATGCGAAGCCGAACCGGCCACCACTGCACTGATAATCGCCAGAATGCAGAGCATCGAAAATGCTGGCAGATAGGGCTCTACACGCTTTACAAGGCGTGGGAATAGGTGGTGCACAATCAAACCGAGGCCAATTGGAATCACCACGATTTGCAGGATGCTCAGAAGCATACCCATCACATCTACTTTGATATCCGCATCGACATACAAACGCGTCAACAATGGCGTGGCAAAAACCCCAACCAGCGTGGAAACAGAAGAAATGGTCACCGAGAGTGCCACATCGCCTTTTGCCAGATAAATCATCACGTTTGACGCCGTACCGCTAGCCACGCTGCCTACCAGCACCATGCCAGCGG
This sequence comes from Buttiauxella selenatireducens, assembly GCF_031432975.1. Classification (GTDB taxonomy): domain Bacteria; phylum Pseudomonadota; class Gammaproteobacteria; order Enterobacterales; family Enterobacteriaceae; genus Buttiauxella; species Buttiauxella selenatireducens. The sequence goes on along the minus strand of NZ_CP133838.1, from coordinate 4,876,415 downwards.
AAAGGTCAGGAGGCATATGGAACAGTTTCGCCAGCACCCAGGCTGCCAGCGGCATGATGAGATAATGCAGAAACGTCCCCGCCGCGACAGGTGCCGGGCGTGATAGCACCCGTTTAAAGTCATCTATCCGGAGATGCACGCCCATGCCAAACATAATCAGCATCAAAAGGGTGCTAACCCACGGACCAATGGGGGTGAACGTGCCGGGAGTGTAATAGGCGAGTACAGACAGCAGTACCGCCCACAGCGGAAACAGCCGGGTGAATACAGCGAGCATATTGAGATCCTTGCAAGTGTTGTGTTGTTTTATGGTTATAAAAATGCCGGGATCGAGCCCGGCATTTGGTATTCATTGCATGAGATTAAAACTTATTCAAACAAATTATGATGAAGTTTTTGCACCACTTGTTCAACGTCATTGCCAGGCACCAGGAAGCACAGGTTATAGCTGGATGCGCCGTAGCAAATCATGCGAATGTTGAATGGTTCGAGTACGCCGAAGACCTCTTTGCCCACGCCACACGCTTTGGACAGGTTGTTACCGATGATCGCGACCAGGGCGAGGTTTTCTTCCACTTCCACACGGCACAGCGAGGAAAGCTCAGTCAGCAGTGAGGTAGTCAGCAGGCTTTCATCCGTTGACGTAGAACCCGTGGTATCCAGTGTCAGCGCGATGCTGACTTCGGAAGTAGTAATCAAGTCTACGGAAATATTGTGATGCGCCAGAATATTGAACACTTCCGCGAGGAAACCGTGAGCATGCAGCATGCTCAAGCTGTTCAGTGTCACCAGAGTTTGTTTACGACGGACGGCCAGAGCACGGAATAATGGCGGATTGTCGGTTTGGTTGCAGACCAGCGTTCCGCCTGCTTTTGGATCTTTGCTTGAACCCACAAACACCGGAATATCACAACGAACCGCAGGCAGTAATGTCGCCGGATGCAGGACTTTAGCACCGAATGTCGCCATTTCAGCGGCTTCTTCAAACGCGATTTTGTCGATACGTTTTGCCGCTGGCACCATGCGCGGGTCGGTGGTGTAAATGCCCGGGACGTCAGTCCAGATATCAACACGGATGGCTTTCAGCGCTTCACCCAACAATGCCGCAGTATAGTCGCTGCCGCCACGGCCAAGCGTGGTGGTGCGGCCTTTGGCTTCGCTTCCGATAAAACCTTGAGTAATCACCAGGGATTGCGCCAGACGCGGTTTAAGCTGCTGGCTCGCCAGCTCTGCTAATGTCGCCACATCAGGCTCAGCACGGCCAAAACGGTCATTGGTGCGCATGATTTTACGGATATCGAACCATTGCGCATCGACTTTGCGCTCACGCAGGATCTCGACAAACAGCAGTGTCGACATTAATTCGCCGTGGCTGACCAATTCGTCTGTTAACGCAGCAGACGTCGCCAGAGACGCCGCTTCAGCAAGCGTGGTGATATTTTCAAGCAGGCGTTCAATTTCTTCGCGGATGATCTGCGGGTTCGCCAAACGCTCGACGATGTCATATTGAATTTTGCGAATAGCATCGAGCTTAACGAAACGCTGCGTCGCTTCCAGGCCTTGCGCCAGCGCAACCAGTAAATTGGTGATACCCGCAGAAGCGGAAAGTACCACTACGCGAACGTTTTCATCGGCCAGCACAACATCAGCGCTGCGATTCATTGCGTCGTAATCAGCAACGCTGGTGCCGCCAAATTTGGCGATAACGGTTTGTGGGTAAGACATTACAACCTCGTGTCAGGGACCAATCCGTCATTCTTCAGGCCGCATGATTGTAGGATGCGCTCGAATAATTCCGGGGTAATAGCAGTAAATTTTCAGCCTTGGCACAAGGGGGAGCGGGAAAGGGGCAGACGTAGAAAAGAAAACCTGAACTACGGATACACCCAGAAGCGCCCCACCTTGTCTACCCAGAGTGTGTGCTATCCGGGTATAAGCATCCAACTGCCGAATGCTTCGGTGACAACCCAAGGGATTCAGCCCTTGTAGTCGATAACATACGCTGCCATACGCACATTATCTCGGCGCCGCTCCCCCTCCTGTGTCGTCTGCGGATTGGCTCCTCAGACACGATACCTGGGCGACGCGCCTCTTCTGGCTTACTCACAAGTGAGCAAGTAGCCGTATAGAAATAAAAGGTAACGCGACAGATGTCAACGCCTGGAAGATGCAGAGTTTTCATTCTGCACCAGTGCAATCAGGGTGCAGGGTAAGGTCGGAGGAGTGCGTCCATTTATCGCGGTAGTTTTTCCTTCTTCCAGACGTGAAAATAGTGGCACTACGCCGCGATTTTTCTCCAAATAATCCAGCCAACCAAAATTTTCATTTAGTCGCGTCGCTTTGATGGTTGCACCTTTGGCCAACTGACTACTCAAACTGCTCCAGGTGACATCTTCAGGAAAAAGTTTTTCATGACGGCGAAAACGAGCACTTTCGTTGCTGGTTCGACCTTTTAATGCGGAACCTGAGCGGATAGAAAAAACTTTTTCACTGCCGAAAATGTGGCTGAAATGATAAACCGCCAGTGCGTTTTGATGGCGATTGGGCGAAAGTGCCAGCACTTGTGCAATATTGCTTAAATCGAGGTAGTTTTCTGCATGTTCAGACCAGGCGTTACCGTAATAAGCCGGTAATCCCTCCATGCGTGCCAGACGATAATATTCCCAACTGTTATCGGTGAGCAGTACCGGTACATTTTGTTTTACCAGCGCATGAGCCAGCGTACGCGCCACCGTGTTAGCGCCAATAATGAGTACGCCGCGGGGCTTGCGTTGTTGCACCCCCAACCACCGGGCAAGTGGGCCACTGGTCAGGCTTTGCAGAACGACAGTACCAATGATGATGGCAAACACCACGCTCACCAGTTTATCCGCACCTTCGTAGCCATTTTTTTGCAATGTCAGGGCGAACAGCGAACTGACCGCCGCAGCGACAATACCGCGTGGAGAAATCCAGCTCAGCAGCAATTTTTCCCGCCAGGTTAGCGTCGAACCGAAGGTTGAAATCGCAATGCATAATGGACGGGCGACGAACTGAATCACCAGCAGCAGCGCTATCAGCGGCCAGCCCATCGCAATCACACCATAGATATCTAATCGCGCCGCCAGAATAATAAACAGCGCCGAGATAAGAATAGCGGACAGCTCCTCTTTGAAAGCGACGATATCGCTGACGTCGACATCGCGCATATTCGCCAGCCAAATTCCCAGAACCGTCACGGCCAACAACCCTGACTCATCGGCCAGCGAGTTAGAGAGGCCGAACGTCAGTAATACCACCGCCAGCACCGCAAAGTTTTGCAGATAGCCCGGAAACCAGACGCGCTTTAATGCTGTCCCAAGCAGCCAGCCAAACAGCCCACCGCAGGCCAGGCCGACCACGACGGTTTGCGCGAAGGTTATCAGCAGGTGCAAATTCGAGCCCGCGTCATGGCGCAGGGTAATAAATTCGAATACCAACAGGGTGAAAATCGCGCCAACCGGGTCGATGACAATCCCTTCCCAGCGCAATACCTGATTAATCGCTGCATTGGGACGTACCACGCGCATAAGCGGGGCGATAACGGTCGGGCCGGTGACAACCGTCACTGCGCCCACTAATGCCGCAAGCGAGGGATCTAAACCCAGAAGACCCCAACAGGCGAGGCTGATGACGGCAAAGGTCGCCAACATGCCGATACTGACCAGGTTGCGCACAACCCCACCCAGCCCACGAATCTCATCAATACGCAGCGTCAACGCGCCTTCGAACAAGATAATGGCAACCGATAAGGAAACAATCGGAAAGAGCAGCTCGCCAAACAGAAGGTCGGGATTGAGCACATGGGTAAACGGGCCAAGAATCAAGCCGAACAGCAACAAAGGCAAAATGGCTGGAAGCCGAATCGCCCACGCCAGCCACTGCGCAGCCAGTGAGCTAATGGTGATGATCACCAATAAAAGAGGTACGGACAGTTCCATAAAATTTTTACCTTACCTGGTGTACAAGGCCATACTGTTTTTCTCAGTGTAGACGGGGACGCTACTGGCAGAGTCCAACCCGATAACTTTTTCGCTGGCACATAATCTGAAACGCTATTCCCTGTGCCTCGACAGAAAAATCATCACAAATCCCGTTTTGTGGATATACAATTGACCGCAGTCACAGTTCTCAAATCAAAAGGGTATCGCTATGAAGAATATCAACCCAACGCAGACCGCTGCATGGCAGGCTTTGCAAGCGCATTTTGACGAAATGAAAGATGTCACTATCGCTGAGCTTTTCGCGCAGGATGCCGACCGTTTTGCTAAGTTCTCCGCCACTTTCGATGATTTAATGCTGGTGGATTATTCAAAAAACCGCATCACGGAAGAAACCCTGTCTAAGCTGCAGGCGCTGGCGAAAGAGACGGATTTGCAGGGCGCAATCAAGTCCATGTTCTCTGGTGAGAAAATTAACCGTACTGAAGACCGTGCTGTTCTGCATGTTGCACTGCGTAACCGCAGCAACACGCCAATTATCGTTGATGGCAAAGATGTGATGCCGGAAGTGAACGCCGTGCTTGAGAAGATGAAAACCTTCTCTGAAAGCATTATCAGCGGTAGCTGGAAAGGCTACACCGGCAAAGCGATCACTGATGTTGTGAACATCGGTATCGGCGGTTCAGACCTTGGCCCATTCATGGTGACTGAAGCGCTACGTCCATACAAAAACCATCTCAACATGCACTTTGTGTCCAACGTGGATGGTACTCATATCGCTGAAGTGCTGAAGAATGTTGACCCAGAAACCACGCTGTTCCTGGTAGCGTCTAAAACCTTCACCACTCAAGAAACCATGACTAACGCCCACAGCGCGCGCGACTGGTTCCTGGCAACCGCGGGCGATGACAAGCACGTTGCGAAACACTTTGCTGCACTGTCTACCAACGCGAAAGCCGTCGGTGAGTTCGGTATCGATACTGCCAACATGTTTGAGTTCTGGGACTGGGTCGGTGGCCGTTACTCCCTGTGGTCAGCCATTGGCTTGTCCATCATCTTGTCTGTCGGTTACGAAAACTTCGTGGAATTGCTAAGCGGTGCTCACGCAATGGACCAGCATTTCGCGAATACACCAGCAGAACAGAACCTGCCAGTGCTGCTGGCGCTGATCGGTATCTGGTACAACAATTTCTTCGGTGCTGAAACCGAAGCGATTCTGCCATACGACCAGTATATGCACCGTTTTGCCGCTTATTTCCAACAGGGCAACATGGAATCCAACGGTAAGTATGTTGACCGTAACGGCAATGCTGTGGATTACCAGACTGGCCCAATCATCTGGGGCGAGCCAGGCACCAACGGTCAGCACGCGTTCTACCAGCTGATTCACCAGGGCACCAAAATGGTTCCTTGCGATTTCATCGCCCCAGCAACCAGCCACAACCCGCTTTCCGACCACCATCCTAAACTGCTGTCTAACTTCTTTGCACAGACAGAAGCACTGGCGTTTGGTAAAGCTCGCGACGTGGTTGAGCAGGAATATGCAGCGCAGGGTCTTGACCCTAAAACGCTGGATCACGTTGTGCCGTTTAAAGTCTTCGAAGGCAACCGTCCAACGAACTCCATCCTGCTGCGTGAAATCACTCCGTTCAGCCTTGGCGCATTGATTGCGCTGTATGAGCACAAGATCTTCACTCAGGGTGCAATTCTGAACATCTTCACCTTCGATCAGTGGGGCGTTGAATTAGGTAAGCAACTGGCGAACCGTATTCTTCCAGAGCTGGGCGATGATAAAGCGATTAATAGCCACGATAGCTCCACCAACGGCCTGATTAACCGTTACAAGTCCTGGCGCGCATAATACCGGTCATACTTCAAGTTGTGGCGGTGTTGGCTGCAACTCGAATTATTTAGGGTACAGGAATCGTAGTTAAATATAAGCCGACATTATGTCGGCTTATTCATTTAAATCATTATAAGATTAATCCCCTTGCCGAATAATATCCCTGATACACCTCCGTGAGGTTAATCCTAAAAATGATTATACGCTGATGATGCAGCGGAATTATTTTCGGATTAATTGGATGTGTATATCACTTGAATGTATTTTAACTTATTGTTTTTAAGGTGTTAAATTTAAATTAAACGAACCTAAGTATATTCTATTTCCCTTTTTCTTAAAGCGCCTTTCATATTTCCCCTTTCGGCCTGTCATTATTCCTTGTTGTGTATACTCCAAAACGCCTGAAATTCTTTTGGGCACATCTCCATTCATTCAATGAAGGGAAATTGTTATGAAGAAAGTTCTTTATGGCGCTTTAGCCATATTCACGCTGGCAGCGTCAGGTGTTTCGATTGCAGATCCGATATCAGTGGGTGAAGCAGCCGGCGCACAAGCGACTTCTGTGTCCGCAGGCAGTTCTACTGCGACCAGCGCCAGCACTGTCGGGTCGGCAGTGGGTGTAGCACTTGCTGCAACCGGTGGTGGCGACGGTTCCAACACTGGAACGACAACCACGACGACGACCAGCACCCGGTAATTTCAAGGGTGATTTAATCCTAACCACACTTCGGTGTGGTTATTTTTCGATCTTAGGGAAACCTCGTGCAGCGACTCGCAATCCTTCTTGTCTGCTTATTACTTCAGGCTTGTTCTGACTCCACCAAAGGCCTTGGCACGTCGCTTTGGCACAGCATTGTTGGTGATGACGGTATTCAGCTCACCCATGACGAGATCCAGAATATGCGCTACGCCAGCCAGTACATGCGCATTAATCACGGCCCGCAAATATTTGTGGTGTTGGCCTATGACGAAAATGGCCAGCAAAAGTGGGTCACTCAGGACCGGGCGATGATCGTCACGGAAAATGGTCGCATCGTAAAAACTACAGGTCTTGGCGACAACCTCCAGCAAGTGACAAACCTGGCAAGCGACCCGCTGGCAAAAGTGAACCAGATTGTGGATGGCACCCGTTGGACACGGCAAATGGCCTGGACCGAACACCAGCAGGTGCGTATGGCGACTGCGCATTCAACCTTCACCTGGGAGGGCACAGACACACTGAAAGTGGCTGTCAGCACCACGCCTGTTCGCGTCCTCGATGAAGAAGTGACGGCCTTGGGTAAAACCTGGCATAACCGTTTCTGGATAGACAGCGAAGGGCAGGTGCGCCAGTCAACACAATATCTTGGCCCCGATTATTGGCCTGTCACTACGATCCTGTTGAAGGCGGCAAAACAATGAAAATAAAAGCTTCACTTTGGTGGGCCGCACTTTGCTTATCCGGCCTGGCCACTAGTGCTGCCACTTACGCCGCAGGTACGGTCACTGTTTATCCTGGCAATCAGCAACTCACCCACGTCGAACGCCTGGCAGATTTAGTCTCCCAGCCGTCACTTGCTCACACATGGTGGCCAGGTGCTGTCATCAGCGAGCGGCAAGCAACGGCGATTGCAGAACAGCAACATCAAAAGTTACTGGCCTCATTGAGCGAATTATCAGCACAGGAAAACGGTGATGCTGCGGCCGCAATCAACGGGTTGCGCCAGCAGATGCAGGCTATTCACGTCACCGGACGGCAGTTTGTTGACCTCGATCCCGACTGGGTTCGCGTCCATCCTCGCGCCAATGTTCCCTTGCAAGGTGAATACAGCCTGTGGGCAGGGCCGCAGCCTTCCACGGTCACTGTCATGGGGTTAGTGAGCACGCCAGGTGTGAGGCCGTTCGTTGCGGGACGCAGTGCGGATGAATATCTGGAGGGCGTCGACAAACTCAGTGGCGCCGATCGCAGCTACGCATGGGTGATTTATCCAGACGGGAAAACACAAAAAGCGCCGGTGGCGTACTGGAATAACCGCCATGTCGAACTCACACCGGGAAGCATCCTGTTTGTTGGTTTTAAAGACCGGCTTTTTAATTCTGATTTCAACGCTATGAATCAGCAAATCCTTAACTCTCTGACTCATCGGAGACCGGATTGATGAAGAAAAAAACGCTCTACAGCCTGCTTGCTCTGGCTGTTTCTTCTGCCTGCCAGGCAGAAACTTTCCCTGCACCTGTCGGCCCGTCTCAATCGGATTTCGGCGGTGTCGGTTTGCTGCAAACACCCACGGCCCGCATGGCTCGCGAAGGGGAGTTTAGCCTCAATTATCGCGATAACGATCAGTACCGCTTTTACTCGGCTTCGGTGCAGCTTTTCCCCTGGCTGGAAACGACGCTGCGCTATACCGACGTGCGCACGAAACAGTACAGCAATGTCGATGCTTTTTCGGGCGATCAGACCTACAAAGATAAAGCTTTCGACATGAAAATCCGTCTTTGGGAAGAGAGGTATTACTTGCCGCAAGTCGCGGTGGGAGTCCGCGACTTGGGCGGTACCGGGCTGTTCGACAGTGAATATGTGGTTGCGAGCAAAGCCTGGGGACCATTCGATTTCACCCTTGGGCTGGGCTGGGGTTACATGGGCACGAGCGGTAACGTAAAGAACCCGTTTTGCGAAGTGAGCAACAGCTTTTGCTATCGCGACAACAGTTACAACCAGGCGGGTTCATTTGATTTCAGCGGCATGTTTCATGGCCCCGCGTCATTGTTCGGCGGTATCGAATACCAAACGCCGTGGCAACCGTTGCGCCTCAAGCTGGAATATGAAGGCAATAATTACACCCAAGATTTTGCCGGAAAAATCGAGCAACGTAGCAACGTTAATGTCGGCGCTATCTACCGTGTCGCCGACTGGGCAGACGTTAATCTCAGTTATGAGCGCGGCAATACCTTCATGTTTGGCGTCACGTTGCGGGCTAACTTCAACGACTTACGCCCAGGGTATAACGATAGCCGTCGCCCGCAATACCAACCGCAGCCGCAAGACGAAATTTTGCAGCCAACGGTGGTCGCCAACCAACTGACGCAACTCAAATACAATGCGGGCTTTGCCAATCCGAATATTCAGGTGAAAGGCGAGACCTTGTATGTGACGGGGGAGCAGGTGAAATACCGCGATTCCCGCGAAGGAATTGAACGCGCCAACCGCATCATCATGAACGACCTGCCGGAGAATATCCGCACCATTCGTATTACTGAAACGCGTTTGAATATGCCGCAGGTGACGACCGAAACGGATGTGTCGAGCTTACGTCATCATCTGGAAGGCGAGCCACTTGGTCATGAAACACCGCAGGTGCAGAAACGTGTTGAGCCCGTGGTGCCTGAGAAAACGGAGCAAGGGTATTTCATCGATAAATCCAGAGTGAATTTCTCGATTAACCCGGTGCTGAATCAGTCGATTGGCGGGCCGGAAAGTTTCTATATGTACCAGGTCGGCGTGATGGGAACCGCCGACTGGTGGGTCACGGATCATTTGTTGACGACCGGCAGCCTGTTTGCCAACATCGCCAATAACTACGACAAATTTAACTACACCAATCCACCGAATGACTCGACGTTGCCGCGCGTGCGTACCCACGTCCGCGACTACGTCGAGAACGATGTCTACGTCAACAATCTGCAAGCCAACTACTTCCAGTATCTGGGTAACAGCTGGTATGGGCAGGTATACGGTGGTTATCTCGAAACCATGTATGGCGGGGTGGGGGCGGAAGTTCTGTATCGCCCGGTCGACAGCAATTGGGCAATTGGTGCCAACGCCAACTACGTCAAACAGCGTGACTGGACCAGCTCGTTAGACATGATGAAGTTCACTGATTACAGCGCACCCACCGGCCATATCACGGGCTACTGGACGCCGCCGTTTGCCGACGATGTTCTGGTGAAGCTGAGCATTGGTCAGTATCTGGCGAAAGATAAAGGCGGTACGCTGGAAATCTCCAAACGCTTCGACAGCGGTGTGGTCGTCGGGACTTACGCCACGATTACTAACGTTTCCAAAGAAGAATACGGGGAAGGGGACTTCACCAAAGGTTTCTACGTGAATGTCCCGCTGGATATCTTCTCGTCGTCACCAACCCGTAGCCGTGCGCAGATTGGCTGGACGCCGTTAACGCGTGACGGTGGGCAGATGTTGGGACGTAAGTTTGAGTTGTATGGGATGACGAGCGATCGCAGTGTGAATTTCCGCTAAGGACGCCCTCACCCTAACCCTCTCCCCCAGGAGAGGGGATGTTCTTTTCCTACCTCCCTAAGGGAGAGCGTACTTCGTTTCTCCCTCTCCCTCAGGGAGAGGGCCGGGGTGAGGGTGCATATATAAGTAAATAATCTAGATCCAGATCACACTTTCAACGTATAACAGCCCTCGGAAACATAATCCATCAGGTGCTGCTATGACGACTACCACCCGCGTTGAGTTGATCGCCACCGTTCTGCAAACGGTACTTAATCTGGCCCTGCTCACCCTCGGCCTGATCCTCATTATCTTCCTCGGTAAAGAAACCCTGCACTTAGCCAATGTGCTATTCACGCCCAGTGAGCAGGCCAGCAAATATCTGCTGATCGAAGGGCTGGTGGTTTACTTCCTGTATTTCGAATTTATCGCATTGATCGTTAAGTACTTTCAGTCTGGTTATCACTTCCCGCTGCGTTACTTTGTCTATATCGGCATAACCGCGATTGTGCGGCTCATCATCATCGACCATAAAGAGCCGCTGGACGTGCTGATTTACTCCGGTGCCATTCTGTTGCTGGTGATTACGCTGTGGTTATGTAACAGCAGCCGTTTGAAGCGGGAATAGCGGAGTAAAAAAATGGCGGCCCTAAGGCCGCCGGAAATGATAATAAGGTCAAATTGAGGGTTTGCAGTGGCATTACATAATGTGAAGCAATAACTTACAGGTAATCTTAGCCTTTCACCCCACCGGCCGTCAGGCCGCTCACCAGCCAGCGTTGCGCCAGTAAGAACACCACGGTAATTGGGATGGCAGAAAGTACCGCTGCCGCAGCAAAGTCGCCCCACAAATAGTTTTGTGGGTTGAGGTATTGCTGCATACCTACCGCCAGGGTGTAGCTGTTGACATCACGCAGCAACAACGAGGCGACAGGCACTTCGGTAATCGCGGCAATAAACGACAGGATAAATACCACCGCCAGAATCGGTACAGACAGTGGCAGCAGCACCAGGCGGAAGGCTTGCCATGGGGTTGCCCCATCGATTGCCGCCGCTTCTTCCAGTGAGTTATCAATTGTTTCGAAGTAGCCTTTAATCGTCCAAACGTGCAGCGCGATGCCGCCAAGATAGGCGAAGATCACCCCACCATGCGTATTCAGACCGATAAACGGAATGTACTGACCGAGGCGGTCAAACAAGGCGTATAACGCGACCAGTGACAGCACTGCCGGGAACATCTGGAAAATCAGCATCCCTTTGAGCAACGTCGCTTTGCCTGAGAAACGCATACGGGCAAAGGCATAAGCACACGTTGTCGAGAGCGTCACAATCCCCAGTGCGGTAATGGCCGCAATTTTGACGGAGTTCCACAGCCATAACAGCACCGGGAACGGCGGTGGCGTTACGCTGCCATCGGCATGTTGCACGCTAAAGCCCAGCGCTAGCCTCCAGTGTTCCCAGGAGATTTGATCCGGGATAAGGCTGCCCGTCGCGAAGTTACCCGGACGCAGTGAAATCGCAATGACCATCAGCAGCGGGAACATAATTGCCGCGATAAACAGCAGTAAAAGTAGATGCGTGGTGAACAAACGCAGCTTTTGAGATTTGGGTTGAACCATGGCCATGAGTGTCGCTCCTTAATCAAACTTCATGCGGGTGGCTTTCAGGTTAACAATCGCCAGCGCGCCAACCAGAATGAAGATAAGCGTCGCGATAGCCGCGGCTAAACCAAAGTCCTGACCACCGCCGCCTTCAAAGGCGATACGGTAGGTGTAGCTCACCAGCAAGTCCGTGTACCCGGCAGGTGTCGTGGTGCCGAGGCGGTCTGGCCTACCGTTGGTTAACAGTTGAATCAGTACGAAGTTGTTAAAGTTAAAGGCAAAGCTTGCGATCATCAGCGGCGTCAAAGGTTTAATCAGCAGCGGCAGCGTAATCTTAAAGAAGTTCTGGAACGGACCTGCGCCATCCATCGCCGAGGCTTCGTACAAGTCGTCTGGAATCGCTTTCAACAAGCCCATGCACAAGATCATCATGTATGGGTAGCCGAGCCAGGTATTCACGATAATTATCATTGAACGCGCGGTCGTTGGGTCGTTAAACCACTCGGGTTTGATACCAAATAGCGATCCCAACAGCATGTTGATTTCACCGAAGCTTTGGTTGAACAACCCTTTGAAAATCAAGATGGAAATAAACGACGGCACCGCGTAGGGCAGTATCAGCAGCACGCGATAAATCGCTTTGCCTTTCAAGGATTCCCACTGCACGACGCACGCCAGAATCATGCCGACCGCCACGGTCAGAATCACCGTCAGGATTGAGAAGATGATCGTCCAGACGAAAATCTCCATAAACGGTTTCTGAATGCCTTCATCATGGAAGACACGTAAGAAGTTTTTCCAGCCGATAGTGACGGTGTAGCCCGGGCTTAATTGCTCATTGCCCCAGTTGCCATCGGCATTAACAGACTGATAAAAACCAATGTTGTTATTCGGACGGTACTTCACGCCGCTTTGGTTGTTCGTCAGCTCGCCATCATCGGCCTGCGTATACAGTGGGCGCGTGCCGGAGAACTGGCGCAGAGAACTCATGGTCAGCGTGGTTTCATCAGGCATTTGAGCGGTAATTTGCGTCAGCGCCGTACGGTTTTGCGTAATCACACGCAGATTTGCTTTTTCGCCTTCAGGCAGCGCTTCCGCTTCTTTCAGTTTCAGATGTTGTTCGCCGCCAAATTTAAAGGCGTCGGAGATGAAATTCTTGCCGGTTTCGCCATCGGTGAGGGCCAGTTGCCACTCATCGCCCGCTGGATAAAGGCCGAAATTAAAGGTTTTGCCCGCCTGATACTGGCGGTCCATCAGCACCTGCTGGGCACGCTCTTGTGTCAGTTGGTTGGTGCTGCTGTAGTTGGTGAAGGCAATCGCAATGGTACACACCAATGGGAACAGCACGAACAGCCCCATACCGGCCATACCAGGGTAAACATAGCGCCAGGCATACGCCTTGCGGTTAGCAAAAATATAGAGGCCAAGTGAGCTTAAAATCAGCGTCATAATGGCGAACAGGTACTCCCCCTGGGCGTACATTATTACAATAAGATAACCCACCAGCAGGCCCAGCAGGCCGATGACTGACCATTTCAGTACATCGCTTTGCCACCAGTGGCTCTTTTTAACAACATCCATGGGGTCTTCCTCTACATCTCATTGGTGATTCACTTAAACCACCCTCACCCCAACCCTCTCCCTGAGGGAGAGGGAGGTTGGTACCCCCGTTCTCCTGAGGGAGAGGGGGGTTGGTATCCCCGTTCTCCTGAGGGAGAGGGAGCTGTTTTCCCCTTCTCCTGGGGGAGAAGGCCGGGATGAGGGCGTTGTTATTACTTAGTAATACGTCCCTGAGCGTCTTTCAGCGCTTCATCAACAGTCTGACGGCCGCTAACTGCGTTAATCACCGCGGTGCGAGTGGCGTACCAGAAAGCAGCCATTTGCGGGATGTTTGGCATGATTTCGCCTTTCTGGGCGTTATCCATGGTTGCAGCGATGCGTGGGTCTTTCGCCAGTTGATCCTGGTAAGATTTCAGAGCAACAGCGCCTAATGGCTTGTCTTTGTTGACTTCAGCCAGGCCCTGGTCGGTCATCAGGTAGTTTTCCAGGAACTCTTTCGCCAGCTCTTTGTTCGGGCTGGCAGCATTGATACCGGCACTCAGAACACCGACGAACGGTTTGGAAGGTTTGCCTTTGAAGGTTGGCAGCAGCGCCACGCCGTAATTGACTTTGCTCTTCTCAATGTTGGACCATGCCCACGGGCCGTTAATGGTCATCGCGGTTTCGCCTTTGTTAAAGGCCGCTTCGGCGATGGAATAATCGGTATCCGCGTTCATGTTTTTGTTTTTAATCATGTCGACCAGGAAGGTCAGGCCTGCTTTCGCGCCTGCGCTGTCCACGCCGACATCTTTCACGTCATATTTGCCGTTTTCGAGTTTGAACGCATAGCCACCGTCGGCAGCAATCAGCGGCCAGGTGAAGTACGGTTCTTGCAGGTTGAACATCAACGCGCTCTTACCTTTCGCTTTCAACTGCTTATCCAGCGCAGGGATTTCTTCCCAGGTTTTTGGCGGATTGGGTACCAGGTCTTTGTTGTAAATCAGAGAGAGCGCTTCAACCGCGACGGGGTAAGCGATAATTTTGCCGTTGTAACGTACCGCGTCCCAGGTAAACGGATACAGTTTGTCCTGGAATGCTTTGTCTGGAGTGATTTCGGCCAGCAGGCCAGATTGCGCGTAACCCCCGAAACGGTCGTGCGCCCAGAAGATAATATCCGGGCCATCGCCAGTGGCTGCGACCTGTGGGAATTTCTCTTCCAGTTTGTCCGGGTGTTCGATGGTGACTTTAATGCCAGTGTCTTTCTCAAACTTTTTACCCACTTCGGCCAGGCCGTTATAGCCTTTATCACCGTTAATCCAGATAACCAGTTTGCCTTCTTCTATTTTTGCCAGTGCAGAGGCGGAAAACATCATCGTTGTCAGGGCAGACAGAGCGAGGATGCGGGCGCCAGTTTTAATTTTCATGTGTCCCATCCTTTGAATGGTTGTTTGCGCGTGGATACATCAAGGTCAAGGTAGTGGCGTTACGGTTGCCAGTTTGCTCAGATGGCAAGTGCTTCTCATCCTCCTTCGCCCTACGCCCCACCCCGATTATCTGTGATCCCCATTCCATAACTGCCAGTTATGTGTCCTGGCGCACACAAAACCCCCCGGAAATTTGAAACCACGATCACGAAAATCTCTTGTGTGCACTGTAACCGGTTGCACAAACCCACATCTCATCCTCCCGCCTCCTCCCCCATAAAAAACATCAGGGTGGAGGAGTTACCAAATGTATAGATCCGTCATAGTCCGACACATATTGAATCACCTGCCAATTAGCATCGTGACGGAATAAAGGGAGAAGTACATGGCAAGCGTACAGCTACGGAACGTAACAAAAGCCTGGGGTGATGTGGTGGTATCGAAAGATATCAATCTGGACATCCAGGAAGGCGAGTTCGTGGTTTTTGTTGGTCCGTCGGGCTGCGGAAAATCCACACTGTTGCGTATGATCGCGGGGCTGGAAACTATCACTAGCGGTGATTTATTCATTGGCGAAGCACGTATGAATGACATTCCACCCGCTGAACGTGGTGTTGGTATGGTGTTCCAGTCTTATGCTTTATATCCCCATCTCTCCGTTGCAGAAAATATGTCTTTCGGCCTGAAGTTGGCCGGCGCTAAGAAAAGCGAAATTAATCAGCGAGTCACTCAGGTTTCGGAAACGCTGCAATTGGCGCATTTGTTAGAACGTCGCCCGAAAGCGCTTTCTGGTGGGCAACGTCAGCGTGTCGCGATTGGCCGTACGCTGGTGGCTGAACCACGTGTATTCCTGCTTGATGAACCTCTTTCAAACCTTGATGCGGCGCTGCGTGTGCAGATGCGCATTGAGATCTCCCGACTGCATAAGCGCCTTGGGCGCACCATGATTTACGTGACTCACGATCAGGTCGAAGCGATGACGCTTGCCGACAAGATTGTGGTGCTGGACGCAGGTCGTGTCGCGCAAGTCGGTAAACCACTCGAGTTGTACCACTATCCGGCAGATCGTTTTGTTGCGGGCTTTATTGGCTCACCAAAAATGAACTTCCTGCCAGTGAAAGTGACCGCAACCGCAATCGATCAAGTGCAGGTTGAATTACCTAACCGTCAGCAAGTTTGGCTGCCGGTTGAAAGCAAAGAAGTTCAGGTCGGCGCCAATATGTCTCTTGGTATTCGCCCGGAACATCTTCTACCAAGCGAGATCGCAGACGTCACTCTGGAAGGTGAAGTCCAGGTGGTTGAGCAACTCGGCCATGAAACTCAGATTCATATCCAAATCCCCGCCATCCGTCAGAACCTGGTGTACCGCCAGAATGACGTGGTGTTGGTAAAAGAGGGTGCCACATTCGCTATTGGCTTGCCGCCAGAGCGTTGCCATCTGTTCCGTGAGGATGGCACTGCATGTCGTCGGCTGCATCAAGAGCCAGGTGTTTAAGCATTCCCATAAAAAAGAAAAGCAATGATTCAGGAGATAGATCGATGATTACTCTGCGCAAACTTCCACTGGCAGTCGCCGTAGCAGCAGGCGTTATGTCTGTTCAGGCTCTGGCTGTGGATTTCCACGGTTATGCCCGTTCTGGTATCGGCTGGACTGGTAGCGGCGGACCTCAAGAATGTTTCCAGGCAACAGGTGCTCAATCTAAATACCGTCTTGGTAACGAATGTGAAACCTATGCGGAAATTAAATTAGGACAAGAAGTCTGGAAAGAAGGCGATAAGAGCTTCTATTTCGACTCCAACATTGCCTATAACTCTCCACAGTTAAACGACTGGGAAGATGGCAATACTCCAGCAATCCGTGAATTTAACGTGCAGGGTAAAAACCTCATCGACTCGCTGCCAGGCGCCAACATGTGGGCTGGTAAGCGCTTCTACCAACGTCATGACGTTCACATGATCGACTTCTACTACTGGGATATTTCTGGTCCTGGTGCAGGTCTGGAAAACATCGATGTCGGCGTAGGTAAACTCTCCTTTGCTGCGACTCGTTCCGCTGAATCCGGTGGTTCTTCCGGTGCTGCTGAGTTCGATCCAGTGACGGGTGAGCGTACTTATAACAACAAAGTACCAAACGACGTATTTGACGTGCGTTGGGCGGGGATTGAAACCAACCCAGGCGGTACCCTGGAGCTGGGTGTAGATTACGGCCACACCAACATTCCTGATGACTATTATCTGCAACCTGGCGCGTCTAAAGACGGCTGGATGGGGACTCTTGAACACACCCAAAGCATGATGAAAGGCTTCAACAAATTCGTTGTCCAGTACGCAACTGACTCTATGACCTCCAATGGTAAAGGTCAGGCGCAGGGCGGTAGCATCAACAACGACGGCAGCATGATTCGTGTACTCGACCACGGTGCAATTACTCTGGCCGACCGTTGGGACCTGATGTATGTCGCTATGTACCAGAACCTGGATATGGATGATAACCAGGGGACTGAGTGGTACACCGTCGGTGTGCGCCCAATGTTCAAATGGACGCCAATCATGAGCACCTTGCTGGAACTTGGCTACGACAACGTGAAATCCCAGGAAACGGGCGATCACAACGGTCAGTACAAAATTACGCTGGCACAACAATGGCAAGCAGGCGACAGCATCTGGTCACGTCCAGCACTGCGTCTGTTTGCAACTTACGCACGTTGGGATGAGCAATGGGGTTATGCGAAAAATGCTAGCGGTGATACCACTCGCTTTGCCATCGCAGACAATACCGGTAACGGTACATTCTCTACCAGCCGTGGCGATAACGACGAGTTCACCTTCGGTGCCCAGATGGAAATCTGGTGGTAATTCAGCTTTAACCTGATGTTATGAAACGATGAGGGGTTCGCCACTGAGCCCCTCGTTATTACCCTTGTATGCCAATGCCTGTTTCGATGGAAAGCGCTATTGCCTGGCTAACTTTCCACCGACTTCCCAGCCGAGGTTTATAACAATGAAAATGAAAAAAAGTCTCATCGCACTCTGCCTATCCGCAGGGTTGCTCGCCAGCCTGCCCGGCGTAAGCCTGGCGGATGTGAACATCGTGCCTCAGGATCTCTCTGCCGCACCTGCAATTCCGGCCTCTGCATTGCAACAACTGCAATGGACTCCGGTTGATCAAACGAACACCCAAAAAACGAATCTCGCTACCACCGGGCAGACGCTGAATGCCGGTGATATTGTGGGGCCAGTGGCTGCCTACAGCGTACCGGCAAGCATCGGTGAGTTGACCATTACGCTCACCAGCCTGGTGAATAAAGAGTCAGTATTTGCGCCAAACGTGTTGGTACTTGATCAGAATTTGACGCCTGCTGCTTACTTCCCATCCAGTTTCTTCCCCTATGAAGAGCCGGGCGTAATGTCTTCCAACCGTCTGGAAGGCGTACTGAAATTAACCCCAGCGTTGGGGCAACAAAAACTGTATCTGTTGGTCTTCACCACCAATAAAGACCTCCAGCAAACCACTACCATGGTTGACCCGGCGAAAGCCTATGCCAAAGGAAATGGTAACGCGGTTCCTGATATCCCAGACCCGATTGCCCGCCATGTCAAAGAGGGGGAACTGTCGCTCAAAGTCAGAACCTCCTCCGGTTCCAGCATTTTGGTTGGGCCACTGTTTGGTTCAAAAGGCCCAGGTCCGGTCACTGTAGGAAATACGGCTGCACCAGCCGCGACTTACGCAGCACCTGTAGCAGCCGTTGCAGCGACATCCGCAGCGCCTGCGCCAACGTATTCAGCTCCTGCTCCAGCACCCGTTGCCGCACCTGCGCCAGCGGTGAAAAAAGAGCCAATGCTTAACGATACAGAAAGCTACTTCAACCAGGCTATCAAGCAAGCAGTCGACAAAGGCGATGTAGATAAAGCTTTGAAACTGTTGGATGAAGCAGAGCGTCTTGGATCAACTTCTGCCCGTAAAACTTTTATCAGCAGTGTAAAAGGCAAGGGGTAACCGTCTCCCCGCAATGCTGATGTTTGGAGTATTGGTGCGTCCTTGTGGCGCACCTTTTTTTTGTCCGTCATATTTCGAGCCGCCTCGGCGTTGGCTGCGTTCAAAAACGCAAATGCGTTTTAGTGACACCACCCAAATGATTTAGAAGGTTGTAGACCTGTTAAATCGTCCCCGCTCTACCCATTCTGCGTTACAATGACCGCCGGTTTTATTTCGGAGAAATTCACATGTCTGACGCGCTTTCGGCACTGCGCGCCTTACGTTTTGAGGCTACGATTCCCGAGGGGCTGAGTGCGTCGCTTCTTGACTGGTTGTTGCTTGAAGACTCAATGACTAAACGCTTTGAACAGTATTGTTCGCGAGTCACTGTTCGTATTGTGCGTGAAGGTTTTTTCGATTCGCCTGTCGATTTTCCCGAAGCTGAGATGATGCCAGTCGCCAAACGCTACTGGTTGCGTGAAGTTGTGCTATGCGGTGACGATGAGCCCTGGTTGCTTGGGCGCACGGTCGTACCGGAATCAACCCTTGAAGGGCCTGAGCTTGCTTTGCAGCGGCTCGGAACCACGCCGCTCGGGCGTTATTTGTTTAGTGCATCATCCCTGACGCGGGATTTTATTGAGATTGGACGCAGTGCGGAGCTGTGGGGACGTCGGTCCCGCCTGAGATTAGCCGGAAAGCCATTGGTACTGACCGAGTTATTCCTTCCCGCTTCGCCGTTGTATGCAGAGGAAAAATAATGGAGTGGAGTCTGAAACAGGGCAAATTACAGGCCTACCAACGCCTGATGCGGCTGGATAAGCCGATTGGCTCGCTTTTATTGTTATGGCCCACGTTATGGGCGTTATGGCTTGCGACGCCGGGTGTCCCGCCGCTGACTATTTTATGCGTATTTATCGCCGGAGTCTGGATGATGCGCGCAGCAGGTTGCGTGGTTAACGACTACGCCGATCGCAAGTTTGATGGCCACGTTAAACGGACCGCCCATCGGCCGCTACCGAGCGGTGCTGTCAGTGAAAAAGAGGCGCGTATCCTGTTTGTGGTGCTGGTGCTGCTCTCGTTTTTACTGGTGCTGACACTCAATACCATGACGATTTTATTGTCCGTCGCGGGATTAGCGTTAGCCTGGGTCTATCCGTTTATGAAGCGTTACACCCATCTGCCACAAGTGGTGTTGGGTGCGGCATTCGGTTGGTCCATCCCAATGGCATTTGCTGCGGTCAGTGAATCTGTTCCGCTAAGTTGCTGGCTGATGTTTTTGACCAATATTTGCTGGGCGGTAGCCTACGACACACAGTATGCGATGGTTGATCGCGATGACGATCTGAAAATAGGCATCAAATCCACTGCGATCCTGTTTGGACGCTATGACAATGTGATCATTGGGATTTTGCAGGTTGCGGTAATGGTATTGCTGGCGGTAATTGGCTGGCTGAATGGCTTGGGCGGCGCTTTTTATTGGTCTATTGCATTGGCTGGCGCGCTCTTTATCCATCAGCAACGGTTGACGGCGAATCGCGACCGCGATGCCTGTTTCCGCGCATTCCTGAATAATAACTACGTTGGGCTGGTGTTGTTTATTGGCCTGGTGCTGAGTTACATACACTTCTAAAAAATCCCCTCATCCCGGCCTTCTCCCAAAGGGAGAAGGAGAAAACCGGGCATGTCTCCCTCAGGTGAAGGAGAAAACCGTTATTCCCTCTCCTGTGGGAGAGGGTTAGGGTGAGGGCATTACTCAGTCGCAGCCTGCGACGTCGCACTTTCAATCGTTAAACGCACATCCGGCATGATCAGATCTGCCAGCAACTGGTAGACCTTCATCGTTTCCCCTGGCTCTGCATCCCCGGTGTCACTGATATAGCCTTCATCACGCAAGGTTAATACCAGCGAGGTGAATACCGCTTTATCAAAGAACTCCGGTGCATTAATACCATGCAAAACAGACAAGCGCTGGGCAACGGTGCGGCTTTCGCGCTCCAGTGTCCCACGGTTAATCGACGGATTCGCGCTCAACAACCAGAACGTAATCGCATAACGCTGTAGCGTTTCACGAACACCCGCTGCCAGTAGCTGCATGGTGCGTGAACGCGCAGGGTTCATCTGCACTTCGTCGTCTGTCAGCGTTACCAGTTCCTGACGCGCCAGTTCATTGAGCATAATGTCAATTTCACCGGCAAGTTCAGCGGTGTTCCAGCGCAGGAAGAGCTCTGTCTTCAGCATCGGGTAAAGTAACGTGACCTGACGCAGCAGTTCGCTACGGTCAATGCGGCGATGTTGAGTAATGATCGCTGCCAGCAGAGAAGGCAACACCAGCATATGCAGGATGTTGTTACGGTAATACGTCATCAGAACAGCCTGCTCACGCGGCAGAATGATGATGTCACCGATAGTGTCTTTCTCGACTTCAAACTTGTTCATCTGCAACGCGTGTTCAATCAGCGCTTCTGCTGGCTGGTCTGGTGTGGTCGCGTCCGGTGAATACGGCACATTACGCAACAGGCTCAGGTAACAGTTGAGCTGCTCTGTCAGTTGCTCACGGGTGAGTGAACGCTGACGTGAGGCTAACAGCGCTGTACAGCACAGGTTCATAGCGTTCGCCGCACCTGCGTTGTTAATTCGCACCATCAGTTCGGTGGCAATTTCATTGACCGTCGGCGTCAGCCACGCAGGACGGATCGCTTCGATTGGGTCGATGGAATCGCGCCACTCAGGAACACGCTGGTTCAGGAATGTCATCAATGGCATCGGTTCGCCAAAGTTCACATAGCCCTGACCGAGGTTACGCAGCTTACTCAGGCCACGTACCATCTGCATGAAACTCTCTTTCTCTTTGGTCGCACCACGCAACTCTTTTGCGTAAGTCCCCACTTCCATTACATGCTCGTAGCCAATGTAAATCGGCACCAATGTAATAGGGCGAGTACCGCCGCGCAGCATTGCCTGAATGGTCATCGACAAGGTGCCGGTTTTCGGATCGAGCAAACGCCCGGTACGAGAACGACCACCTTCAACGAAATATTCAACGGAATAGCCACGGCTAAACAGCTCGCCCAGATATTCACGGAACACGGTGGAGTAGAGTTTGCTGCCTTTAAAGGTACGACGGATAAAGAACGCACCGAGGCGGCGGAAAATCGGGCCCGCTGGCCAGAAGTTCAGGTTGATACCCGCCGCGATGTGCGGAGGAACCAGCCCCTGGTGATAAAGCACGTAAGACAGCAGCATGTAATCCATGTGGCTGCGATGGCAAGGGACATAAACAATCTCATGACCATCGTGAGCCAACTGGCGTACGCGTTCTGCATTGTGAACGTTTATCCCCTGGTACAAGCGGTTCCACGTCAGACTTAGCACGCGGTCACTCACCCGAATCGCTTCATAAGAGAAGTTGGCGGCAATCTCTTCCATCAGCGCCACAGCGTTTTGCTGTGCTTTTTCATGGGAGATTTTCTTGCTGCGTGCTTCATCTTCGACGGCGCGAGCGATAGCTTTCGATGCCAGAAGCTTATTAAACAGATCCTGACGTACCGGCAAACGTGGCCCGATGGTCGCTAAACGCTGGCGAGCAAAGTGCATACGCGCAACGCGAGCCAATTTCTGAGCGATCTTTTTATCCGTACCGTGCTCGGTTGCCATGTTGCGCAGTGAGACGGGTGGCGAAAAACGCACGAAACTGTCGCGACCAAGCCAGGTAACGGCGAAAAACTTCTGGATGCCGTTCAGCATCTTTAATGGCGGGTTAACTTCGCCTTTTTCGCGACCCGGAGAGCGGCCAAACATCACCGAGACCGGCACCATCTGCACATCCAGATTTGGATTGCTGCGGTGCAAGTCGAGGTAATCGTGGAACAACTTGATCGACTCTTCTTTCGGCGTGTAATAAGTGAATACACGCGGGCCGCCGTGGATAAAGACGTAACGCGGGAGTACCGCTCCGTCAATCTCTAACGGCTGAAGCGGATCGGGTAAGCCATGAGCGAGACATTGTGCGCGCAGCGTTAATAAGTCCGCCTTAGAGTTATACGGCAGCACATACATTATCGGGCGTGTGGGATCTAAGCCCAATTCGGCTTGTGGGTCTGCCGGAATGGACTTGCTTTTTACCAGAACGCCTAATGGTAAATTAAGTAATTTGTAGTAGATTCTTGGCCAGCCTGACATAAACGATGTAAAGCCTCAGGTTAATAATGCAATTTCGCCGCAAGAATATCAGAATCTCACTCAGATTTCTGTGGCGTTGCGCTTTATACCCGTCATTCTTCAAGTTGTAGCAGTGTTGGCTGCAATTTGAAGAATGACGGGTATGGATAAGTATTGACGCAAATAATTTGAAAAGGTTTCCAAAAATGGCGAGTAACGTCACCGGATTTACCCGTATCATCAAAGCCGCTGGCTATTCATGGAAAGGGCTCAAAGCAGCCTGGATCAACGAAGCTGCGTTCCGTCAGGAAGGCGTTTGTGCCGTAATCGCTATTGCCATTGCCTGTTATTTAGATATCGACCCCATCACCCGTATTCTACTGATTGGTTCTGTCGTGCTGGTTATGATTGTCGAGATCCTCAACAGCGCGATTGAATCCCTTGTCGACCGCGTGGGTACGGATTATCACGAGCTTTCAGGACGCGCCAAGGACATGGGATCAGCTGCCGTGTTAATCGCCATTATCCTCGCAGTGATTACCTGGGTCACACTACTTTGGCAGCATTTGCGATGATCTTTCCAGAATAGTTAAGTGGCTGGTTTTTTGCTTAATTTGTGGTTCCAAATTCGCCTTTGACTGTATATACTCACAGCATAACTGTATAAACACCCAGGGGGCGGAATGAAAGCGTTAACTACCAGGCAGCAAGAGGTGTTTGATCTTATTCGGGATCATATCAGCCAGACCGGCATGCCACCGACTCGTGCCGAGATTGCTCAACGTCTGGGGTTCCGTTCTCCAAACGCCGCTGAAGAGCACCTAAAAGCACTGGCTCGTAAAGGCGTCATTGAGATTGTCTCTGGTGCGTCGCGCGGTATCCGCTTGCTGGTGGAAGAAGTTACCGGTATTCCGCTGGTTGGGCGTGTTGCTGCAGGTGAGCCACTCTTGGCACAGCAGCATATCGAAGGCCATTACCAGGTCGATCCATCGCTGTTTAAACCTAATGCCGACTTCTTGCTGCGCGTCAGTGGTATGTCTATGAAAGACATCGGTATTATGGACGGTGATCTACTCGCGGTGCATAAAACTCAGGATGTGCGTAACGGCCAGGTTGTGGTTGCGCGTATTGATGATGAAGTTACCGTTAAGCGCTTAAAACAGCAGGGCAACGTTGTTCATCTTCTTCCAGAAAATAGCGAGTTTGAACCTATTGTGGTTGACCTGCGCGAGCATAACTTCTCTATTGAAGGCTTGGCGGTTGGGGTGATTCGCAACGGCGACTGGCTGTAAAGTTTCTTTAGGCGGTGCGCTTTCCGGCGCATCGCTGTTCCCATTCTCTTCCTGGATTAGCCATGCGATTTTTCTCAACGGCTGACAAAGCACTCTGGCGCCTCGCCTTACCCATGATCTTCTCCAACATCACCGTCCCCTTGCTGGGTCTGGTCGATACGGCAGTAATTGGTCATCTGGACAGCCCTGTCTATCTTGGTGGTGTCGCTATTGGCGCTACGGCAACCAGTTTCCTGTTCATGCTTTTGTTATTCCTGCGTATGAGTACCACGGGCTTAACCGCTCAAGCGTTCGGCGCAAATAATCCCTCGGCGTTAGCGCGTGCACTGGTACAGCCTTTATTGCTGGCGCTGGGCGCAGGCGTTGTGATTGTCGCGCTGCGTGACCCCCTAATTTCACTGGCATTACACATAGTTGGCGGTAACCAGGACGTGCTTTGGCAGGCGCAACGTTTTCTTGAGATCCGCTGGCTAAGCGCCCCGGCTTCACTGGCTAACCTGGTCTTACTTGGTTGGCTGTTAGGCGTACAGTATGCGCGTGCACCGGTTATCTTATTGGTCGTCGGAAACGTGCTGAATATCGTGCTCGATGTGTGGCTGGTGATGGGGTTGCATATGAATGTGCAGGGGGCGGCGTTAGCGACGGTCACTGCAGAATATGCGACATTTATCATCGGGTTGCTGATGGTGAAAAAGGTGATGGGCCTGCGTGGAATCAGCGTAGAGATGCTGATGAAAGCCTGGCGCGGAAACGTTCGGCGTTTACTGGCGCTTAACCGGGACATTATGTTGCGCTCGCTGTTGCTGCAGGTGTGTTTCGCTTCAGTGACGATTTTCGGCGCACGGTTAGGCAGCGAAATCGTTGCGGTAAATGCGGTGCTGATGACGTTACTGACCTTCACCGCCTATGCGCTTGATGGGTTTGCTTACGCTGTTGAAGCCCATTCGGGCCAGGCATTTGGTGCGAAGAATCGAGGCCAATTGCTGGAAGTATGGGGAGCAGCCTGTCGCCAGGCGGGGTTGGTCGCGTTAATTTTTGCCATAGTGTACGCACTGTTTGGCGAGAACATTGTTTCGCTCCTGACATCAATCCCTGAATTGCAGCTACAGGCCGATCGCTATTTACACTGGCAGATTGTTTTACCGGTGGTGGGTGTCTGGTGCTATTTGCTTGATGGTATGTTTATTGGCGCAACGCGTGGTGCAGAAATGCGAAACAGCATGGCAGTTGCGGCACTGGGCTTCGGGCTAACGCTGTTCACCGTACCTTATCTGGGGAATCATGGCCTGTGGTTATCTGTGGCGGTGTTTCTGTCTCTGCGTGGGCTGTCTTTGGGTTGGATTTGGCGTCGCCACTGGCGTGACAATACGTGGTTCCCCGCTGGAACTCATAGCTAGTTACAACTCCTGACACGTTTTTAATCATCCCCCAGTATGCTGATTTGCCACTTAATTGTGGGGCAGGTCAGCATCATTTCACTTTCCCCTGTGGTTCAATATTCTTAGTTTTCCCCTCACCGCCATATCCTTGACTAAAATTATTTTCACGTCCAGCAGAAACAGTATGTCAGCCAGACGGCAACATACGGACGATATTTACTTAGCAGTTTTTCACCGAACGATGAGGATATCATTATGAATAAAGACGAAATCGGCGGTAACTGGAAACAGTTCAAAGGCACAGTAAAAGAGAAATGGGGCAAACTGACTGACGATGACATGACCGTCATTGAAGGGAAGCGCGATCAGCTAGTCGGTAAAATCCAGGAACGTTATGGATACGCCCAGGAGCAGGCAGAGAAAGAAGTCGTTGATTGGGAAAAACGTAACGATTACCGCTGGTAATCTCATCCCTCAGATGTGTTAACTCTCAATGGCTACCCTGCCCAGGTACAAGGATGTACCTAATCCTTCATACTTCCAGTTGCCTGTTTATTGGCTACTTTCACTTCACTTCACTTAGCTGAGCGAGCTCATCAAGCTGCGATTGCATGCCATCGCGATGCAACTCGAAATATTTCGGGTAATGATTTCAAATCAACGTGATTTTTTCTTCGATTGAATAGTGTGGTCATGCCCGCATGCTTCGGGGTGGCTACAGGCTTCAACTTCTGCGCAAGCGCTGCATAAACCATGTGCCTCAATGACATTATGATGCAGAGCAAATCCTAGCTGGGCAGCCAATTGATGCATGATATCTTCAACGCCTTGCGCGCCATGCTCTTTCACCGCGCCACATCTGTCGCAAATAAACATCGCAGATGAGTGCGTTGGCTGATCAAACAGATGGCACAAAACATAGCTGTTGGTTGACTCAACGCGATGCACAAAGCCTTGTTCAAGAAGAAAATCGAGCGCACGATACACCGTCGGAGGTTTTGCTTGTGGTTCACTGGCACGCAATAAATCCAGCAAATCATAAGCGCTGATTGCACCCGCTTGTTGCGTCAGTAAACGCAGCACTTCCAGGCGTTGTGGCGTCAGGCGCACATTACGCTGCTCGCATAGTTTTTCAGCCTGCGCTAACACGTTTTGTGAAGTCGTGATGTCCATCAGCATTCCCCTGTAGATTAGCCCTACACTCTATCACAACGCGCAAAAAACGCCGAGTGGTGCACCATTCTGGCTGCATCCTTTTGAGATGACTATCCCGGAGTTTGTTATGAATAAACCTGATTGCATACGCCACTGGAAAGACCTGGAAGGTGAAGATGATTCAACTTATCCAGACAGCGCTGAACTGTTTTCTATTGGCGCGCCACTGGCTCGCAAACTCGGGCTAACACGCCTGGGGATCCATCATGAGCGTCTGCTGCCCGGTCGCCGGACGTCCTACCCGCATGCGGAAAGTAGCGAGGAAGAATTTGCTTATGTTCTGGAAGGGCACCCGCATGTATGGATCAATGGTCATCTTTACCCGCTTGAGCCGGGCGATAGCGTTGGCTTTCCGGCCGGAACCGGCATTTGCCATACTTTCATCAACAATACAGAGCATGAAGTCAGGTTGCTGATTGTGGGTGAGGCTAACAAAGCTGAAAATCGAATTTATTACCCGCTAAACGCGAGCTACGCCGCACAACGTCAGGACCGCTGGATTGATCACCCCCCGCAATTTTTCGGCCCACATGACGGTCATCCTTCACGGAAACCAAACGGTAAACTATAAATATAAGTACAGGAATTAAATAATATAACCCATTGGATTAGTACGGGATTTTATTTGGGTGAAACTACCCGCGATTGAGTTTTTCTTCACGGCATTAACCACTTCTTGTCAGCTCAGTTCTGGCAAGAAGTGAATCATAAATCGGAAGTAAGACGGGCGGGTTGTGAATGATAAAAACCAGAACTTTGGTGGCGGTAAACGTCGCCTTTTTCTTTTTGGCAAATACTGCTAATGCGGCAGGGACATGGACGGAATCACGCAATGATGCGATGGGCGGCACCGGTGTTGCATCATCCCGGTGGAGCAGTGCAGTACTGATTAACCCAGCGTTACTCACCAGCAGCCAGGAGGGGGATAACGCCGGACTCATCATTCCTTCGTTGGGTGTGCAAATGACGGACCCCGACAACCTCCAGGATAATATTGACGACATCAGCAACTCGGCTGAGGATTATCTGAAATACACGGATATTCCGTTACGACAACTTATCCGCAACCCTTCGTTGTACCGTCAGTTGCAAAATGATGCGGCCGATCTTGCTGGGCAATTGCGAGATGTTAAAGGGGAAGAGGTTCGGGCAAAAGCAGGTGGTGCCCTGGCGGTAAGTATCCCGAATGGCGTTTTACCTTTTGCGTTTGTGGCGAAAGTGTATGGGACCGCCAGAGTTACGTCAGATATCACTCAGCACGACCTCGATTATCTTGACGGGATCGCCAACGGGACTGTTATCCCTAACCCCAATGACCTGCAAAACCTCACCTCAAAAGGCTTTGGTCGTGCGGCAATGGTCTCGGATTACGGTGTTGCAGTGGCGCACAAATTTGATGTAGGCGGGGTGCCTGTCTCTGTTGGTGTGACGCCGAAGCTGCAATATACCTCGTTGTACAACTACAGCACCTCTGTTTATCAGTACAAGAAAGATGATTTCACTGACAGCCGTTATCGCAATTCCAACACGGGTTTTAACATTGATGCAGGGTTGGCGGCAGACGTTGGTGATTCCTGGACCGTAGGGTTAAGTGGGCAAAATCTGGTGTCTCGTGATATCGACACAAAAGTGGTTGATGGTTTTAAAGATACCTATCAAATTCGCCCATTGGTCACCACCGGTGTTGCCTGGCACAGCGATTTGCTGGTGTTGACGACCGATGTTGATCTCACCGAAACCAAAAACTTCAAGAGTGAAGATAATTCGCAATTTGCGGGCATCGGCGCGGAAATTACGCCGCTACCCTGGCTTGCGGTGCGTGCAGGTTATCGTGCGGACATGCGCTCCACTGAAAGTAATGTCTTTACTGGCGGTGTAGGTTTCGCCCCGCTCGACCTGGTTCATGTTGATCTCATGGGCTTGTATGGCCAGGACGAAACCTGGGGAGCAGGTGTCCAGGTGGGTATGACCTTCTGATTTTATCCGGCGGTCGGGCAACACATGCTGGCCGCTGGTTTATGCTATAGTAGCGACCCTTTTTTAACCGTAGCCCGAAAACGCCAGTGCCTATGTCCTCACAATTAAACCAGACTCCCTTCCAGCCACATCGTTTTTCCATTGCGCCGATGCTTGACTGGACTGACCGCCACTGCCGCTATTTTTTGCGCCAGTTATCAAGCCAGACACTGCTGTACACCGAAATGGTGACAACCGGTGCGATCATTCATGGCAAAGGGGACTATCTGGCTTACAGCGAAGACGAGCATCCTGTTGCGTTGCAATTGGGTGGTAGCGATCCGGCGGCTTTGGCGCAGTGCGCGAAACTGGCTGAAGCGCGCGGCTATGACGAAATAAACCTCAATGTGGGTTGTCCGTCCGATCGCGTACAAAACGGTATGTTCGGCGCGTGTTTGATGGCTGATGCGCAGCGCGTGGCCGATTGCATCAAAGCGATGCGCGATGTGGTTTCTATTCCTGTTACCGTCAAAACGCGTATCGGCATTGATGACCAGGACAGCTACGAATTCCTGTGTGATTTTATCGGCACGGTCGCCGGGAAGGGCGAATGTGAGATGTTTATCATCCATGCTCGTAAAGCCTGGCTTTCTGGTTTAAGCCCGAAGGAAAACCGTGAAATTCCGCCGCTGGATTATCCGCGCGTGTATCAACTTAAGCGTGATTTCCCGAATCTGACGATGGCCATTAACGGTGGCATCAAATCACTGGAAGAGGCAAAAGCCCATCTGGAACACATGGATGGTGTAATGGTTGGGCGCGAAGCCTATCAAAATCCAGGCCTGCTGACGGCAGTTGACCGCGAGATTTTTGGCATCAATACGCCGGAAGTCGATACGGTTGCAGCAGTTCGTGCCATGTATCCATACATCGAGCGCGAGCTGGCTAACGGGACCTACCTGGGCCATGTTACTCGCCACATGCTGGGCTTATTCCAGGGGATCCCTGGTGCGCGCCAATGGCGTCGTTATCTGAGTGAAAACGCGCATAAAGCGGGTGCTGGTATTGCAGTAGTTGAGCATGCTTTGTCACTGGTCGCGGATAAGCGCTAACTTTTGTCAGAAACATACCCAATAGATTTCAAGATGCAGGAAGGCAGCAAACGAGAGAATCCCGATGAGCTTACTCTGGTAAGTGATTCGGGTGAGTGAGTGCAGCTAACGCATCTGCAACTTGAAAGATGATGGGTATTGCTTGGGTATTGCGGAGTTGATCACAACCTCGCATCTTTCTGGCTAAGTTTGCAGGGTGTGGCATATCAATTATTTACCAAACCTGACATTATTACAGTGTTGCGAAAAAAGAATTCATCGTGCTGTACCCTACACACAGCGCGAACAAAAAAAGAATGGGCTTCCCTTGGGAAGCCCAAATTCTTTTATGGAATCAGTAAGCTAGAGCCTAACGTGCTTCGGCTCTCCAGCGTTTGATGTGCCAGAGCGGCATCGCTCAGGGCAAACTTCTGGCTTTCAGCCACATCCACTTTGATAACCCCACTGGCAATCAGTGAGAACAGCTCATTGCAGGCTTCTTCCAGCTCTTCACGCGTGGTCACATAACCATTTAATGACGGACGCGTAACATATAGCGAGCCTTTCTGGTTTAAGATCCCCAGATTCACACCCGTCACGGGGCCAGATGAGTTACCAAAACTCACCATCAATCCCTGGCGTTGCAGGCAATCTAATGACGCCTCCCAGGTATCTTTCCCTACCGAGTCATAAACCACCGCGACTTTTTTGCCCGCGGTCAGTTCTTTGACGCGTTCGGCAAGATTCTCTTCGCGATAGTTAATGGTCTGCCAGGCTCCCGCCTTTTTGGCGCTGTCGGCTTTTTGCGCCGACCCTACCGTACCAATCAGTTTTGCACCCAGCGCCTTGGCCCATTGGCAAGCGATAAGCCCAACTCCTCCAGCTGCGGCATGGAACAAGAAAACTTCGTTGGCTTTGATATTGTAGGTTTTACGCAATAAATAATAGACCGTCAGACCTTTAAGGAATGACGCAGCGGCTTGCTCAAAAGAGATGGCGTTGGGCAGTTTTGCCGCTTTATCCGCCGGCACGTTATGAACGCTACTGTATGCCCCAAGCCCGGATTGTGCATAGACAACACGATCGCCAACGTTAAGATGCGTGACTGCACTGCCCACTTTACTCACCACGCCTGCGGCTTCGGTTCCGAGGCCACTTGGCAACATCGGCGGCGGGTACAAACCGCTACGAATGTAGGTATCGATGTAGTTGATACCAATGGCTTTGTTTTCAACTTGCACTTCATGTTCTGCGGGGGCTGACGGGGTAAAATCGACAACTTTTAAGACTTCTGGCCCACCGTGCTGACTAAATTCAATGCGTGTTGCCATGAGAACTCCTTCTGTTTCCGCGGAGGGATAGAGTAAACTCTCGTCTCTCTTATCTGAATTTTGGTAACTCCCTCACTATGGCAGGAAATAAACCCTTCAACAAACCGAACGAACACCGCGACCGTCAGATGGAAGGGCTGAAAATGCCGCCACATTCTCTGGAAGCGGAGCAGTCGGTGTTGGGCGGTTTAATGCTGGACAACGAACGCTGGGATAACGTTTCCGAGCGCGTCGTGGCTAACGATTTTTTCAGCCGTCCACACCGCATGATCTTCACCGAAATGCAGCGTTTGCTCGAAATGAGCAAGCCAATCGACCTGGTCACCCTTTCTGAATCTCTGGAATTACAGGGCAACCTGGAAAGCGTGGGTGGTTTCGCCTATCTGGCCGAATTATCTAAAAATACGCCAAGTGCTGCAAACATCAGTGCTTATGCCGACATCGTGCGTGAACGTGCCGTTGTTCGTGAAATGATTGCCGTGGCGAATGAAATCGCCGATGCCGGTTATGACCCGCAAGGGCGTACCAGTGAAGATTTACTCGACCTCGCCGAGTCACGCGTGTTCCAGATTGCTGAGAGCCGCGCGAATAAAGACGAAGGGCCAAAAAGCATCGACCAAATCCTCGAAGCCACTGTTTCGCGTATAGAAACGCTCTTTCAGACCCCTCACGATGGTGTCACAGGCGTGGATACTGGCTACCAGGATTTGAACAAGAAAACTGCCGGTCTACAGCGTTCAGATTTGATTATCGTGGCGGCACGTCCGTCAATGGGTAAAACCACGTTTGCCATGAACTTGTGCGAAAACGCCGCGATGTTGCAGGAAAAACCGGTTTTGATTTTCAGCCTCGAGATGCCAGGCGAACAGCTGATGATGCGTATGCTGGCGTCATTGTCGCGCGTCGACCAGACCAAAATCCGTACCGGCCAACTGGATGATGAAGACTGGGCGCGTATTTCGAGCACCATGGGCATCTTGCTTGAAAAACGCAATATGTACATCGATGACTCATCCGGCCTGACGCCAACAGAAGTCCGTTCTCGCGCCCGTCGTATCTACCGCGAACATGGCGGCCTGAGCCTGATCATGATCGACTACCTGCAGTTGATGCGCGTGCCTTCATTGTCTGACAACCGTACGCTGGAAATCGCGGAGATTTCACGCTCGCTAAAAGCGCTGGCCAAAGAGCTACAGGTCCCAGTTGTGGCGCTCTCGCAGCTTAACCGCTCCCTGGAACAACGTGCCGATAAACGCCCTGTTAACTCGGATTTGCGTGAGTCCGGCTCCATCGAGCAGGATGCCGACTTAATCATGTTCATCTATCGTGACGAAGTTTATAACGATAACAGTGACGAAAAAGGTATCGCGCAAATCATCCTCGGTAAACAGCGTAACGGCCCAATCGGCACCGTGCGCCTGACGTTTAACGGTCAATTCTCGCGTTTTGATAATTACGCGGGTCCTCAATACGACGAAGACTAAATCCTCTTCATCCTTCAAGTTGCAGGGGTGTTGGCTGCGTTCATTCACCCCAGTCACTTACTTGAGTAAGCTCCTGGGGATTTATTCCCTTACCGCCTACCTGCAACATGAATGATTTTGGGAATTAGCAAAATTTAACGACTCTTTTTTTGCAAGGAACGAACATGCAAGCGGCAACCGTAAAAATTAACCGCCGCGCTCTGCGACACAATCTCCAACGCCTGCGTGAACTGGCTCCTGCCAGCCGCATGGTCGCGGTTGTGAAAGCAAACGCATACGGGCATGGTCTGCTGGAGACAGCCCAAACATTGACTGACGCAGATGCATTTGGCGTGGCCCGACTTGAAGAAGGTGTTCGTTTGCGTGCGGGAGGGATCACTCAGCCCATTCTGCTGCTCGAAGGCTTCTTCAACGCAAGCGATCTCCCGACTATTGCCGAACAGAACTTCCAGACCGCGGTTCACTGCATCGAGCAGCTCGAAGCGCTGGAACAAGCGGAACTTAGTCAGCCCATTACCGTGTGGATGAAGCTCGATACCGGTATGCACCGGTTGGGCATCTTGCCGCAGGAAGCGGAAGCGTTCTATCAACGCCTTTCACGCTGCAAAAATGTTACACAGCCGGTGAATATCGTCAGCCATTTTGCTCGCGCTGATGAGCCAGAGTCCGACGCGACAGTGCGCCAGCTCGATATTTTCAATACATTTACCGCAGGCAAACCGGGGATGCGTTCTATTGGCGCATCCGGCGGCATCTTGCTGTGGCCCGACTCGCATATGGACTGGGTTCGCCCTGGTATTATTCTTTACGGTGTTTCTCCACTGGAGCAAAAACCCTGGGGTGTCGACTTCGGTTTCCAGCCGGTCATGTCGCTGACCTCCAGTCTGATTGCGGTTCGTGAACACAAAGCCGGTGAAGCGGTAGGTTACGGTGGCACCTGGATTGCTGAGCGCGATACTCGCCTGGGCGTGGTGGCGATTGGGTATGGCGATGGTTACCCGCGCGCGGCACCTTCAGGCACACCTGTGTTGGTGAATGGCCGGGAAGTGCCGATTGTTGGGCGCGTCGCGATGGACATGATTTGTGTCGATCTTGGCCCTGATTCCGGGGAGAAAGTCGGTGATAGCGTGGTGATGTGGGGCGACAAGCTTCCGGTTGAGCGTATCGCTGAAATTACAAAAGTGAGTGCTTACGAACTTATCACGCGCCTGACTTCAAGGGTGGCGATGGAGTATCTGGACTAGTTGTCCTTCCCTGGTTTACATTGGTCATCCGCCACACTGTAAACCAGGAGAACCTCACCGTGTTTCAAAAAGTTGACGCCTATGCTGGCGACCCAATCCTCTCCCTTATGGAACGTTTCAAAGTCGATCCGCGCAGTGACAAGGTAAACCTCAGCATCGGTCTTTATTACAACGAAGATGGGGTAATCCCGCAGTTACAGGCTGTTGCTCAAGCTGAAGAACGTTTGAATTCTCAACCGCATGGCGCATCGCTTTATCTTCCGATGGAAGGCCTGAACAGCTATCGCAGCGCAATTGCGCCTTTGCTGTTTGGCGCGAATCATCCGGCACTGCTTGAAGGTCGTATCGCGACAATTCAAACACTTGGCGGCTCCGGCGCGCTAAAAGTGGGCGCGGATTTCCTGAAAACCTGGTTCCCGAATTCGCAGGTATGGGTCAGCGATCCGACCTGGGAAAACCATGTCGCAATCTTTGGTGGCGCTGGTTTTAAAGTGAATACCTACCCGTGGTTTGATAGTGAAACCAACGGTGTGCGCTTCGAAGCGTTACTGGAAACCCTGAATACACTGCCTGCGCAAAGTATTGTGTTGCTGCATCCGTGCTGCCATAACCCGACAGGCTCTGACCTGACGGATGCTCAGTGGGATGCCGTCGTCGAAATCCTGAAAGCCCGCGATCTGATTCCATTCCTCGACATTGCCTATCAGGGCTTCGGCGCGGGTATGGAAGAAGATGCCTATGCGATTCGCGCGATTGCGAGTGCGGGGCTGCCTGCATTAGTCAGCAACTCGTTCTCAAAGATTTTTTCAATGTATGGCGAACGTGTCGGCGGATTGTCGATTGT
This sequence comes from Buttiauxella selenatireducens, assembly GCF_031432975.1. Lineage (GTDB taxonomy): Bacteria > Pseudomonadota > Gammaproteobacteria > Enterobacterales > Enterobacteriaceae > Buttiauxella > Buttiauxella selenatireducens. Next base: position 4,841,866 of record NZ_CP133838.1, on the reverse strand, counting down.
CTGTGATGATGCCGATGCAGCAGGCCGCGTGTTGGGCCAACTAAAAGCCACTGTTCGCCGCAACTACTCCAGCCCGCCAAACTTCGGTGCGCAGGTTGTCGCAGCGGTTTTGAATGATGAACAGCTGAAAACCAACTGGCTGGGCGAAGTGGAAACCATGCGTCGCCGTATTCTCGATATGCGTCAGGCGTTGGTGTCCGTATTAAAGGCCGAAATGCCAGAGCGTAATTTTGACTACCTGCTGAAACAGCGCGGGATGTTCAGCTACACCGGTTTGAGTGCTGAGCAGGTTGACCGTCTGCGTGACGAGTTTGGTGTTTACCTGATTGCCAGCGGCCGTATGTGTGTCGCCGGGCTGAACAGCAATAACGTACAGCGCGTGGCGCAGGCATTTGCCGCAGTAATGTAAGTGCTTACTAACACAAAGAGGCCCTCACCCTAACCCTCTCCCTGAGGGAGAGGGAACCGTCCGGTTTTCTCCTTCTCCTTCAGGGAGAGGGAACTGTCCGGTTTTCTCCTTCTCCTTCAGGGAGAGGGGAACTGTCCGGTTTTCTCCTTCTCCTTCAGGGAGAGGGGAACTGTCCGGTTTTCTCCTTCTCCTTCAGGGAGAGGAAACTGTCCGGTTTTCTCCTTCTCCTTCAGGGAGAGGGAACTGTCCGGTTTTCTCCTTCTCCCTCAGGGAGAGGGAACTGTCCGGTTTTCTCCTTCTCCCTCAGGGAGAAGGTTGGGATGAGGGTGGTTTTCCACCTATTTCCCATTCTGTGATCATCGCCTTTTTCTATGACATTTCCTGAGAAACTCCTTTTAATACAAGACGCCTGCGAGTATGGTCGGGTAGGTTTTTGACCAGTCAGTCTACTTTCTAACGATAAAAACTAATGATTATTAAAGGGAAAACGATGCGTAAAATTACCCTGGCACTCAGTGCCGCGTGTTTGTTATTAGGGTTGAATCAGTCTGTTATTGCGAAGGAATCTGCACCCGCTCCATTGAATCCTGGCATCAACGTTGCTCAACTGGCGCAGCAAGTTCCGGTTCACTGGGTTTCTGTCGCGCAAATTGAGAATAGCCTGTTGGGTCGAGCGCCTATCGCGGTCGGCTTCGATATTGACGATACGGTGCTTTTTTCAAGCCCTGGCTTCTATCGCGGGCAAAAAGAGTACTCACCGGGTAAACAGGATTACCTGAAAAATCCGGCCTTCTGGGAAAAAATGAACAACGGCTGGGATGATTTCAGCATGCCGAAAGAGGTCGCGAAGAATCTGATCGCCATGCACCTCAAACGCGGCGACAGCATTTATTTTATTACTGGCCGTAGCCCAACGAAAACGGAAACCGTAACCCAAACGCTGAAAAACGATTTCCTGATCCCACAAGCTAACATGAATCCGGTTATTTTTGCGGGTGACCAGCCGGGGCAAAACACGAAAACCCAGTGGCTGAAAGATAAGAAAATCAAAGTGTATTACGGTGATTCTGACGGCGATATTACCGCCGCTCAGGATGTCGGCGCGCGCGGTATTCGCCTGTTACGCGCTTCGAACTCAAGTTATCAGCCTTTGCCAAAAGCCGGAGCCTTTGGTGAGGAAGTGATTGTTAACTCTGAATATTAATTTACACGTCATACTTCAAGTTGCAGGGGTGTTGGCCGCACTCACAAACCCCAGTCACTTACTTTAGTAAGCTCCTGGGGATTTGCTCCCTGGCCGCCTACCTGCAACTCGAATTATTTAGTGTAAATATGTGCTTTGATGAAAAAACGGCGATGCGCGAAAGCAGATAGCCGTTTTTTTCATCAAAATTCCCCTGTGGGGTTTTACCTTTTGGCGAGTAGCGAGCACACTTAGATGAGCGAAAATCACTCATCTTGTTGCCATAAGGGGAATAAAAATGACCAACTCGGATCTATTGCAGTACTGCATGAACAAACCCGGAGCGGAACAAACTGTTCATAGCGACTGGAAGGCAACACAAATCAAAGTGGCAGATGTGATGTATGCGATGGTGCATGACGTGGAAGCTCGCCCGGCGGTGTCGTTGAAAGCCAGCCCGGCACTTGCTGATTTATTACGTGAGCAACACAGCGATGTTTATCCTAGTGCGCATCTGAATAAAGCACACTGGAGCACGGTTTATTTAGATGGGTCACTACCCGATTCGCAGATTTACTATCTGGTGGATGCCTCTTATCAGCAGGCATTATCGCTGCTGCCAGATCAGACCCGGCAGCAGCTTTCTAACTGATAACTTGATTGATTATTTAAGTAATGGCTTGAGGAAGCGCGCAGTATGCGAGGCTTCGCATTCCGCGACGGTTTCTGGCGTGCCGGAAACGAGAATTTCCCCGCCGCCGCTGCCGCCTTCTGGGCCAAGATCGACAATCCAGTCTGCGGTTTTAATCACGTCAAGATTGTGCTCGATAACCACAATGGTATTGCCCTGATCGCGCAACTGATGCAGAACTTCCAGCAACTGCTGGATATCGGCAAAGTGCAGGCCAGTGGTTGGCTCATCAAGGATATACAACGTCTGACCGGTGCCGCGCTTAGAAAGCTCACGCGCCAGTTTCACACGCTGTGCTTCACCACCGGAAAGTGTTGTAGCCGATTGCCCAAGGCGAATATAAGACAGACCTACGTCGATTAACGTTTGCAGCTTACGCGCCAGCGCAGGAACAGCATCAAAGAACTCGCGAGCATCTTCAATGGTCATATCCAGCACTTCGTGGATGCTTTTGCCTTTGTACTTAATTTCCAGCGTTTCGCGGTTGTAGCGCTTGCCTTTGCACTGGTCGCACGGCACGTAAATATCCGGCAAGAAGTGCATCTCGACTTTGATAACACCGTCGCCCTGGCACGCTTCGCAGCGCCCGCCACGCACGTTAAAGCTGAAACGGCCTGGCGTATAACCACGCGCACGCGACTCAGGCACACCGGCAAACAGTTCACGCACTGGCGTGAACACACCGGTGTAGGTTGCAGGGTTTGAGCGTGGTGTACGGCCAATTGGGCTTTGGTCGATATCAATCACTTTATCGAAATGCTCGAGGCCATGAACATCGCGGTATGGCGCAGGTTCAGCAATCGTCGCGCCGTTAAGCTGGCGCTGAGCGATGGGGAATAACGTGTCGTTAATCAGTGTTGATTTCCCAGAACCAGAAACCCCAGTGACACAAGTGAACAAGCCTACCGGCAGCGTCAGGGTCACGTCTTTCAGGTTGTTACCTTTCGCGCCCACCAGTTTCAACACTTTCTCAGGGTCGGCTGGCACACGCTGCTTCGGTACGGCGATTTCACGCTTGCCGCTGAGGAACTGCCCGGTCAGCGATTCAGGAACATCCATGATGTCCTGCATGGAGCCTTCCGCCACCACCTGGCCGCCGTGAACACCGGCACCAGGGCCGATATCAATAATATGGTCTGCGGCGCGGATAGCATCTTCGTCGTGCTCAACCACAATCACGGTGTTACCGAGGTCACGCAGGTGAATCAGGGTTTCCAGCAGGCGTTCGTTATCACGCTGATGCAGACCGATTGACGGTTCATCCAGTACGTACATCACGCCGACAAGACCCGCACCAATCTGGCTCGCCAGACGAATACGCTGGGCTTCACCACCGGAAAGGGTTTCAGCGGAACGCGAAAGTGACAGGTAGTTCAGACCGACGTTAACCAGGAACTTCAGGCGATCGCCAATCTCTTTCAGTACTTTCTCAGCGATTTGCGCGCGCTGGCCGCTGAGCTTCATGTTCTGGAAGAATTCCATCGCATGGCCGATGCTCATATCTGAGATGGTCGGCAGCGGCGTATTTTCGACATACACATGACGTGCTTCACGACGCAGACGTGTACCTTCGCAGCTTGAACATGAACGGTTGCTGATAAATTTCGCCAGCTCTTCGCGCACTGCTGAAGATTCTGTCTCTTTATAGCGGCGCTCCATATTATGCAAAACGCCTTCAAACGGATGGCGGCGCACTGACGTATCGCCACGATCGTTTATATATTTAAATTCGATGCTTTCTTTGCCCGAACCGTTGAGTACCACGTTTTTCACGCTGGCGCTCAGTTCATTCCACGGCGTTTCGATATCGAATTTATAATGCTCGGCCAGCGAACGCATCATCGTGAAGTAATAGAAGTTACGGCGATCCCAGCCGCGAATCGCACCGCCAGCCAGTGAAAGCTCGCCGTTTTGCACCACACGCTCTGGGTCGAAATACTGCTGCACACCAAGCCCATCACAGGTTGGGCAAGCACCGGCCGGGTTGTTGAACGAAAACAGGCGCGGTTCCAGTTCGCGCATGCTGTAGCCGCAGATTGGGCAGGCGAAGTTAGCAGAGAACAGCAACTCTTCGGCTTTTTCGTCGTCCATATCGGCCACAACCGCAGAACCACCGGATAAATCCAGCGCTGTCTCAAACGACTCAGCCAGGCGCTGTGCTAAATCTTCACGCACTTTGAAACGGTCAACCACCACTTCAATGGTATGTTTTTTCTGTAATTCTAGCTTTGGCGGATCGGATAGATCGCACACATCTCCGTCGATCCTTGCGCGGATATAACCCTGGCTTGCAAGGTTTTCCAGCGTTTTAGTGTGCTCGCCTTTTCTATCTTTAATGATGGGAGCGAGCAGCATCAGGCGCTTGCCTTCAGGTTGCGCTAAAACGTTATCGACCATCTGGCTGACCGTTTGTGCCGCCAGTGTCACATCGTGGTCTGGGCAACGAGGCTCACCCACGCGGGCATACAGCAGGCGCAGGTAGTCGTGAATTTCAGTAATAGTACCGACTGTTGAACGCGGGTTGTGGGACGTGGATTTCTGCTCGATAGAAATGGCAGGCGACAAACCTTCAATGTGGTCGACATCCGGCTTTTCCATCAAAGAGAGAAACTGACGCGCATAGGCGGAGAGGGACTCAACGTAACGACGCTGCCCCTCGGCGTATAAGGTGTCGAAAGCCAGTGAGGATTTGCCAGAACCCGAAAGCCCAGTCACGACAATCAGCTTGTCGCGTGGAATCACGAGGTTAATATTTTTGAGATTGTGGGTGCGGGCGCCCCGAACTTCGATCTTATCCATTCACCTTTCCCGGTTTAAACGCTTTTTGCCAGGCCGCACAGGAGGCCGCCGACGATCACAAACGGCTAATTATGACACAATAAAACCTGAATGAATATCCAGTGTTTTAATGCAACAATGTATACATTGACGAGATTCTGGAATGCATTCCGCAGCTATAAAGATTAGGGGTGGCATGGTAGAATCGAAGGTTTACACTATTCATACAACGTTTCAGGAGACACGATCATGGCCAGCAGAGGCGTAAACAAGGTGATTCTCGTCGGGAATCTGGGTCAAGACCCGGAAGTACGCTACATGCCAAATGGTGGCGCAGTTGCCAACATTACTCTGGCCACGTCAGAGTCCTGGCGCGATAAGCAAACCGGCGAAACCAAAGAAAAGACTGAATGGCACCGTGTAGTGCTGTTCGGCAAACTGGCAGAAGTGGCGGGTGAATACCTGCGTAAAGGCTCCCAGGTTTATATCGAAGGTGCTTTGCAGACGCGTAAATGGACTGACCAGGCTGGCGTTGAAAAATACACCACCGAAGTCGTGGTTAACGTTGGCGGTACCATGCAAATGTTGGGTGGCCGTGCAGCAGGCGGTGCTCCAGCAGGTGGCGGTAATCCAGGCCAGCAGCAAGGTGGTTGGGGTCAACCTCAGCAACCGCAGCAGGGTGGAAACCAGTTCAGCGGCGGCGCGCAATCTCGTCCGCAGCAGAGTGCACCAGCACCCTCTAACAATGAACCACCAATGGACTTTGACGACGATATTCCATTCTGATATTTGGAATAAAACGTTATTAAAAACCTCGCGCATGCGGGGTTTTTTTATATCCAAAAACGGTGATCCTATTAGCAATCTGAATGTATTTCATTCTGCCATAAGTAATCCCACTTGCATTAAAACATTATCCAGCTAAGTTATTTTGTGCAAACACAATAAAACTCCACTGGAGAACAGCATGACGGATTTCCTTATTCCAGAAATAAAAGCATCTGAAGATGAGATGATAGCAATACGGCATTATCTACATGCGAATCCAGAATTAAGTCTGGAGGAGTTTAAAACCAGCGACTTAGTGGCTCAGCAGCTTGAAACCTGGGGCTATAAAGTCACTCGTGGTATTGGCACCACAGGTGTTGTCGGGACGTTTAAAAAAGGGGACTCAACTAAATCTATTGGCCTGCGTGCTGACATGGATGCACTGCCCATCTTTGAAGAAACCAATTTACCGTGGGCCAGTACCGTTCCCGGAAAAATGCATGCCTGCGGCCATGATGGACACACCACCATTCTATTAGCCGCTGCAAAATATATTGCCTCACCAGCCTGTGAGTTCAACGGTACAGTGCACCTCATTTTCCAGCCAGCCGAAGAAGCCATTGGCGGTGCGGACTTAATGATTAAAGAGGGGCTATTTGAACGCTTCCCATGCGATCGCATTTTTGGTCTGCACAACATGCCGGGTTTACCTGTAGGTAAATTAGGATTTTATGCGGGTAATTTCATGGCCTCGGCGGATACGGTGAAAATTACCATTAAAGGTTACGGTGGCCATGGCGCTTACCCGCAACGTACCGTTGACCCTATCGTGACGGGTGCTGCATTAATTACCGCGCTGCAAACCATTGTTTCCCGCAATGTGACACCGGGTGAAACCGCCATTGTGACCGTGGGGACTTTCCAGTCCGGTATTGCATCGAACGTTATCCCGGATAGCGCAGTGATGGAATTAACCGTGCGCGCCATGAAACCAGAAATCCGCGATTTATTAATTAAAAGAATTGAAGAATTAGCCGATCTTACGACGAAAAGCTTTGGCGCAAGTTGTGATGTGGAAGTTTATGATTCTTATCCAGTGCTGATTAACGATGATGAACAAACCGCCTTTGCCCGCGAGCTGGCTATTGATTTCTTCGGTAAAGATGCGGTGCTCGATAAAGTTCTCCCTTCAACGGGCAGCGAAGATTTTGCGTTTATGCTGCAAGAAAGACCGGGCAGTTATTTCTTATTAGGCAATGGAGAAAAGGGCGATAAAGGTGGTTGTATGGTGCATAACCCGGGTTATGATTTTAATGATGATATTATTTCAACCGGCGCATCATTCTTTTCCCGTTTAGTTCAAGCTTATTGTCGTTAATTCACTGGAGCTAATATGAAAAAATATTTACTGCCGTTAATTGTTCTGCTGGCGACAAGTTCGGCATTGGCAAATAATATTAAAGAGATCCGTTTTGGTGTTGACCCAACATTTGCTCCATTTGAATCGAAAGATGCCAATGGGAAAGTTGTCGGTTTTGATATTGATTTAGGAAATGCTATTTGCGAGAAACTTCAGGCTAAATGTATTTGGGTTGAAAATAACTTTGATGCAATTATTCCTGCGCTACAGGCGAGAAAGTTTGATGCTATTTTATCCGGAATGTATATGACGGAAAAACGTAAAGAGCAAATTGCCTTTACGGATAAGATTTATAATGGTCCGGTATTCCTCGTTGCAAATAAAAAAACCGAAATTAAGCCAAATGTTGAGCAACTGAAGGGCAAAACGATAGGTGTGGAACAAGGTTCAGCCCAGGAAACCTTCGCCAACAAAAACTGGCGCAGTGCGGGTGTGAATGTTGTCTCTTATCAGGGCGCTGATATGGTCGTGCGGGATTTAGAATCCGGGCGTATTGATGGCGCTGTGCTTTCTGGCGTAATGGCAGAATACAGTTTCCTTAAAAAACCGCAGGGTAAGGATTTTACCTTTGTGGGGGGCGCATTGCAGGATCCTGAATTATTCGATGCGGGTGCTGCTATTGGCTTGCGTAAAGATGACACGGAATTGCGCGAAGCGATTAATGGCGCGATTAGCCAGATCCTTGCCGATGGAACCTATAAAAAGCTGGCATCAAAATACTTTAGTTTTGATATCTACTCAGGAACCTAAACGTACGCTGTCGATGCACAAAAACAAAAATGGCCTCGAAAGAGGCCATTTACATTTTCAACGCAGACTCATCAGGTCATTACCATCGGCCATTCCGGCGGGGCATGACTTGAGATCTCAATCATAATGTCTTTAAACGATGCCCAGATTATCGGGAAATCGGCCAACTCCAGCCCCAGCAAACCCGTCGCAAACCACAAGGCAGATGCAATCCCCAACATACTGCTGACGATGGCAAAAAACGTGTAATCGGATTTGCGAAACTGGATATTCAACGTACTCGCTAAAAACATCAGAACTGCACTGACTAAAGGCCAGCGCATTAATAAAACGCTGGTGGTGATTGCCGCCATGAAAATTGTCCTTTATCACATAACTCATTACGCTCAACGGTTATGCGCGACACAAGGCGCAGCAATTACAGCATAGGGACCGTCTGGAAAATGAGTGGGTACAGAAAATGTAAGAAGAATCCCGTTACACAGGATGTGTGAACTATATCACATTTGTTCTTTTAATCACCACACTTGTAGCGCATTTTCTGTTCCGCTTTATCGACGTGCTCAGCGACAAAATTCTGGCAAACTGCATCAGGCGTGATGACGATAGTCAGTTGGCGTGCGGTCAAACTCACGGCGAAACACGCGTGAGAAAGTCTGCTGAGAGACATAACCGTAATCCATCGCGATATCAAAAATCGGGCGTCGGGTGTTGCGTAACTCTTTCGCCGCCATCAACAAACGGCGCTGCCGAATATATTCACCCAGAGTTTGGCGCTTCACGGTACGGAACATCCTTTGCAGATACCATTTTGAATAACCAGATTTTTTTGCCACAACATCAATGTTCAGCGGTTGATCAATATGATCGTCAATCCATTCAGTCAAAGTTTGAATAATATCCTGATGTGCCATAAGCCTTCCCCAAGCCCGATTACCATTAGCAGGTTTTGTTGGCAGCGAGTATAATTCCTCAAGTTAACTTGAGGTAAAGACCATTTTGGAAAAGAAATCACCCCGATTTAAATCTTTGCTAAGCCCTGGTGAAGTTGCGAAGCGCAGTGGTGTGGCGGTTTCTGCGTTGCACTTCTATGAAAGCAAAGGACTCATCAAAAGCGTACGTAACAGTGGAAACCAACGGCGCTACACGCGTGATGTGCTGCGAAACGTGGCAATCATTAAAATTGCGCAGCGCATTGGCATTCCACTGGCGACGATTGGTGAAGAGTTTGGTGTGCTGCCTGACGGGCATAAAATTAATAAAAACGACTGGAAAAAGATGTCGTCGCAATGGCGCGAAGAACTCGAGCGGCGCATTCATACGCTAACGGCTTTGCGCGATGAACTGGATGGCTGCATTGGTTGCGGCTGTCTGTCCGGTGCCGATTGTCCCTTACGCAATCCGGGTGACGCGTTGGGTGAGCAGGGGACGGGCGCGCGTCTTCTGGAAGAGTAAAAATGTCGGGTGGATGTCGCTGCGCTAAGCCGTGTCACTCAGCAAGAATGAAAATTCATTTATTGATAGAAAAACTAAAGCGCCAAACATCGGCGCTTTAGTTTTTCCCGGTCTTTGTCTTTCGATCTATCCCGCTTTTCGCAAGGAGGGTTTCCCCCGACATCAGCGTCCCTCAATCACACATTCTCAGGAGGTTCCGGATTGCACTGACAATTTAAGTGTAGATCCCCTTCGCCAGGTTTCAAGGCTATTTGAGTATTTTTTGTACACTTCTAATACTTCACTTTTTGCCCATTTACCTATAGTTAACTCATCTTGTTAAACAGAAGGTTAACTCATGCTTATCGTCCATCATCTCAATAACTCTCGCTCACAGCGTATTTTATGGATGCTTGAGGAGCTGCAGGTGCCGTACCAGATTATTCGTTATCAACGCGAATCCACCATGCTGGCGCCCGAGTCATTAAAAGCTGTGCACCCGTTGGGTAAGTCACCGGTGGTGGAAGATAACGGCAACATCCTCGCGGAGTCGGGCGCAATCATTGAATACCTGCAAGAAACCTACGATCTCGAAAGTCGCTACAAACCCATTTCCAGCGAAGAAAAGCTGCGTTATCGCTTTTGGCTGCATTACGCCGAAGGATCGTTAATGCCACTGTTAATGATGAAACTGGTGTTCGGCAGTCTGGGGAAAGAACCTGTGCCGTGGTTGCTGCGTCCGGTGGGTAATTTATTGGGGCAGGGGGTGCAAAAGGCTTATCTGAACAAACAGATTATGACTCATGCGCGTTATCTCGAAGATTCACTGCAAAAAAATCCGTGGTTTGCAGGTCAGGCCTTCAGTGCGGCGGATATTCAAATGAGTTTTCCGGTCGTCGCTTTACTGTCTCGCGGCGGCATCAACGATTTACCCAACCTGCAAAATTGGTTTGATAAAGTACAACAACGACCGGCTTGGCTGCGAGCAATTCAACAAGGGGGACCGTTCGAAATCCCTGGCCAATGAACTATCGAAAAATCCTATGAGTCAGGCAAATTCATTACCGGTATCTTGCATCATTGTTGCTAAATTGCGCATCGACGATAACGTTTGCGCACGAGGTGGCGATAATTTAGCCAGCCAACGCGTTTTTCAGCAAAAAGCGGCAAAGTTCGGTTGAAAATCCATGTAAGAAGGCCGGATAATCGTTTGCCTTAATATTTACACCCAGTTTGTATGCGCGGAGTTAAACGTTTGCTTTTTTTGTGACGCCCCTTTTTGTCACAAATGCAGCACAGGGATTGATTCGTAGTATTTTAGAATTTGAACGTTTAATCAGCAGTGGATTGTCCACCACGTATACCGACATCATCATAAAAATCTCAGGGGATTTTTCACTATGTCTAATCATTCTCCGCGTGCAACCGGCGGTCTTGATGCCTGGTTCAAAATATCTGCACGTGGCAGTACCGTTCGTCAGGAAGTTGTGGCGGGTTTAACCACTTTCCTCGCGATGGTGTACTCCGTGATCGTCGTTCCGGGCATGCTCGGTAAAGCAGGTTTCCCTCCTGCGGCGGTCTTTGTGGCAACTTGCCTGGTTGCCGGTGTCGGCTCTCTTGTCATGGGCCTTTGGGCAAACCTGCCGCTGGCAATTGGTTGCGCCATTTCACTGACGGCTTTTACCGCATTCAGCCTGGTATTAGGCCAACACATCAGCGTGCCTGTTGCGCTGGGCGCAGTATTCCTGATGGGTGTGCTGTTCACCATCATCTCCGCGACCGGCATTCGTAGCTGGATTTTGCGTAACTTACCGATGGGTGTTGCGCATGGCACTGGCATCGGTATCGGCCTGTTCCTGCTGCTGATTGCAGCAAACGGTGTCGGCCTGGTTATCAAAAACCCACTGGATGGTCTGCCTGTCGCACTCGGCCATTTCGCCAGCTTCCCTGTGATCATGTCTTTGATTGGCCTGGCGGTGATTATTGGTCTGGAAAAACTGAAAGTCCCTGGCGGCATTTTGCTGACCATTATCGGTATTTCTATTTTCGGCCTGATCTTCGACCCATCTGTACATTTCTCTGGCATCTTCGCAATGCCATCGCTGAAAGATGAAGCGGGTAACTCGCTGATTGGTAGCCTGGATATTATGGGCGCACTGAATCCGGTGGTGTTACCAAGCGTTCTGGCGTTGGTGATGACGGCGGTATTCGATGCAACTGGCACCATCCGTGCTGTTGCAGGCCAGGCAAATCTGCTGGATAAAGACGGTCAAATCATTGATGGCGGCAAAGCGCTGACTACCGACTCCTTGAGCTCCGTGTTCTCAGGCCTGGTGGGTGCAGCTCCAGCAGCGGTGTATATCGAGTCTGCGGCAGGTACTGCGGCGGGCGGTAAAACCGGCCTGACAGCCATCACCGTTGGCGTGCTGTTCCTGCTGATTCTGTTCCTTTCTCCGCTTTCTTACCTTGTTCCTGCATACGCTACCGCTCCGGCGCTGATGTACGTGGGTCTGCTGATGCTGAGCAACGTTGCAAAAATCGATTTCGCAGATTTCGTTGATGCAATGGCTGGCCTGATTACCGCGGTATTCATCGTGCTGACCTGTAACATCGTTACCGGCATCATGATTGGTTTTGCCTCACTGGTGATTGGCCGCATCGTATCGGGTGAATGGCGCAAGCTGAATATCGGTACGGTAATCATCGCAATCGCGTTAGTTACGTTTTACGCTGGTGGGTGGGCTATCTAATCTGGTTTTAAACTCTGCGGACTGCACTCTGTGGTCCGCATGTTTCTCCCTTTCAAGTCTTTTCCTGTTTCCTTCCGGTGTATAAAGTTGTTTTATGATAAGAACAACATCCTGCAAAAAGGGTTTCACAAAACACCGCGACTAAGGAAAGCATGGAAATCTTCTTTACTATTCTCATCATGACCCTTGTGGTCTCTTTGTCTGGGGTTGCGACACGTATGCTGCCATTCCAGATCCCGCTCCCGTTAATGCAGATAGCGATAGGTGCGGTGCTCGCCTGGCCGCACTTCGGTTTGCATGTCGATTTCAACCCGGAACTGTTTCTGGTGCTGTTTATTCCACCGTTGCTGTTTGCCGATGGCTGGAAAACCCCGACAAACGAATTTCTCCATCATGGGCGCGAAATCATCGGCCTTGCGCTGGTTCTGGTGCTGGTCACCGTCGTCGGTATTGGCTTCCTGATTTATGCTGTGGTGCCGGGGATCCCGTTAATTCCTGCATTTGCGCTGGCGGCGGTGCTCTCGCCGACAGATGCCGTGGCGCTTTCGGGTATCGTCGGAGAAGGGCGAATTCCGAAGAAAATCATGGGGATTTTGCAGGGCGAAGCGCTAATGAACGACGCTTCCGGCCTGGTTTCGTTGAAAATGGCCGTGGCGGTTGCCGTGGGTACGATGGTGTTTAGTGTCGGCGGGGCAACATTTGAGTTCTTTAAAGTGGCAATTGGCGGCCTGCTGGCGGGGATAGCCGTGAGCTGGCTGTACGGCAAATCGTTACGTCTGATGAGTCGCTGGAGCGGTGACGAACCCGCCACACAAATCCTGCTGCTGTTGCTGCTGCCATTCGCGTCTTACCTGATTGCGGAACACATCGGCGTTTCCGGTATTCTGGCGGCGGTTGCCGCAGGGATGACCATCACCCGTTCTGGCGTGTTGCGCAGCGCACCGCTGGCAATGCGCCTGCGTGCAAACAGCGTCTGGGCAATGCTCGAGTTTGTGTTTAACGGCATGGTGTTCTTGCTGTTAGGCCTGCAATTACCCGGCATCATGAAGACGTCTATTGCGGCGGCAAACGCCGATCCGAACGTAGAATTGTGGATGCTGTTTGTCGATGTCGGGCTTATCTATTTCGCCCTGATTGGCGTGCGTTTCTTGTGGCTGTGGTCGATGAAACGCATCAGTTTACGCTTTATGAAAAAACGCCCGCTGGAGTTCGGCTCTTACACTATGCGCGAGTTGGGCATTGCCTCGTTTGCTGGTGTGCGCGGGGCTATCACCCTTGCCGGTGTGTTATCCATTCCGCTGCTGTTAGGTGACGGAACGCCATTCCCGGCGCGTTATGAGCTTATCTTCCTCGCGGCAGGCGTGATTCTGTTCTCGCTGTTTACCGGGGTAATCATGTTGCCGATTTTGCTGCGCAATGTGGAAGTTCCTGACAAGTCGGTGGCCCGTCAAGAGGAACGAGTTGCCCGCGCGGCAACGGCAGAAGTCGCGATTACCGCGATTGAGAAAATGGAAGAACGCCTGCAATCTGACGTTAATGAGAACCTCGATGATCAGTTGCTCAAAGAGGTAAGTTCACGCGTGATTGGGAACTTACGCCGTCGTGCTGATGGGCGAAATGACATGGAAAGCAGCGAACTGGAAGAGAATCTTGAGCGCCGTTTCCGTCTTGCCGCATTACGTGCCGAGCGTGCAGAGCTTTACCATTTACGCGCGACGCAGAAAATCAGCAATGACACTTTGATGAAGCTGCTGCACGATCTCGATTTGCTCGAAGCGCTGCTAATCGAACAGCAGTAACCGGTAAAACAACCCTCATCCTAACCTTCTCCCTGAGGGAGAAGGGACAGCTCGGCGAAATAGTTGGGGCGGTTTCTCCCTCTCCTGTGGGCGAAGGGATTGCTCGGCAAAATAGTTGGGACGGTTTTCTCCCTCTCCTGAGGGAGAAGGGACAGCTCGGCGAAATAGTTGAGGCGGTTTTCTCCCTCTCCTGTGGGCGAAGGGACAGCTCGGCGAAATAATTGGGGACGGTTTTCTCCCTCTCCTGTGGGAAAAGGGACAGCTCGGCGAAATAGTTGGGGCGGTTTCTCCCTCTCCTGAGGGAGAAGGGACAGCTCGGCGAAATAGTTGGGGACGGTTTTCTCCCTCTCCTGAGTGAGCAGGGACAGCTCGGCGAAATAGTTGGGGACGGTTTTCTCCCTCTCCTGTGGGAAAAGGGACAGCTCGGCGAAATAATTGGGGACGGTTTTCTCCCTCTCCTGAGGGAGAAGGGACAGCTCGGCAAAATCATTGGGGACGGTTTTCTCCCTCTCCTGTGGGAGAGGGTTGGGGTGAGGGCATCCTACGGATGCTCCGGCCAAAACTCCTTACAGCATGAAATCCACGCCTGAGCGCTATGCGAAATATAAACACCTTCGCGCCAAATCATCGCCAGTTGCCACGTCAAATCGCTGTTTAACGGCAGCCACATCAGCGTGTTTTTATCAAGCCGCTGGCAAATAGTCTCTGGCAAAATCGCAATCCCGACACCGGCCTGCACCATGGCGGCGAGGAAATCCCACTGCCCGCTGCGCACCGCAATACGTGGTGTAAATCCATGCTCCTGAAACAGCTGAATTAACTGGCGGCTTAATGCGAAATCTTCGTTGTAGATGAGTAACGGATGAGCGGCCAGTTCGCCAGGGTCGATACTTTCGCGTGTCGTCCACGGGCCTGAACGCGGTACCAAAACGCAGAGCGGATTCTGGACCAAGGGCAACGTGCAGAACGTATGCTCGTCTTCTACCGGAAGGGCGGTCATGGCTAAATCCAGCTCGCCATTAAGCACCGCCTGTTGCACCGTCAAACCGCCAAATTCAGAAATTTTCAGCTCGACGCCCGGGTAACGCTGGCGATACAGGCTAATGGGCCCCGCCATTAACATGCCGACCATAGGAGGAATGCCGAGGCGCAGCACGCCTTTGTTGAGATGGTTAATGTCACCCAATTCGGCTTCCAACTGGCGAAATTCCGCCAAAATAGCCAAACCGTGTTGGTAAACCACCTCACCGGTATCCGTCAGTAAGAGTTTTCGTCCATCACGAATCAGCAGCGTGCAGCCGAGTTCATCTTCGAGATTGCGCAGCATTTTGCTGATGGTCGGCTGAGTGACGAACATCTTCTGGGCAGCGCGGGTAAAACTTTGCTGGCGAACCACCTCAACAAAATAACGCAGTGTCCTGATGTCCATAACTATTCCCGTTGACTATACCTCTGATGATTTTAATTCATTTCTTTCAATGACGTTGGCTAACTATAATCGCCTCCTCATATTTTTTTGGAGTGCCACTCTCATGTATGTGGCGATACGTGGATTTACGCCGGTTATTTTTCGCCGTATGCAAGTGCCAGTACAAGTTGCTCTATACGCGGGATTGTTTGTTTTTGCTCAGCAGTTAGTGGAATGGTGGCATTTGCCGCTGCCTGCAAACCTGGTCGGGATGTTGCTGCTGTTGGCGCTGATCGTTTGCCGTGTGGTGCCGCTGAAATGGGTGCGTGCAGGCTCTCGCTGGTTACTGGCTGAAATGTTGCTGTTCTTTGTGCCTGCGGTGGTCGCGGTGGTGAATTACGCTGAACTGCTGATGGTTGATGGCTGGCGCATTTTCCTGGTCATTGCTATCAGCACTACGCTGGTGCTCGGTGCAACCGCGCTGGTGGTGGATAAGGTCTACCGTTTTGAACTGGCGCGAGAAGCGCGCAGACAGGCTAAGCTGTGAATAATTTCCAGTTGAGTATTCTGTGCCTGGTGATCACTCTCGGGCTCTATTTTGCCAATAAAAAACTCTATCGCCGCTTTCGCAAACTGCCGTTAATGCCGCTGGTTTTGACCCCATTACTGCTGGTGGCAATGCTCATTTTTGGCCATATCTCCTATCAAAGCTACATGGGTGAAGCGCACTGGCTGCTGTGGCTACTTGGCCCGGCGACAATCGCATTTGCTGTACCGGTTTATGACAATCTCAAGGTGATAAAACGTCACTGGATGTCACTCACCGCAGGCGTTATCACCGCAACGGTTGTGGCGGTGACCAGTTCGGTCTGGCTGGCACGGTTATTTACTTTGTCGGATGAAATCCAGCGCAGCCTTGCGGTGCGCTCGATTACCACACCTTTTGCTCTGGCGGCGGCAAAACCTCTCGGCGGGCAACCTGAACTCGTGGCGCTGTTTGTGGTAGTGACCGGCGTATTTGGAATGGCGGTCGGTGATGTGCTGTTTTTGCGTCTTGCGATTCGTGAAGGGATGGCAAAAGGGGCTGGCTTCGGTGCCGCTTCTCACGGCGCGGGCACTGCGCGTTCTTACGAGCTGGGTCCGCAGGAAGGCGTGGTTGCCAGTTTGGTGATGATGTTTTCCGGCGTCGTTTTGGTGGTGCTGGCACCCGTTGTGAGTTGGTTGATGTTCTAATATACCCTTCGTCTTTCAAGCTGTATGTGCGTTGGCTGCGGTCACTCGCCCGAATCACTTACTTAAGTAAGTGATTCGGGACTCCTTCTCTTGCCGCCTGCCTACAACTCGAAATCCATTGGGTATGAGCTGTGAATATTGTGTCGGGCAGTGAAGCACTACCCGACATTTCATCGCTAGTTTTTGGAGAGCGTGGCTGCGTGGGCTTTGGCCGCACTAATCGCTTTATCATCAAATATGTTTTGCTCAAACCCGTTCGAAACATCCACCACCCGGTAGATTTTCCAATTCCCGTCTTCCTGGCGCAGATAGTCGCGAAGCTTAAGTTTTTTGCCCCCCTCAATACCCAGCCAGACATCCAGCACTTTACCCCCTGCATCGTCTCTGGCGGTTCCGACTTCAAGAGCGGGTATCCATTCGGCAGCATAATCCTGGCAGTAAGTGAAATAGTCCGCCTCTACGATCTCTTGCTCTTCGATATCCTGAATGGCTTTAAGCCTTGTCAGCGTTTCTTTCGCGACGTACTGCTGCATTTTGGCGGAAGTCAGCGGGTTCTCGTTACCGTCAGAGACAAAATCCGTTAAGTAAAAATGATAAAAATCGCGGACGGTTGCTTTGGGCGTCTGTGCGCGAGTGGTGCAACCCATTAGCAGGAGTGATACCAGCAATAATGCACGCATTAATTTTTCCTGTAGATAACATACGAAGGATGAGAACTGCGATAGCCAGGCCCTGCCCACATATCACGCTGGCGAAAATCAGAGTACCAGGTGGTGCCATCAAAAATCGCCATATGCCCGTTCCGGTTTCCGCCTGGATAGGGTTGAATGACGACAACATCTCCAGCGAGTAAATTTTCTCCTTTGCCTATAGCTCTAAAACCTGCGTTCTCCAACAATACTCCATAGTCTTTAGCTGAATTGGTGTGGCCAATTTCGACTCCGCCTGCATTGATCGCTTCTCTGGTGTATTCAGCACAACGACCATGAGAGCTGGCGTTTGCGTGCCCTCTGGCGTGATCTACAGCCGCATTTCTGTTACATCCCATCGTGATTTCCTTTTTTGATATTGTGAAAACCACAAATAAACCACTGATTTGAAATGGTTTTATTGCATAAGGTGCCATAGATAAAAAGTATGGAAACTGTTGATGCATGGGTAATGTGGATGAACGTAAGATAGGTTTTTAACTAGTTGATATTTAGCGATATTATTCTTGATGATTATAGCTTTAATCGTGAATGTGATGTCGGGCAGTGAAGCACTACCCGACATCACCCAGTAAGTGCTTACTTACTTTTTAGCCGTGAAACCAGCTCAAACTCTTTAAAACAAACCGGGCGCTGTTGTTGCATCGAAATATTCCCGGCAATACCGGTCAGGATCGACATCGCCCCATCATGGTGATCGGCGGCACGTTTGAGTGGGTCGTGACCCGGTTCGCCGAATAAGTCGGCCAGCATCGCGTTATCGCCACCGCCGTGTCCACCCGCGCCAATACTGAAATCGGCTTTGTAAGGTGCTGAAAACATGGGGAACACGGTGATGTCACAGCTTTCCAGACTGCCTTCATTTTCACGTTCGCCGCCAGCATTGACGTAAGACATCTCCACCAGTTTCATCTCAAGCCGCCCGCGACTGCCGTTGAACACCACGTTCAACCCTTCCCACGGCAAATATGCGTTCAGTGAATAGGTCATCTGCACCTGGTTTTGGTATTTAACCATCACCGACAGGGTGTCTTCGATGTTAATCCCGTCGCTGAATACGCTCTGGTCGCGGAAATAATTGTCTTCATGTTCCGCTTCCAGATACAGCGCCTTGAGCTGCGCATTGTCCTCCATGTGTAGCGCAAACGGGTCATCTTTGGCCGCAGCAAAACCATGGGCTCGTGGATAAAACTGCGAAACACCGCGCTTTTCTGCATTCTCTTTGCCGTAAAAACGCAGTCCGCCTTCCGCATATACCCGTTCCGGATAACTGCCCAGCCAGAAGTTCATCAGGTCAAAGTGATGGGTGGATTTATGCACCAGCAGGCCGCCGCTGTTACGTTTTTCGCGGTGCCAGCGACGGAAATAATCCGCACCATGTTCGGTGTTGAGTAACCATTCGAAATGCACCGAGAACACTTCACCAATGGTTTCATCCATCAGCAGTTCACGGATTTTGCTGTGGTGCGGCGCATAACGATAATTAAATGCGACGCGCACTTCCCGGCCAGTCTGTTCGATGGCATCCAGAATGCGCAGGGCGCGCTGCTCATCAATGGTCATCGGTTTTTCGGTAATCACATCGCAACCAGCGTGTAGCGCTCGCACGATGTAATCGTCATGCGTTCGGTCCATGGTGGTGACAATGACAATATCCGGGCGCGTTTCGCGGATCATGGTTTCGAAATCCGCAGCTTTCCAGGTGGACGCCTGCGCCGCGCCTGTGTTGGTCAGCAGCTTATTGGCGTAATTCATGCGCGTCTGATTGGTGTCGCAAAACGCGACTAACTGCGCATTGTCTTTCCATTTTCCACCGATCGCTTCGATATATAAGCCCGCTCGGCCACCGGTTCCCACCAACGCATATTTTTTCATAATATCCTCATATTCAATAAGGGGTAGATGACGCTGACGTTTATCCACCCTACAATTCCAACCTGGCTTTATTTCCGGTAATGCGTATGAAACTGGTTCCGCATCAATTAATGGAGTTAAACAGCCCGTTTATTTGGCACTGGCCGTGGTTTGTTTCTTGTGTCAATGCCGCCAGAGTTCACGGTTTTACCGGCATTATTCTTCATCAGCAGGAGTTGCTTTCGCTGCTGGCAACACCGTCACCGTTGAGTTACCGCCACGACGTTGAAAATCTTATTCACCAGCAAAAAAACGCCCTGCAATATTTAAAAAAGGTCAGTGCTTATTTGCAGGAGAATAACCTCAGCTTTTGGCTACAAGGCGAAGCCGCGCCGACCGATGACATCATCAGACGTAAATTTCCTGAGTTTTCTTTTGATGAGCGCAGTACGCCCGATTTCTGGAAACAGTTTTATTCGTCGATATTGACCCGGTTATTACCGTTATTACCGCACCTCAGCGGTTTGATATTGAGCCTGACCACCCCGCAGTTTCAGACCGACGGCTGGCAGCAAAGCCTGCATCACGTCTGGAGCCTGTTACGGGCTCAGGGTAAAAAACTCATTCTGCGCGATTTCATTGATACCAGTTGGCCGCGCCAACAACTTTCTCGCGTGTTATCCGGCCTGCCGGATGATGTACGCGCGTCGATAAAAGCCACGGAACTGGATTACCATCCCGGTTTTGCTAACCACCCGCATATTGTGGCGCTCAGCGGGCGTAAAAAATGGATCGAATACGATCTCTGGGGCACCGGCTACGGCTGGACGATCCTGCCCTGTTATCTGGGCGATGAAATCCAGGGGCGTTTAAGCTGGGCGACCAGCCTCGCTGACCACAACATCGAAACCATCACATCACGCGTTGCCTGGCAGTGGCTGCCTGACGGTCTGACGATGGATTCTGCTAATGCCATCAATCTTTTCGGCTTAAATGCCGCGAATAACACCGCGCCTTCTTCTGTCATTGACCGCTGGATTGAGCAGCAAAAACTGGGTTTCCACAGCAAGCTGGACCGCCAGCGTTTTAGCGATTTGTACACCTCAAGTTACGACTGGCTATGCAAAACACCGAATCTTCTCGGGCGGCGCATGCACTACCAAAGCCAAATCCCGGAAAGCTATGCTCAGGCGCAGCAACTGCTGCATACCGACATTCGTAGCGCCAACTGGGTACAGGCTTTTCAGCCGCTGTTTCCAAAAGACGACCCTAAACTCGGCGCCGATCAACGCCAGTTGATTGGACTTGAAAAAGAGAGCGCCCAGTTTCTTGCAACCTCTGCGGTACAACAACTCCGCGAACTACGCATCACCTGCCCCAACGACACGCTGGAACGCCTTGAAGCCGCCTGGCGTAACGCCGAAATGTACGGCCAGCTGTTCTCACGCGTTGCTTTCGCTGTCAGTGACATGCAAATGAGCGAACATTACGGTGATGCCGCCCAGGTGTTAAAGACGTCCACCGGGCATCGGGAAACACTGCTGCGTTTTGCCGATACGCTGGAACGTTGGGCTGATTCGCCGCCAGCAGGCAGCCCGCACTATGTTTCATTACTGCTCAATGCTGAACGGTTACGTGAGTTCGCCGCGAGCCTGTTGAGATAATCATATGAAGGTGGAATGGGATTGTCGTGCGGCAATCGGCGCGCAAAACCGCGCTACGACTGGCAATGGCTAAACTCGCGATCAATCTCGCAAAATGGAGAAATTCTCTGTGACGCGAATCACTTTTGTTGGGCGGAAAACTGTGAGCAACGGCGTATTGAGCGAGGGAAAATGCGAAGTCGATCGGTGAGAAATTTCCCGGCTCAGGCGAGCCGGGAAGGGCAAAACGATCAGTGTGCGCGACCTTGTTCGATACCAATCCCGGTTTGGGAACGGATGAACTGAGCACGGAATTTCTCACGTTCCAGATTGCCTTCAGGGCTGTTATCGGTGATGGAGAATACCCAGATACCGACAAACGCCACCAGAATCGAGAACAGCGCAGGGTATTCATACGGGAAGATGGCTGAAGCGTGACCGAGAACCTGTACCCAAACCGTTGGGCCGAGGACCATCAGAATGACCGCAGTCAGCAAGCCGAGCCAACCACCTACCATCGCGCCACGTGTGGTCAGTTTTGACCAGTACATTGAGAGCAAAATAATAGGGAAGTTACAGCTCGCCGCAATCGAGAACGCCAGGCCGACCATGAAGGCGATGTTTTGTTTCTCGAACAAAATCCCCAGTAGGATAGCCACCACACCCAGCACCAGAACGGTGATTTTCGACACTTTCAGCTCATCACGTTCAGATGCCCCTTTGCGGAATACGTTAGCGTAGAGGTCATGCGACACCGCTGACGCACCTGCAAGCGTTAAACCGGCGACCACTGCCAGAATCGTGGCGAAGGCGACTGCCGAAATAAAGCCTAAGAACAAGCTGCCACCCACGGCATCAGCCAGGTGAACCGCTGCCATGTTATTGCCGCCAATCAATGCGCCAGCCGCATCTTTAAAGGCCGGGTTTGCCCCCACCAACATGATTGCGCCAAAGCCGATGATAAAGGTCAGGATGTAGAAATAACCCATGAAACCGGTGGCATAAAGCACGCTTTTACGAGCTTCGCGAGCATCGCTTACGGTGAAGAAACGCATCAGAATATGTGGCAAACCGGCGGTACCAAACATCAAACCTAATCCCAGCGAAAGCGCTGATATTGGGTCTTTCACCAGCCCGCCAGGGCTCATGATGGCGATGCCTTTCGGATGGACTGCGATCGCTTCAGCGAACAAATTGTTGAAACTAAAGCCGACGTGTTTCATTACCATAAAGGCCATGAAACTTGCGCCGAACAGCAACAGTACTGCTTTGATGATTTGCACCCAAGTGGTTGCCAGCATGCCGCCAAACAGCACGTACATCACCATCAACACGCCAACCAGCACCACCGCAACGTGGTAGTTCAGGCCGAACAACAGTTGGATCAGTTTGCCCGCGCCCACCATCTGAGCAATCAGGTACAGCGCCACGACGACCAGTGAACCACAGGCCGACAGAATACGAATTGGCCCTTGTTTCAGGCGATACGACGCCACGTCCGCAAAGGTGTATTTGCCCAGGTTTCGCAGGCGTTCAGCAATCAGGAACAGAATAATCGGCCAGCCGACCAAAAAGCCCAGTGAGTAAATCAGGCCGTCGTAGCCAGAGGTAAATACCAGCGCCGAAATCCCGAGGAACGACGCGGCAGACATATAATCGCCCGCAATCGCCAGGCCATTCTGGAAGCCCGTGATATTGCCGCCAGCGGTGTAGTAATCGCTACGGGTGCGGGTGCGTTTGGACGCCCAGTAAGTAATGCCTAAAGTAAAGGCGACGAAAATGATGAACATAATGATCGCCTGCCAGTTGGTTGGCTGGCGTTGCACAGCCCCCGTAATCGCATCAGCCGCAAAGGCAGACGCAGGCAGGCTCAGGAGCGGTGCGGCAAGGAGGCCGAAAAGACGTTTCATGATACCTTCACCTCGCGCACAACGGCATTATTCAGGCGGTCAAATTCGCCGTTCGCCCGCCAGACGTAAACGCCCGTCAGGAAGAAAGAGATCAGAATCACACCAACACCAATGGGAATGCCACGTGTCACGGTGGTGCCTTCGTGTAAAGGCGTGCCCAACCAGCCGGGAGCAAACGCAATCAGCAAAATAAAGCTGACGTAAATCACCAGCATGATGAGAGATAAAATGGTGGCAAACCGTTGCCGTTTAGCGACTAACTCCCTGAAATGCTCACTGTCTTCTATCTGTTGATAAATGTTATTCATCACAGATTCTCCAGAGGTAAGGTTGTGGTTTTTATTTTCCCTCTCCTGGGGGAGAGGGCTAGGGTGAGGGCGTTATGTTGATTGTATTCCCCTCACCCCGACCCTCTCCCACAGGGAGAGGGAGAAATCGGAGGGAGAGGAAGAGCGACTAAGGCATGGTAATGGCTTGTTTTTCTTCCAGCAGCTTCTCAACAACACCCGGATCGGCAAGCGTTGAAGTATCACCAAGGTTGCTGGTATCGCCGGCGGCGATTTTGCGCAAAATGCGGCGCATAATTTTGCCAGAGCGGGTTTTCGGTAGTGAATCAGTCCAGTGCAGGATATCCGGTGTGGCAAGTGGGCCAATCTCTTTGCGGACCCAATTACGCACTTCGGTATACAGCTCAGGTGTCGGTTCTTCGCCGTGGTTTAGCGTCACATACGCGTAAATCGCCTGGCCTTTAATGTTATGCGGGATGCCAACCACCGCCGCTTCAGCGACTTTCGGGTGCGACACCAGGGCTGACTCGATTTCTGCGGTGCCCAGACGGTGACCGGAAACGTTCAGCACGTCGTCCACGCGTCCGGTAATCCAGTAATAACCGTCTTCGTCACGACGCGCGCCGTCACCGCTGAAGTACATATTTTTAAACGTCGAGAAATAGGTCTGCTCGAAACGTTCGTGGTCGCCAAACAGCGTGCGCGCCTGGCCTGGCCACGAATCGGTGATCACCAGGTTGCCTTCGGTTGCACCCTGTTGCGGATTACCTTCGTTATCCACTAAAGCGGGCTGAACGCCAAAGAATGGGCGTGTGGCGGAACCTGCTTTCAGCTCGGTCGCACCGGGAATTGGGGTAATCATGAAACCGCCGGTTTCGGTCTGCCACCAGGTATCAACCACCGGGCATTTTTCGTTACCGATTTTCTTCCAGTACCATTCCCACGCTTCCGGGTTGATAGGCTCACCCACCGAACCCAAAATGCGCAGCGACGAACGATCGGTATTTTCAATCGCTTTATCGCCTTCAGCCATCAGCGCACGAATCGCCGTCGGTGCGGTGTAGAGAATATTCACTTTATGCTTATCAACCACCTGCGCCATGCGGTTTGGTGCTGGCCAGTTTGGTACGCCTTCAAACATCAGCGTGATGGCACCGCACGCCAGCGGGCCGTAAAGAAGGTAGCTGTGGCCGGTGACCCAACCCACGTCTGCGGTACACCAGTAAACGTCGCCCTGGTGGTAATCGAATACATATTTAAAGGTGGTGGCGGCATACACCAGATAGCCACCCGTGGTGTGCAGCACGCCTTTCGGCTTGCCGGTTGAACCGGAGGTGTAAAGGATAAACAGCGGATCTTCAGCGTTGACCTCCACTGGCTGGTGGTGTGTGCTGGCTTTTTCAACCAGTTCGTTCCACCACAGATCGCGGCCTTCATGCCACTCCACATTTCCACCGGTACGTTTCAGAACCACAACGTGCTCAACGGTTTTAACGCCTGGGTTTTTCAGCGCGTCGTCGACGTTTTTCTTCAGTGGAATAGAACGCCCGGCACGTACGCCTTCATCGGCGGTAATCACCAGACGAGAGTTGGAGTCGATAATACGGCCCGCGACCGCTTCCGGTGAGAAACCACCAAAAATCACCGAATGCACCGCGCCGATACGCGCACAGGCCAGCATTGCAACGGCGGCTTCCGGCACCATCGGCATATAAATTGCGACCACATCGCCTTTCTTGATGCCCAGCTCTACCAGGGTATTGGCAAAACGGCACACTTCGCGATGCAGTTCGCGATAAGTAATGGTTTTACTCTGAGTGGCATCGTCGCCCTCCCAGATGATCGCCGTTTGATCACCGCGATCTTTCAGATGCCTGTCCAGGCAGTTGGCGGCCAGATTCAGGGTGCCGTCTTCATACCATTTGATAGAGATGTTACCAGGGGCGAAAGAGGTGTTTTTCACCTTTTTATAAGGTTTGATCCAATCAAGGATCTTCCCTTGTTCGCTCCAGAATGCATCGGGATCATGTACCGAGTGTTGGTACATGGACTGGTATTGCTCCGGGTTTATCAGGCAATTGTCCGCAATATTTGCGGGAATGGCGTGTTTATGTATTTGGCTCATGGCTTTTTTTCTCCTTGTAGGATGTTAATAATATGTCAAGCAAACGTTAATAATAGGGCTTTTGAGGGCTTTGTTTACTTTTTGGGCGACAGATCACGCATTAATTAAATTGTTGAAAATCTAATCAATAAATCCAGCAAGGAGAGCGTATTTGGCGAGGTTGTTGCACAGAGAGGGTATTGATAAACCGGAGTATTTTGGAACAGCATCTTAATCACACTATGAAGATGCCGTTTGCTTTATGCGGCGTGATTACCACGGATACTCTTCAATCTCTTCCACTAACGTTTTCTTCCCGCTAAAGCTAATGCCGCATAGCCCGAGAACGATAAGTACAATCCCGGCACCTTCGAGAGTATTGGGCACTTCGCCTAACAACCACCAGGCAAACAGCACGCCTAATAAGGGAATGGCGAGGGTGCTCATACTGGCGACTGCCGTGGATAAATGTTTGAGAACAAACAGCCACGTCACCCAGGCGATGGCGGTGGCGAGAATCGCGCAGTAGGCCAGCGCGCCCACCACATAGCCGTTCCATACAATCGGCTGGTGGTGGAAGATGATCGCCAGAACGCACAGCACCAGCGCCCCATAAAGCATTTGCCAGGCGGTTAATGAGAGCAAATTCAGATGGGGCTGGCGCTGATACATCTTCTTGATAACCAGTGCGCTAGCCGCCCAACTAAGGCCAGAAAGCAGCGCCAGAATCGGGCTTAATAACGAGCCTGTTATATTCCAGGGTTGCAGAATCAACACTAACCCAATCAGGGCGACGGCCATAAATGCACCCTGAATCCGGCGAATACGTTCGTTCAACAGCGGTACTGCCAGCAATATTGCCCAGAACGGCATGGTGTAAGTTAGAATGGCCACTTTCCCTGCGCCGCCGCTAATTAGCGCCAGCTGCGACAAACCATTCATGCCAACGGTTTGCAGCATCGCAATCAATAGAGTGGATTTAAACGGCGGCGGCTTGAGCTTGCCGCTGCGTACTTTCACCAGAATCAGCAGCAATATCGCGCCGAGTAAACAGCGCAGGGCGGTGATATCAAACGCGCCCATGTATTGCATCACTGATTTCAGCACAATCCAGTGAAAGCTCCAGACCAGCGTAATAAAGGCAAGCCCTGCAAGAGCAAGGCGGCTGTTTTTTGAATCAGACATGGTGAACCTGCGAAAAAGAAAGAAGGAGGTTTGCCGCGATGCGGCGTTTCCGAGTGACGTTATTATTGCAGCTCTCCCTTGGCGTTAATCCTCATTAGCTGTCAATATGTATCGAATACCCGCCAATCTGAAAACATGCCATGATCCTGAAAGATAAACGGCCACCTTTGCCGATGGATGTTGTTGATTTAAAAGAGTTGCCACGCCCAATTCACAGCCGTTCATACACCATGTATAGCGGAACGCATTTTGCGCCGCACACGCACTCCTTCGCGCAATTTTTATTCGCACGTGCTGGCAATATGCGTATTGCGGTGAATGGCACAAGCTGGGTGATCCCAACGCTGTATGGCATGTGGATCCAGGCCAACATCGAACATGAAGTGTGGGCGCTGGATGATGTTTTTCTGGAAAGCCTGGATGTTCAACCCGACGTTCCCATCTTGCAACAAAGCCAGTGCCGGGTGCTGCTGGTCAACAACGTGGTGCGCGAGTTGATTCACCACGTGACTTTGCATGTTCCCAGGCTTTACGACATCGCAAGTAAAGACGATCGGCTGCTTTTGGTGTTGCTGGAGTTGATTGAAGACCTGCCGGAAGCCCAATTCGCGCTACCGTGGCCGTTAGATGAACGCTGGCGTAAGCTCTGTTTTTCCATGCAGAATTCACCGCATCTTCCTCATACTCAGGACGAATGTGCAAAAAGCATGAACATGTCGGAACGCACTTTCTCCCGCCATTTTAGTCAGCAAACGGGAATGCCGTTTAATAGCTGGAAGCAGCGGATGCGCTTATTGCAGGGGATTGTGATGCTGCGCCAGCATAAGCCGGTGACGGAGGTGGCGTTGAATCTGGGCTATAGCAGTACGTCGGCGTTTACTTATGCCTTCCGGCAATTGTTTGGCGTGCCGCCTTCGCGATTTGAGTTTTAAAAAAAAGCACCGAAGAAATCTCCGGTGCTTTTAGACTCTCTACGCCGACTAAAATCAGCCCGCCGCGCTCTCACGCAGGCTAGCTTTTAGCTTGCTGTACTCGTCAATCACATACTGTTCGGCGGCGCGCTGATCGGCAATCGGCTCCACACGCACGGCACAGTATTTGTACTCAGGCGTTTTGGTAATCGGGCTGAGGTTTTCTGTCACCAGCTCGTTACAGGCACCAATCCACCACTGATACGTCATGTAAACCGCGCCCTTATTCGGACGTTCGCTCACATTCGCACGCGTGATGACGCGACCTTTGCGGGAATTAACCCACACCAGCGCTTCATCTTCGATACCCAAACGAGCAGCATCGTCGATGTGGATTTGCGCGTATCCAGGTTCATCCGCCAGGGCTGCCAGTGCCGCACAGTTACCGGTCATTGAACGGCAAGAGTAGTGGCCCACTTCACGCACCGTTGAAAGCACCATTGGGTACTCTTCGGTGACTTTGTCGATTGGCGGCGCCCAGTCACAGGTAAAGAATTCACCCAGACCATTTTCACGGTCGAACTTACCGTCATACAGGAACGAAGTTCCCTGGTCGCTTTCCGCGACATCGCGGCAAGGCCACTGGATATAACCCAATTCGCCCATTTTCTCGTAGGTAGCACCATAGAAGTCAGGGCACAAGCCACGCAACTCATCCCAAATTTCCTGGGTGTTGTTGTAGCTCATCGGGTAACCCATACGGGTGGCGATTTCACTGATAATTTGCCAGTCCGTTTTCAAATCCCACTTCGGTTCTACCGCTTTAAAGAAGCGCTGGAAACCACGGTCAGCGGCGGTGTAAACGCCTTCATGTTCACCCCAGGAGGTGGACGGCAAAATCACATCGGCCGCAGCCGCGGTTTTGGTCATGAAGATGTCTTGTACAATCACCAGTTCGAGATCTTCAAACGCCTTACGCACGGCTGAAAGCTCCGCATCCGTTTGCAGCGGATCTTCACCCATGATGTACGCCGCATGCACTTCGCCATGGGCGACGCGGTGTGGCAATTCGCTGATGCGATAACCGGTGTGCGCAGGTAAAGAATCTACGCCCCAGGCTTTCGCGAACTTCTCGCGGCTTGCTTCATCTTTCACGTACTGGTAGCCCGGATAGGTATCCGGCAGTGCGCCCATATCGCAAGCGCCCTGCACGTTGTTCTGACCACGAACCGGGTTTACACCCACGTTTGGTTTACCCAGATTACCGGTCATCAGCGCAAGACTTGTCAGCGAGCGAACGGTTTCCACGCCCTGATAGAACTGGGTCACGCCCATGCCCCACAGAATCGTGGCTGTTTTTGCGTTTGCATACATACGCGCTGCGTTGCGAATTTCCGACGCGCTCACGCCAGTAATTTCTTCAACGGATTCAGGCGTGTAGCCTGCAACAATTTTGCGATACTCGTCGAAACCTTCGGTACGGGCAGCCACGAAGGACTGGTCATACAGGTTTTCTTCAATAATCACATGCGCCATTGCGTTAAGCAGGGCGATGTTAGAACCATTTTTTAACTGCAAATGCATATCGGCGATGCGCGCGGTTTCAATTTTGCGTGGATCGACAACTATGATTTGCGCCCCTTTTTGCTTCGCACGAATCACGCGGTTAGCAACGATAGGGTGTGAATCTGCCGGGTTGTACCCGAACACAAACACTAAATCGGTATCCTCAATCTCGACGATTGAGTTGCTCATAGCGCCGTTACCGACCGATTGGTGCAGACCTGCAACCGATGGGCCGTGTCAGACGCGTGCGCAGCAGTCAACGTTATTGGTACCAATAACGGCGCGCGCAAATTTTTGCATCACATAGTTGGTTTCGTTGCCAGTACCACGGGAAGAACCGGTGGTCATGATGGCATCGGAGCCGTGTTTCGCTTTGATTTCGCTAAGACGAGTGCTGACGTAGTTCAGTGCTTCATCCCAGGAAACATTTTCGAGTTTGCCGCCTTTCTCGCGACGAATCATCGGTGATTTCAGGCGCGGGGTGAGGATTTTAGTATCGTTAATAAAATCCCAGCCGTAGTAACCCTTCAGGCAAAGATCGCCCTGGTTAGTTTTACCTTGAGCCGCTTCCGCCTTGACGACTTTGCCGTTATCGACCACGAGGTTGATTTTGCAACCTGAGGCACAATAGGGGCAAACCGTGACGACTTTTTTCATCAGTGTTGCTCCAGTCAATGCTGCTAAATGTGTGTGACACTAAACAGCTGATCACATCTCCCCGAAGTAATGCATTATCTATGCCACAAAAAAGAAAGGGGATTGCAGGCATCTTACGGCGATAAAAGCAGCAAAACTCTGACGAAAAACAGGTCATCGTCAAAAGTGACGTGTCGACTTAAGCAGGGTTTGTGACACTGGTTGAAAATTCAGCATGGGTATGCGGCACTCCTTCAACTATCACCCACAATGATTATTTCACCCCTGCATCCTCCACGGAGATGAACCATGAAGCCTGCCATTTTGCTGGTGGATGACGATCTGGCAATTTGTGACGTGCTGCGCGATGTGCTCAATGAACACGTCTTTGAGGTGAGGGTTTGCCATTCGGGGAACGATGCGCTGACAGCGATAACCCAACAACCGGAAATCGCGCTGGTGCTGCTGGATATGATCCTACCTGATATCAATGGGCTGCTTGTGCTGCAACACATTCAGCGCCAGCGCCCGGATTTACCGGTGGTGATGCTAACCGGGCTGGGTAGCGAATCCGACGTGGTTGTCGGGCTGGAAATGGGCGCAGATGATTACATCGCCAAACCGTTTAACCCGCGTGTGGTGGTGGCGCGCGTCAAAGCCGTGCTGCGCCGCAGCGGGGCGCTTGCGATTGAAACAACCACAACAAAAACCAGTGGCCTGCATTTCAATGGCTGGCGACTGGATACCGAACGTTGCCAGCTTTTAAACCCACAGCTTGAACAGATTGACCTAACCCAGGGCGAATACGGCTTATTACTGGCGCTGATGCAAAACGCGCGCAAAGTACTATCGCGTGAAAGATTGCTGGAGCTGACTCACAGCGAAAGCCTCGAAGTATTCGACAGGACTATAGATGTGCTCATTATGCGCTTGCGCAGGAAAATAGAAATAAACCCACACCAGCCTGCATTAATTAAAACTATTCGTGGCATAGGTTATGTATTTTCGGCAGATGTTATTCAGGCGGAAAATAATGCGGCTTGAATTATGACGAGTATAATTTAATAAACAAATGACAACAGTTTTTGTCGGCTTCATGCCTGTTACTCCTTGCCTTGCGGCGAGTAAGAGGCTAATCTCAACTTGTCTAGGGTTGAGGGATAGCCTCGGGTTAACGTCAAAGTTGCCCGGGGCTTTCTTATTCCTTGGATTCAAAGAATATCCCTCACTCATGCTCAGGACTGAAAGCCCTAAGCACCCGCCGCGTAGTTTACGCAGTTTTTATTTATTTTAAATGAAATTAACAATGTAATTTATTATTTAAAATTACATTGTTCTGGAATCTCTCTCGCAAAATAAATTCTATATATTGATGCCGTTATTATTAATGGAACGTCTAATAAATATTAACCATTATCACTAATAAATATCTGTAATTCCGTCAGGGTTTTTGCACCATCAATCGCATTGGCGCATAAAAGATTCGCGCGGGCGCAGGCGTGGGCTAATTTCAGACTATCGATAAGCGGCCATTTTTCATGGCAGCCATATAATATTCCGGCGCAGAACGCGTCACCGGCTCCGACGCTGCCGATAATTTCTTTCTGAGTTAACGTAAACGACGGCACCCAAATCCCTTCACTTCCTGGTTCAACACCCCATGCCCCTTCTGGGCAGTGAATAACGACGCGTTGCCGCACGCCCGCTTCCAGCAGTTGGTTTGCTGCCTGGGCGATATGTTCGATATGGGGTGAGCCATTAGTGTGGCGAATGTCCAACCCGCTAAACTCACCGGCTTCCAGTTCATTAATCACCAGATAATCCAGCCAGCGCAGGGCAGGGAGCACCATCGGGCGATAGCGCGGGTCGCCCTGGCGCGAGACTAAATCAAGCGATGTTTCGTAGCCTTGCTGCGCCATCATCGCCAACAATCTGGCGCTGCGCGTGCCATATTCTGCGTCTTCCATATCCAGACTATCGAGCAGTAATAAATAACCGAGATGGAAGATTTTGAACGACGATTCAAGGCGGTCAAAGGCGGGTAAATCGAGCAGGCGATTGGCTCCCGGTGAGTGAAAAAACGTGCGCTGTCCGCTCGGGTCGGTCATCACCTGCGACATCGACGTCGGCGCGAAAGTGGTGCGATGAACGTGTTGGCGATTCACATGATACTGATCCAACATCGCCATAATGTAGTCGCCGTCGTGGTCGTCGCCCACCAGACCCACCGCCTGAAGCGGCAGGCCGACGTGCATTTTCGCCAGCGTCAGCAACACGTTTAAAGGTGCGCCACCGGTTGAACGTTCACTGTGGACAATTTCCGCAAGCCACCCGCGTTGCGGCCATTGCACAATTTGATGCACATGATCGACCAACATATTTCCGGCGGCAATAATCCCGCTGCGCTCACTCATAACCTCTCCTCACGCCTTGCCTGAACTGCCAAAAACCTGCATTTGCTGGGTGACAACGTCAGTAATCGCCTCTTCAATCCCCAGCAGTAACTCGGCGTATTCGTCATAAATGGCGTGTCGTTGATTCATCCGTTGCTCTATCGCGCCGAGAGCAGCCTGCGACATCCCGGTATAGAAATTGATTTTGTGAATACCGAGAGTTATCGCTTTGCGGAAATCCTCGTCGCTGATGCCTGAACCACCGTGCAGCACCAGCGGCAGGCCAGTTTGCTGACGAATAGCGGCCAGACGATCAAAATCGAGTTTCGGCTCGCCTTTATATTTGCCGTGAGCATTACCGATGGCGACGGCCAGCGTGTCGATACCGGTTCTGTCGACAAAATCACGCGCAACAGAAGGGTCGGTGAATTTGTCGCTGTCGGCCTCGCCATACAGCGCGCCGCCTTCATCACCGCCTACTGCGCCAAGCTCTGCTTCAACCGAAACTCCCACCGCGTGGCACATCTTCACCACCTCACGGGTCTGGCGAACATTCTCTTCATATTCAAGTGTAGAACCATCGAACATCACAGAGCTAAAACCAAGGCGTAAAGCGCGAACGACCGCCTCAAAATGCAGACCGTGATCGAGATTGAGCACCACCGGAATATCGTGGCGCGCCGCTTCGAATTTGACGGCTTCAACCAGCGAATCCAGTGACACATACTTAAAATGGACTTCGGCGATGTTGATAATAAAGGGTGAGTTTTCCTGCTTTGCAGCGGCAAAAAGGGCACGCAGAAAATGGCTGTCGAGCACGTTAAACGCCCCTAATGCATAGCCGTTTGCACGTGCATGAGCCAATCCATCTGCGAGTGAAATTAAAGCCATGAGGATCCCCCTTGAACATAAATTAAAGGTGTTGGCGATATTCGTTGCACAGCAACTGCTGCACGGGTGCGTCTTCGATGATGGTATTAAAGCGTTCGAGCGGCTTGAGAAAACGGTTGTCGCGGTCGTCATCATTGACCATCGACACTTCCCCAACCAGCACGTCGCCATAGCCCGGCTCACCCCAGAAACTGTGGTAAATACCCGGCACGAGACAAATGCTTTCCCCTGGTGAGAGGCGCAACTGACTACCCGCCGCATGGGTCTGGCGGCAGCCATCGATAACGACCGTGACGTCGGTCTCTTCGGTCTGCTCGAACTGATCGGAATTCCACAGCTCAACAATCAAATTACCGCCGCCGCGATTAATAATGTCTTCGCGTTTGCGCCAGTGAAAATGCATTGGCGTGAGCTGCCCTTCACGCACATGCATGATTTTTTCGGCATAGCATTTGGCATACGGCGTGCCATCGGGTGAGCCGTTACGCAGCGTGAACAGCGTCAGGCCTTGAGTAAGAAAGTTATTACCGCCGAACGCTGTCACGTCCCAGCCCAATTTGAGATCGAACACTTCCTGCCAGATTTGTTTATCCACCTGCTGCCATTTTGCCAGGTCAAATGAGGCAAATGGCGGCAGGTGAACGTCGTGCTGCATAAAGAAATGACGCGTCTGTGAGAGGATCTCGTTCACTTCGGAGCGTTTCATTTTGTCTCCTGAAAGCCACTTTCGCCCTCACCCTAACCCTCTCCCACGGGGAGAGGGGACAGTGCGGAGAGGGGATTCACGATTTCCCTCTCTCCGTAGGTAGAAGGGACGGTACGGTTTTCCCCCTCTCCTTTGGGAGAGGGCCGGGGTGAGGGGAAAAGGTTATTTCACCGTCCAGCCCTTATACGTCCCGATATTGTTTTTATCGATCATTGTCACCGGGATCAGCACCGGCTCTTTCGGCGCAGGTTTGCCTTGCAGAATGTCATAACCAATCTCTACCGCTTTCGCCGCCATCACTTGCGGATCTTGCGCAGGCGTCGCCACAAACAGCGTACTTCCACCACGTTTCAGCGCTTCTTCCGCATCCGGGCTGCCATCCACGCCAACAATAAAGAACTCATTACGTTGTGCTTGTTTCGCTGCCAGATCGGCGCCGATCGCGGTCGGATCGTTGATCGCAAATACGCCGTCGATCTTCGGATTCGCCGCCAATAATGACGTCATCACTTCCAGGCCACCTTCACGGCTGCCTTTGGCGTTCTGGTTAGATGAAAGCACTTTGATCTCTGGATGCTTTTTAAACTCGGTTTCGCAGCCTTCAACACGGTTCTGCACGGCGGAAACCGGAGGCCCGTTGATGATCACCACATTGCCTTTGTTTTTCAGGCGATCCGAAATGTACTTACAGGCCATTTCGCCCGCCTGGGTGTTGTTCGACGTGATCGTTGCATCCGCACCTTCCGCGGCAACGTCAACCGCTACCACCACGATCCCGGCATCTTTCGCGCGTTTTACCGCAGGGCCGATCCCTTTAGAGTCCGCCGCGTTGAGGATTATCATGTCGACTTTGGCGGCGATAAAATTATCAATTTGAGAAACCTGCTGGCCGAGATCGTAACCGCTGGAAACCAGCGTCACTTTCACGTTATCGCCTGCAAGTTTGCGGGCTTCAAGCTCCGCCCCTTTGGTAATCTGCACGAAGAACGGGTTGGCGAGATCGCCCACCGTCACTCCGATGGATTTCAATTCTTTTGCCTGAACAAATGGCGCGCTCGCAATCAGGAGTGCGGCGGCTATTAGCTTTAAACGCATGTTGTTTTCCTCACGTAGGGTTGAGTTTTGTTGTTATGGATACAGCTATGCACTTTGATGGTGACGGGTACGGTATTTGTCGATCAGCACCGCAATGATGATCACCGCACCCTTGATCACCAGTTGCCAGAAATACGAAACGCCCATTAACGTCATGCCATTGTTGAGCGTGGCGATAATCAATGCGCCAACCAGCGTGCCGGTTATCGTGCCAATACCGCCGACAAAACTGGTGCCACCGAGAATGACCGCCGCAATGGCATCCAACTCATAACCTGCGCCGAGGTTGCCGTTGGCGCTATACAATCGCGATGCGCTCATCACACCGCCCAGGCCTGAAAGCAGCCCGCTCATGCCATAAACGAACAACAGAACCATCCAGACTTTAATCCCCGTCAGACGTGCCGCCTGCATGTTGCCGCCGACCGCATAAATATGAACGCCGAGCGTGGTGCGCCGCAGGATGAACCAGCACACTACAATCACCGCCAGCGCAATCACTACCAGCCATGGAATCGGTCCCAGATACGAGTTACCAATCCATTCAAAATTGATATTGGAATTAATCACCGTGGTGCCGTCAGCCAGCAAATAGGCCGCACCGCGCAAAGCGGTATAGGTGCCGAGCGTGACGATAAATGGCGGTAATCCTGCCCAGGCGACCAACATGCCATTAAACAATCCAAGCCCGGTGCCCATCATCAGCGCGGCAGGAATCGACAGCGACTCCCAGCCCGGCATCAGCGAAACCACCATTGCTGTCACCGCCGTGGTACCAAGAATCGAGCCGACAGAAAGGTCGATACCGCCGGTCAAAATAATGAAAGTCATCCCGGCGGCGAGAACGATATTGATCGACGACTGGCGGGCAATGTTCAGCAGGTTAGATTCGGTAAAAAAGTTCGGCGTAATAAAACCAAATACCGCCACGATCAGGATCAAAATCGGCAAAATACCGACGGTTTGCATCAAATCGCCGAATAACGCTTTTTTCAACGAGGCGGATTTGCCGACGTGTTGCGGTGTGGTTGGCGCCAGCGGCGTTGCTTTACGTTGATCAATTGCCATGGTGAACCGCCTTTTTGTGGGCATCTTCGACACCGGTTGCCAGCGTCATAATATTTTCTTGAGTGATGTCGGCGGGGTGTAATTCGCCCGCAATGCTACCTTCGCGCATCACATAAACCCGGTCGCTCATCCCGACGATTTCCGGCAATTCGCTGGAGATCATCAGGATCGCCACGCCCTGTTTTGCCATCTGGCTCATGATTCGGTAGATCTCGCTTTTCGCGCCGACATCGACACCGCGCGTGGGCTCATCGAGGATCAAAATACGCGGGCCGATCGCCACCCAGCGCGAAATCAGCAACTTTTGCTGATTGCCGCCGGATAAACCGCCAGCGCGAACTTGTGCATGGGGTACGCGGATATTCAGCAGGCTGATGGCATCGTCAGAAATGGTCTGGGCTTTTTTGCGGTCGAGCCAGCCGTAGTGCGCGTCACGCTCAATTGTTGCCATGGTGATGTTGTCTTGTGCGGCGAGTTCGAGGAACAAACCCTGCTCTTTGCGGTTTTCTGTGAGAAAGCCAATGCCGTGGTGAATAGCTTCACGAGGTGAATGAATCTTGACGGGTTTGCCGTCAATTTCGATGCTCCCACCGGTGGATTTGCGCACCCCGAAAATGAGTTGTGCCAGTTCGGAACGCCCGGCACCGACCAGACCCGCCAGCCCGACGATTTCGCCAGATTTCACCTGTAAACTCACCGGTTGAACTTTGGCCCCATCCGTCAGGTGGTGAACATTCAGACGCACGCTACCCAGTGGAATATCGCGTTCTTTATTGAACAGATCGCTCAGCGGGCGGCCCACCATCATGCGCACCAGTTCATTGGCGTTAAGATTTTCACGCGTCAGGCTGCCGACGTATTGCCCATCGCGCAGCACGCTCACGCGGTCAGAAAGTTCGTACACTTCCGCCATGCGGTGGCTGATATAGATAATCGCCATTCCTTCATCGCGCAGTCGCATAATCAGCTCGAACAGGCGGTGAGTTTCACGAGAAGAGAGGGCGGCGGTGGGTTCATCCATCACCAGAATGCGGCTCTTACGGTGCAGTGCGCGGGCAATTTCCACCTGTTGCTGCTCGGCAATCGTCAGGCGTGAGACTAAATCGCTGGCCTTAAACTGCGCGCCCAGACGGTCAATAACCGTTTGGGCCTGCATCGCCATCTCTTTGCGCTTTACCAGGCCGCCGCGTGATAACTCGCTGCCGAGGAAAATATTCTCGGCGACCGTCAGGTTGGGGGCGAGTTGCATCTCTTGATAAATCAGCGTGATGCCTGCGCTGAGTGCGTCTTTTGGCCCCTTAATGCTGTAAGGCACACCTTCAATCAGGATTTCGCCGCTGGTGGCGGTGTAGGCACCGGCCAAAATCTTCATCAGCGTGCTTTTCCCCGCGCCGTTTTCCCCCATTAATGCGTGAATTTCACCGGGGAATACCGTTAAGTCGACACCTTTCAACGCATAAAACTTGCCGAATGACTTGGCAATATTGCGCATCTCCAGAATGGGAACGCGATTCATGGCGCGACTCCTGCGGGTGAAGTTTTCATTGCTCGCAGTTAAACACGCCCAGGTAAATGGAAGATGTCAAAAGCCGTTCATATTTGTCATATTGCCGGGGATGGCCCTCACCCCAGCCCTCTCCCCCAGGAGAGGGGGAAAACCGTATTATTCTCTCTCCCCCTGGAGAGGGGGAAAACCATATTATTCCCTCTCCTGGGGGAGAGGGAGAAAATCATAACCATACTCGATCCAATCCCCTCTCCCTTGGGAGAGGGCCAGGGTGAGGGGAAATAACCAACACTAAAGCCACTGAAGCCAGGAGCCAACCATGTCACCACCCCGCACACCGTTCTTCGCAAGCGCCCGAGGACGCCTGTTGTCATTCAACCTGCTGGTGGTGGCGGTAACATTGTTGGTGTGTGGCGTGGCGGTGCTGGGGTTTAATCACGCCAGCCGTTTACAAGAACAGGTTCAGGGACAAACGCTCAGTGACATGTCTGGCAGCATGGAGCTGGCGCGGGATACAGCGAATGTGGCGACGGCAGCGGTGCGCCTCACGCAGGTGGTTGGTGCGCTGGAATACCAAAGTGAAGCGCAGCGTTTGAAACAAACACAGCTTGCGTTGCAAAACTCCCTTAATCACCTGGCGAATGCGCCTTTAGCTCACCACGAACCCGCGTTGGTCAAACGCATTACCGAGCGGAGCAACGAGCTGGAAAGCAGCGTGACACGCATGCTGGAACTCGGCCATCGCCGCCATCTGGAACGTAATGCGCTACTCAGTGCGCTGTATCAGAACCAAAGTTATTTGCATCATATTCAGGATATTAATGCCCGGGACGGATTAGCCGTTCCCGAAGCGCGGCTGTTAACCGAAATGGACCGGCTGATTCTGATCGCCATTCAAACGCCTTCCCCAAAAGCCACCGTGGTGCAGCTTACCGAAGTGATGGCACAGCTTCCGACCCATGCCGATTCACCACTGGTTGATGGCATATTGCAGGAGTTCACAGCGCATTTGCGCCAGTTGCTGCCGCTTTCTCAGGCGTTAGATAACAGCGATTTAGGCATCGCCTGGTTTATGTATCACATCAAAGCGCTAGTGGCGTTCCTGAATCAGGACATCAACCAGTATGTGCAAAAGGTGGCGCAGGAGTCGCTCAACCGCACGAATCAAAGCCATAAAGAGCTGCAATCGATGATTGCTTTTATCGGTCTGTTTGCCTTGCTGGCGCTGGTGATCACCGGTTTTGCAGGCTGGTACATTTACCGCAATCTTGGCTCAAATCTCACGGCGATTTCCCATGCCATGACGCGGCTGGCCCGTGGCGAGCGGGATGTCAGCGTACCGGCGTTACAGCGGCGTGATGAACTGGGCGAACTGGCGCGAGCATTTAACGTTTTTGCACGTAATACCGCTTCGCTTGAACACACCTCTAAATTACTCAAAGAAAAAAGCACCCAACTGGAAACCACTTTTCATGCGATGCGCGACGGTTTTGCCCTGTTTGATAACGAGGGGATCTTAGTGGTGTGGAATCCGCAATATCCGTTGTTGCTGGGGCTTCCAGCAGAGCGGCTTCAGCGTGGGCAACACTATTTAAGCCTGCTAAAACACGTGACGCCCTTGCAGGAGCATATTCTCGAAAACCTCTCACGCCCGCTACCCAAACCACAAGAACTGCGGCTGGCAGATAATCGCACTATTGAGCTGCGTTTTAGCCCAGTGCCGGGGCGCGGCATGGTGAACGTCGTTCTGGAGCGTACCGAGCGCAAAGCGCTGGAAGAAGCGCTGGTTCACAGCCAAAAAATGAAAGCGGTAGGGCAGTTAACCGGTGGCCTGGCGCATGATTTTAATAATCTGCTGGCGGTGATTATCGGCAGCCTTGAGCTGACATCGGTGGATTCACCCGACGCAGTACGCATCCAGCGAGCCTTAAAAGCCGCTGAGCGGGGGGCGCAGCTCACTCAGCGTTTGCTGGCTTTTTCTCGCAAGCAATCGCTGCATCCGCACGCCGTTTCGATGAAAAACTTGTTGGAAAATCTCGACCCACTGATTCGTCACTCGCTCCCCGCAGCCCTGACGCTTGAGATTGAAGCGCAGCACCCCGCCTGGCCTGCATGGATCGATGTGAATCAACTTGAGAATGCGATTATCAATCTGGTGATGAATGCGCGGGATGCCATGGATGGGCAAAGTGGCACGATTAAGATCCGCACCTGGAATCAGCGAGTTGTGCGCACAGATGGGGGCAAACAGGACATGGTGGCGCTGGAGGTTATCGACAGTGGTCATGGTATGTCAGAGGAGGTCAAAGCCCAGGTATTTGAGCCGTTCTTCACCACCAAACAGACCGGCAGCGGAAGTGGTCTGGGTTTATCGATGGTCTATGGGTTTGTGCGCCAGTCAGGGGGGCGAGTACAAATTGAAAGTGCGCTTGGGCAAGGAACGCTGGTGCGTTTGCAGCTCCCACGAGCGCCCGCACAAGCGCTCAGCGAAGCCTTGCCTGAGCCGCTGGCGGCAAATAACGATGAAGATCAATTGGTGTTGGTGCTGGAAGATGAGCTCGACGTGCGCCAGACGCTGTGTGAGCAGTTACATCAATTGGGCTATCTGACGCTGGAAACCGGCGACAGCCAGCAGGCGCTGCAATTTCTCAAGGATGTACCAGAGATTCAGGTTCTGATTAGCGACCTGATGTTACCCGGGCCGATGAGTGGCGCTGATGTTATCCAACACGCCCGCGATAACTATCCACATCTCACGTGCTTGCTGATCAGCGGCCAGGATTTGCGCCGCAGCAGCCAGCAATTTCCCCAGGTGGAGCTCCTGCGCAAACCTTTTAATCAGCAAAAACTGGCACAATCTTTACGCAGAAGTAGACATTCGTAAGCTGCATTGCAAATCAATGAAAAGGTCACTCGCAAACAATTGACTCAGAGTCCAGAAGAAGACATTAATAGAAAGACCCCTTCCAGTATCCCAGGAGGAAGTGGGTGGGTTTAGGAACACAACTTAGCCGCCACATTTATTGTTATGCACCTCATTGATCATCCTGTAGCAAGGACTAAGCCCCTCTGCAAAGAGGGGCTGACTTTACCCCTCTTTCCGCATGTCACCTGTTGAATCAACGTCAATGACACGTTATTAAATCATCGACACCTGGTATCACTGAAAAAGAGTTGTTCTACGAATTGAGAATACTCCGCTGTTGAGATGCGGGGACTTTCCCTATCGTTTTCAGAGTTACCAGACATCAGACAGGCTTATGAATCGATACTCCACATTACTGCTGCTCGGCAGCCTGACCATGGCAACATTTGCCCGTGCTGATGCGCTGGATGGTCTGTTTGATAATTCCATTGTCAGCTCAATTTCGCAGGCACTTAATGATGCCTACCATCCAGACGATGGCCGCAACAATGACGACAATAAATCGTATGAGGATGATTCGCGCGCGCGTAATAACGACAATGAAAGACGTCGGTATGAGGATCGCCAGCGGCAGCTTGAAGACCGGCGTCGCCAGTTGGATGAGCAGCAACGCCAGTTAGATAACCAACGTCGCCAGCTTGAAGACGATGAACGTCGCCTGGATGAGGATTATCGTTAAGTTTTTTGTATGAGATGAGTTTCGGGCGGGGGTGAGTTGCTACGTCATCTGCTCTCAATTCATGCTACGCCTCGCAAATCACCATTCCATCAAACCCAGCTTCATACCCTTTTGGCAGTTCGTTCTCTATCAACCAACAATCAAACTGATGGCTGATGTGCGTGAGGATCACTCGCGGGCAGCCGATGTATTCATTCAGTTTAACGACGGTATTCAGATCGCAATGGTTGTTAGGCGTTTGCGCTCTCGGCTCGTGGCTGCAATCAATCACGATAACCTGCGGCTTATTGTTTGCCAGAAACTTCAACGTCTTATCCGGCAACCCGGCGGTATCACTTAACCATGCCACGCGGCTGTGCGGCGTTTCGAACAGATAACCGAGCGTGAGTTTTGAATGGTTAAGTGGCAGAGGCGTGATGCGCAGCGCTTGCAGCGTAAACCCGACAAAGGGCTCAAGCCGGTGGCTGAAATCCAGGATGCCGGGGTGTTTAAACAGGTCGTCGCAGCCGTGTTCATCGGCGGGGCCGTAAACCGGGATCTTCTCGCCCACGCCCCAACGCAGCGGGAACAGGCCCTGCACGTGATCCATATGGTAATGCGTCAGCAAAAATTGCTGAAATTCGCCAGGCCGCCAGTGGTCCATCAAATCAGGAATGCCCGCATCCAGAAGCGTCACCGCATCGTTGAACTTCACCACTGCGCTACAAGGCTTGCGGCGATATTGCGGGTTTTTGCGAGCCCGCTCGCAGGCCGCACAAGAGCAACCAAAAGCAGGAACCAGTTGTGCGCCGCCGGTACCGCTAAGCGTGAGTGTCAGGCTCATAGGGGTTCTCCACCGGTTTGGTAAAGCGAACATGCGTTGGCTGATAACCTTCTCGTTCGTAGAATCGATGGGCATCAAGGCGCTTTTTGCTGGTGGAAAGCTCGGTCAGTTCCGCGCCGTTAAGACGCGCATGATCTTCGGCCCAGGCCAATAATTTACTGCCCACGCCATAGCCGCGTGCCTGCGGCATCACCACCAGTTCCTGAATCTCACCGACCCAGTTCACATGATGCAGGTGGAACTGCATATGCAAACCGATCATGCCGACCACTTCACCGTTAAGCACCGCGAGTTGGTAATGCAAATGGCTATCTGCGAGGTTTGCCGCAAACCCAGCATTAAACGCCTGGCGGTTAAATTCGGCCTGCTTTAGCTCGCAAATCAAAGCGTAAACGGCATCGGTGTCGGCAAGGTTGGCAGGACGAAATTCGAGGTTATCAGACATGGCGCGGCTCTTTTTTGTAAAAATGGACGATATTGGTATTGCGCTGGCTTTCTACCATACGCATAAACGATAAGACAGCCTCCGCCAGGCTGCCATCGTTATTAAGTACCAGACAATCGTCTAAATCCGGGGCATAGAAGGCCGCGCGTTGCAGGCGTTGCTCGATTTGCTGCGTGCTTTCGCGCCCGCGTTGCTCGAGGCGCTTACGCAAAACATCGGTCGAAACATGCAGACAAATCGGCACCAGCGCTTCGCCATAACGCGCCCGCGCTTGCGCCAGATGTTGGCGTGAGCCATTCACCACCACATCGAAGCCAGAATCGAGCCAGATATCCAGCTCAATGCCGACGCCATAACGTTGGTGGTGCGCTTGCCAGCACAAAGCGAACAAACCTTGCTGCTGGCGCTGGGTGAACTCCTTTTCACTCAGCGCGACGTGATTTTCACAGCCCGCGTCGGCGGCGCGGGTGATGTAACGGTGAGCCACCAGCAGTTGATTATTCTCCTGCTGGCGCAGCGCGCTCAGCAGGCTGTCTTTTCCTGAGCCTGACGGCCCCATCAACCAGACTATTTTGCTCATCAGAACACCCGTATTCCCTGACGCCAGACATGGCCGACGTGGATGTGATCGCTATGAAGATGCGCCAGTACCATGTCGGCACGCTTACCCTCTGCCAGTACACCGCGATCGGCCAGATTCAGTGCTTTGGCTGGATTACGTGTCACCAGCGCGACGGCTTGCGGCAACGTAATGCTGTTGGTTTCGTCTTGCGCCACGCGGAAAGTCGCGTCCAGTAAACTGGCCGGATAATAATCCGAGGAGAGAATATCCAGCAGGCCGACTTGCGCCAGTTGATGGGCTGCCACGTTGCCGGAATGCGAGCCGCCTCGCACGATATTCGGCGCGCCCATGAGTACGCTCAAGCCATGTTCGCGTGAGGCCTGTGCGGCTTCAAGCGTGGTGGGGAATTCAGCAATCACGCTGCCCAGTTCGTGGGATTCTGCGACGTGCGCCGCAGTTGCATCGTCGTGGCTGGCAAGGGCGATATTGCGTTCGCGGCACTCGGCGGCAATCGCCAGACGATTAGGCTGCGACCAGCGTTCGGCCAGCGCCAGTTGCTCGGCTTCATAGCTGTTCATATCGGCGTCGCTCAGTGAATATTTTCCCTGATAATATTCGCGATATTTGACCAAATTTGCGAACTGGCGCTGGCCCGGCGAGTGGTCCATCAATGACACCAGCGACACGCCATCACGTTGGATTAACTGCTGAAACAGCGGCAATGTGGTGTGATGCGGCAGTTCGCAACGCAGATGCAGGCGGTGCTCGGCGCGGTTGATGCCACGCGCCTGGCTGTGTAACACCGCATTAATCATCTTCTCCAGGTTTTCCAGACGGTCACCGCCGTCGCGTACATCGCCCAGCGCCACGGCATCCAGCACCGTCGTAATGCCGCTGGCGACCATCATCGCGTCGTGGCTGCTCATTGCAGAATGCGCCGGCCAGTCGACTTTCGGGCGCGGGGTGAAGAATTTATCCAGATTATCGGTATGCAGTTCGATAAGCCCTGGCAGCAACCAGCCGCCTTCGCCGTCTTGCGCTTGTGGCAATTGACTTGGGCTGTCGGCAAAGTTACGAATCACCCCTTCGCTCACTTCCAGCGAGCCACTCACCACTTCATTTTCCAGCACTAATTTTACGTTATTGATAATCATGCTGTGCCTCCACTGCTGCCATCGGGGTTGCCATATTGTGCAGTCTGTCTGCGACCTGATTACGCACGGCCTCGTCGTGGAATATCCCAACTACCGCCGCACCGCGTGCTTTGGCTTCCAGAATCAGCGCCACTACGGCCGCGCTGTTTTTCGCATCCAGCGAGGCAGTCGGTTCATCGAGCAGCAAAATCGGGTAATCAACGATAAAGCCACGGGCGATATTCACGCGCTGTTGTTCGCCGCCGGAAAACGTGGACGGAGCGAGGTTCCACAGGCGTTCCGGCACGTACAGACGGGTGAGTAACATGGAGGCTTTGTCTTCACAGACGTCACGCGATACGCCTAAATCCAGCAGCGGCTGCATCACCACCTCTAACGCGGAAATACGCGGGATAACGCGCAAGAACTGGCTGACCCAGCCGATGGTCTGACGGCGCACCGCCAGCACGTCACGCGCCGGAGCCTGCACGATGTCCAGCCACTGCTCGTTATGCTTGACCCAGATATGCCCAACATCCGGCAAATAGTTGGCGTACAACGAGCGTAAAAGCGTGGATTTTCCGCTGCCGGAGTGGCCGTGTAGCACGACGCATTCGCCACCTTTCACTTCAAGCGAGGCGTTCGACAGCACCGGCAAACGAATGCCGTGCTGGTGGTGTAACACAAAGGTTTTGCTCAGGTTTTCAACCCGTAATCTGGTCATCGTGCGCACCTAATTCTGAAGGACGGAAGAAACAAGCAGTTGGGTATACGGGTGGTGCGGGTCGTCGAGTACGCGGTCAGTCAGGCCACTTTCCACGACTTGCCCCTGCTTCATCACCAGCAGGCGGTCGGCCAACAAACGTGCCACGCCCAAATCGTGCGTCACAATCACCACCGCCAGGTTCAGCTCGCGCACCAGGCCGCGTAATAAATCGAGCAAACGCGCCTGTACCGAAACATCCAGCCCGCCGGTTGGCTCATCCATAAACACCAGTTTCGGATGCGTCACCAGGTTGCGGGCGATTTGCAGGCGTTGCTGCATGCCGCCAGAAAATGTCGTTGGCAGGTCGTCGATACGCGAGGCCGGAATTTCCACTTCCTCTAACCAGCGCTGGGCGGTGGCCCGAATGTCACCGTAATGGCGCGCACCGGTTGC
Source organism: Buttiauxella selenatireducens (assembly GCF_031432975.1). Lineage (GTDB taxonomy): Bacteria > Pseudomonadota > Gammaproteobacteria > Enterobacterales > Enterobacteriaceae > Buttiauxella > Buttiauxella selenatireducens. The sequence goes on along the minus strand of NZ_CP133838.1, from coordinate 4,797,050 downwards.
CATTAAACGCTCGCCGATATTGCCGCCTGCCGAAACGTGGCGGCGCAGGCCGTCCATCGCGTGTTGGTGAACCACGCCCCATTCGGTGCGCAGTAAGCGGCGGCGCTCGCCTTCGCTCATGCCATACAGCGACGAATCCAGGTAAACCACTTCGCCGTTTTGCGGGGCCAGGCGCGCCGAGATCGATTTCAGCAGCGTGGTTTTGCCGGAGCCAGATTCGCCCACAATCCCCAGCACTTCGCCGGGATAAAGCTCAAATGAAACGTCGCTGAAGCCTTTGCCGGGTGCGTAAAGGTGCGTCAGATTGTTGACGGAAAGTAAGGGTTGAGTCATTGGCTTGCGGCCTCGCTGTTCTGGCGGCAGAAATCGGTATCGGAGCAGACGAACATGCGGCTGCCCGCATCGTCGAGCACCACTTCATCCAGGTAACTGTGGTGAGAGCCGCAAATGGCGCACGGCTCTTCCCATTCCTGAACGGTGAACGGATGGTCGTCAAAATCGAGACTTTCGACGCGGGTATACGGCGGCACCGCGTAGATGCGTTTTTCACGCCCGGCACCGAACAGTTGCAGCGCAGGCATCATGTCCATTTTCGGGTTGTCGAATTTCGGAATGGGCGACGGGTCCATCACGTAGCGCTCATTCACCTTCACCGGATAGGCGTAAGTGGTGGCGATGTGGCCGAAACGGGCGATGTCTTCGTACAATTTCACCTGCATCACGCCGTACTCTTCCAGAGCGTGCATGGTGCGGGTTTCGGTTTCGCGCGGTTCGATAAAGCGCAGCGGCTCAGGGATCGGCACCTGATAAATCAAAATCTGATCTTCGGTCAGCGGCGTTTCCGGGATGCGGTGGCGCGTCTGAATTAGCGTGGCGTCGGCGGTAGATTCGGTAGTGGCCACGTTGGTGACGCGCTTGAAGAAGTTGCGAATCGACACCGCATTGGTGGTGTCGTCCGCACCCTGGTCAATCACCTTCAGCACGTCGTTTTCACCAATCACACTGGCGGTTATTTGAATGCCGCCGGTTCCCCAGCCGTAGGGCATCGGCATTTCACGCCCGCCAAACGGGACTTGATAACCCGGAATGGCGACCGCTTTCAGAATGGCGCGGCGCAGGGTGCGCTTGGTTTGTTCATCAAGATAAGCAAAGTTGTAGCCGCTTAAATTAGCCATTTGCGCGCTCCTTAATCAGACGGTTCAGCAGTTCCAGTTCGGCCTGGAAATCGACGTAGTGCGGCAGTTTCAGATGCGAGACAAAGCCCGCGGCTTCGACGTTATCGGCATGGGCCAGCACGAACTCTTCATCCTGCGCGGGGCCCGCGACGGTGTCGTCGTAGTCCGGGGCTTGCAGGGCGCGATCAACCAGCGCCATCGCCATCGCTTTGCGTTCGCTCATGCCAAACACCAGCCCGTAGCCACGCGTGAAGTGTGGATCTTCGTTCTCTGGTGCCACAAAGCCGTTCACCATTTCGCACTCGGTTATCAGCAGCTCGCCGATGTTCACCGCAAAACCCAGCTCTTCCGGCGTGATTTCCAGATCCACATAACCGCTGCGAATTTCCCCCGCGAACGGGTGGTTGCGCCCGTAACCGCGTTGGGTGGAGTAGGCGAGTGCCAGCAAATAACCTTCGTCGCCGCGCACCAGTTGTTGCAGGCGCGAGGAGCGGGAACACGGATAAACCGGCGGCTGGCGGGTGATGTCATCAGGCTGTTCGCCGTTGTCTTCTTCAGCTTTTGCCAGCCCCTGTTTTTCCAGCAGACTGAAAACGTGCGGCGTGGCTTCGGTAATCTGGTCGTCAGCCTTTTTAAGCTGTGGCGTTTCGCCGTTTGCCAGCAAGGTGAAGTCCAGCAGGCGGTGGGTGTAATCGTAAGTTGGGCCGAGCAACTGGCCGCCTGGCACATCTTTGTAGACCGCGGAAATACGGCGTTCTAAGCGCATATCGGCGGTGTTCAGCGGTTCGCTCACCGCCAGGCGCGGCAGCGTGGTGCGGTAAGCGCGCAGCAGGAAAATGGCTTCGACCATATCGCCGCTGGCCTGCTTGATGGCGAGCGCCGCCAGTTCGCGGTCGGCAATGCCCCCTTCGGTCATCACGCGGTCAACCGCCAACCCTAACTGTTGCTCGATTTGCGCGACGCTCAGTTCAGCCAGGTTTTGGCTGCCACGGCGCTTGTGTTCCTGGAGTTCGTGGGCGGCGGCAATCGCCTTTTCGCCCCCTTTGACGGCGACGTACATCAGCACACCTCCACGTGAGTGGTGCGAGGAATCGCCAGCAGGCGGTCGCCGCAGGTGAGAATCAGGTCGATGCCCAGCGGGAACGGGTGCGGGCGCTCGGTGAGTTCGTGAATCACGCAGTCAGGCAGCTGCGGGGCAATCATGCGTTCTTCGCGAATACCCGCGCCGGTTAAGCGCAACATGCGGCCACCGCTCAGGCTTGGCACTTGCAAAATCAGCGTTGCGCTGGTGTCGGGAGCGACGTCGGTGCCTTGCGCCAGTGCGTTGAGTTGCCCGGCAGTAATCGTGCTATCGGCGACGGCAAACTGCGCATGTTCTGGTGTTTCGGTTACAGGGGCATTTGTATGAAAACGGACATTTTGCAGTGCTACGTCATTGCTTAACGCCTCGCTAATCCATACCGGCGTGTCGTTGTCGGCAAGTGTGAGCAGCACGCTGGTGGAGGCGACATTCAACGGTTTCCAGCCATGTTGCAACGAATGCAGGGCGACGATCACACCCGGTTCGCTCATCGCTTTGAGCAGGCGACGGAAACTCTGTTGGGCATCCTGTACGGGTAGGTTAAAAGCGGTCATCAGGGTCATGCGTTATCTCCGCGAACCAGAGTGAAGAAGTCGACTCGGCTGCTATTAATTTGTGTGCGGCGTGCGGACAGGCGCTGTTCGCGGTTTGCTACCAGCGGCGCAATTAAGGTTTCTTGCAGAGTCCGAAATCGAACTTTTTCCTGCATCAGCGCGTCGATGACGGCGCAAAGTTCAGCGTGGGTTTTATTGCGCCCTAATGAATAGCTGTAACCGTAAGTGCCATTGGCAAGCTGCACGACGGCGCGGGTTAGCGTGGTATCACCGGCGAAAAAGCGTTGCCCGGTTGCGCCCATCCGCGCCTGAATCTGTACCAGCCCAGTTTCGGGTTGGCGGATAACCTGATATTCAGGATTCAGTTTTTGTTCTGCCCAAAGTGCTGCCAGTTCTTGTGGCTGGCTGTGGGCGAGCACGGCCATCCACTGTTGGCGCTGTGCGACATCAAAATGCGGTGCGTCCATTTAGTGCTCCATGGTGAATTCAATCATGTCGGCACGGGTCAGACTGACGGAGTATTCCGCCGGCGACGCGTGGCCTTCACGGTGGTTAAGGGTGCGTACGCAGAGCAGCGGCGCCATGTTGGGGATTTCCAGCAGGCGGCTTTCTTTGGCCTGAGCGCGGCGTGCGCTGATGCGTGTTTGAGTGCGTTTAAGGCTAATACCGAGCTGTGCCTGGATAACGTCGTGTAGCGAACCGCTGTTGAAGTGTTGCAGCGTGGGCCACCAGGAAAGGTCGGCAAAGTAGTGGTCAATCAGGCACACCGCGATGCCGTTAACGCGGCGCAATGTGCGCAGATGAATAATGTTCTCGCCTTCGGTGATGCTCAGCGCGTCTGCCACATGGCTTGAGGCTGGGCGCAATACGGCGAGTAAGCGCTCGCTGGTGGGGTGGCTTCCCTGGTCGAGTAGGTTCTGGCTAAAACGAGCCTGCGCGTTCAGCGGGTAATCGAACGGGCGCATCAACACCAGCACGCCGATTCCCTGGCGGCGCTGTACCCAGCCCTTTTCGACTAACTGGTCGATGGCGCGGCGCAGCGTGTGGCGATTCACCTCAAAACGTGCCGCCAGTTGGCTTTCGGCTGGCAGGTAGTCGCCACAGCGGTAGTTTTTACGCAGCTCCTGTTCGAGCAGGGCGGCGATTTCCTGGTAACGCGTCGGGTAACTGGTCGGATGTCTGGATAAGTGCATCGTCAACAAAGCCTCGTTAAATAAAGTGCTTACGCAGTCGTTGCGACAGGAAATCCAGCAGGCTGACGGTGATGATGATGACAATCATCAGCGCGCAGGTTTGCTGGAACTGGAATCCACGAATCGCTTCCCAAAGTGTTACGCCAATCCCGCCTGCACCCACCATGCCGACCACCGTTGCCGAACGGACATTCGACTCGAAGCGATAGAGCGAGTAGGAGATAAGCAGTGGCATCACTTGTGGCAGCACGCCGTAAATGATCTCTTCAAGTTTGTTGGCACCGGTGGCGCGAATGCCTTCAACCGGGCCGGGTTCGATGGCTTCCACCGCTTCAGAAAGCAGTTTCGAGAGCACGCCGGTGGTGTGAATAAACAGAGCTAAAACACCTGCGAATGGGCCCAGGCCGACGGCGACCACGAATAACATCGCAAACACCATTTCGTTGATGGCGCGGCAGGCGTCCATCAGGCGGCGTATCGGTTGGTAAACCCACCAAGGCACCAGGTTGTCGGCGCACATCAGGCCGCAAGGGATGGAAAGGACGATGGAAAGTGCGGTGCCCCAGACGGCGATTTGCAGCGTGACGCCCATTTCGCTGAGGTATTGCTGCCACTGGCTGAAATCAGGTGGGAAGAAGTCGGCGGCGAAGGTCGCCATATTGCCCGCATCGCGGAACAAGGTGAGCGGGGCCATTTCCGCGCCTTGCCAGGAGGCAACGAGTACCGCCAGCAAGATCGCCCAGCTGAGTAGCGAGAACCAGCTACGTTTGGGTGCGGCGACTTGAATGGTTTGTTGCATGTGGTGCTCCGTTAATCGTTTGAGTTCGGACGCCCTCACCCTTTGAAAACCACCCTCACCCTAACCCTCTCCCTGAGGGAGAGGGGACTGACCGAGTAGTTCCCCCCTCTCCCTGAGGGAGAGGGGACTGACCGAGTGGTTTCCCCCCTTTCCTGAGGGAGAGGGGACTGACCGAGTGGTTTCCCCCCTTTCCTGAGGGAGAGGGGGCTGACCGAGTGGTTTCCCCCCTCTCCTGGGGGAGAGGGTCGGGGTGAGGGCTAATCGATCACTGAACCGCTTTATTCACACTGCTCATCGCAGAAAGCGCGGCGGTCAGGCGGTCCAGATCACTAAGCTGGTTTTGAATCTCGGTGACTTTGGAGTTTTTTTCCGGCTCGGCTAACCCTTTGTTGTCCTTCACGCCTTGCATCTGTTTGAACAGGGCGAGCTGGCGAATCGGCACCAGTTGCAGGTCGCTGGATGGGCGGAACGGTGCCCATGTCAGGCCTTTCAACACGGCCGCTTCTTCCGGGGTTTTGCCGTAAGTCATAAAGAAGTCGTAAATTTTGTCTTTGGTGGTTTCGGAAAGGTTCTTACGCCACACGATCGGATCGCCTGGGATCAACGGGGATTTCCAGATGACTTTCAGATCTTTGAATTTCTCAGGGGCGGTTTTCTTTAAACGATCGAGGTTTTCAGTGTTGTTGGTGGCGACATCCACTTGCTTATTGGCGACGGCCAGGGCGTTGGTTTCGTGGTTGGCATTCACGGAGCGTTTAAATTCATTGGCAGCCGCGTTGTTCTTGGCGAAGACGTAATATCCAGGGACCAAATAACCCGATGTAGAGTTAGGATCGCCGTTGCCAAAAGTCAGCTCTTTGCGCTTCGCCAGCATGTCTTGCAGGTTGTTGATTGGGCTGTCTTTATTGACGATCAACACGCTCCAGTAACCCGGAGAACCGTCTGCCGCAACGGTCTGAGCAAATACTTGCCCGTTAGCGCGGTCTACCGCTTCCATCGCGGAAAGGTTGCCGTACCAGGCGATATCCACTTTGTTAAAACGCATCCCCTGGATGATCCCTGCATAGTCCGGCGCGAAGAAAGCATTCACTTTCACGCCCAGCTTCTTCTCCATATCCTTCAGGAACGGGTCCCACTGTGGTTTCAGGTTTTGCTGCGATTCTGTCGAGATAATGCCGAAGTTCAGCGCTTTCTCTTGTTCATCCGCATGAGCTGCGCTGAACAGGGTGCTGACGCTTAACAGGCTGGTAAAGACAAGGGCTTTAGCGGCTTTGTAGCTCATGGCTGACTTATTCCTGAAGGTGGATAAAAGTATTAAGCAGCGACCGCGTCGACGCGATTCATACTGCGGTAAAGATTTCCCAGCCGTTCGTTGTCGAACGCTGAGCTGCTTCCGTCGTAAAACACATGACCCTGGCGCAGTGCGACAATGCGTTCGCAATAGCGCAGGGCGTAGTCCACCTGATGCAGCGTCACCACCACGGTGATGCCGTCCAGACGGTTAATGTCGTGCAGGGTTTCCATCACGATGCGTGCAGATTCCGGGTCGAGGGAGGCAATCGGTTCATCGGCGAGAATCACTTTCGCCTGCTGCATCAGCGCACGGGCAATCGCCACGCGCTGCTGCTGCCCACCGGACAGGGTGGAGACGCGCTGATACGCAAACTGCGCCATGCCGACACGGGTCAGTGCCTGCAATGCGCGTTGTTTCTGCTCGCGGGTAAACCAGTTAAAACAGGTACGCCAGAACGGCGTGGAACCGAGTGCACCAATCAGTACGTTTTCCAGTACCGTCAGGCGATTCACCAGGTTGAACTGCTGGAAGATGTAGCCGGTGTGGGCGCGGCTTTTGCGTATGTCACTTGCCAGGCGACCCGCTTTTTGTACGGTGCGGCCGAGCAATTCAACGTGGCAGTCTGCTGATTTATCGGAAGTAATCAGGCCGCTCAGGTGACGTAAGAGGGTAGATTTGCCTGAACCAGACGGCCCCAGCAGAGCAACCATCTCACCTTCATTAACAACCAGATCAACCGCATTCAGCGCCTGATGTTGGTTGAAGGTTTTGCTCAGTTTGTTGACGCGAATAATTGTTTGCATCATTCGGCTCCTTAAAAAAGTTGCCTCATGGTGCCGATAGAATGTGACGATTTTGTTAAAGATAAGTTTCGATATGATGAAGAGTGAGCGGCAGCCTGGAAGTCATCAAGCTAATCAGCTATTTGTCGTATTGTTTGGCGCTTCGTTTTTGTCTTTGCTTACAGTTACCCGCCGGTCATTGGGAAGGTAACAATGAGCAAGAATATTATTTTTTGTGCCGATGGCACATGGACCGCTCCCGGTTTTGAATCAAAGCCGGATGATGAAACCGTCGCCAGTAATGTTTATCAGTTATTTATTGATTTTAAAGGCATTGTTGACCAGCAAAGTTTGTTGTTAGCCAATGAGCAAGAAAAAACGCTGACGGATAGCAGCGGCAATGTGGTGCAAGTCGCGAAATACATTTATGGAATGGGTGATCCGCATAATGGCCTGATCAAGCGACTGGGTGGCGCATTTGGCGCAGATTTGATCGTGCCGATCATTCGCGGGTACACCTTTATCAGCCGCCATTGGCAGCCGGGCGATCGGATCTATTTGGTGGGATTTAGCCACGGTGCCTATACCGCGCGTGTACTGGCGGAGATGATCATCGATCGTGGCTTATTAAATCGTGAAAAGCTGAAATTAAATCAGCGCAATAAAGATGAGGCGTGGCGGTTTGCCGCGTCGGTGTGGGCGCAGTTTCTTGCCCATTCGCCGGAAATGAGCCCGAGCCTGCTAGGGAGCGTGGTGCGCGAGTTGCCGGGTTTTTTTTGCGACAGCGTTGACCCTACCTGTATTTCGCGTCCGGCCTCCATTGAGGCGGTCGCGGTGTGGGAAACGGTCGGGCTGATGGGCATCCCCAGGTATTTCACCGATAAACGCTACAACGTTTTCCGCTTTAACAATACCGAGCTGCATCCACGGGTGAAATATGGGCTACAGGCGCTGGCGATTGATGAGCAACGTGTCGATTTAGAACCCGTATTGTGGGACAACCGCGATCGTATTTTGCAGGTGATGTTTCCTGGTATTCATCAGGATGTGGGTGGGGGATATCAAAACGCTCAGGAGGACCGCGGTTTGTCGAATGGCGCGTATTTGTGGATGCATGATGCGCTCGACGATTTGGGAATTAATCTTGCACCCAGCGAGGTTATTGCAGACCCGCTCGGGCTGCTGCATTGCGATTGGTTTCCGCCAACCCGATATTTGCGCATCATGCCTCGACAGCTTCCTCCACCGCTGACTTCATCTATGATGGTTCACCAGTCGGTTATTGAGCGGCTGAGCGGCGGCCCAATGTTGTTGCAGCAGTCAGCGATAACCGGGGAATGTCTGCCAGGACCTTATGCGCCGCAACCGTTACAGAGCTATTTACACGGGCAGGGCGCCATCCCCATTAACTGGGCAATAGCGCGGTAGGTGTAGCGGTGTTGCCGTCTGTCATCGCAGGCGGCAGCACCCTAAAACGGCTTACATCGGTTTTTCGACATTCACCATCCACGGGATCCCGTACTTATCGGTCAACATGCCAAAGCCTTTGGCCCAGAATGTTTCGCCCCAGGGCATGGTGACATTTCCACCGGCGGCCAGGTTATCAAACCACCGTTTACCTTCGTCGACATCTTTACTGGTCAGGCTCAGTGAGTAGCCTGAGTGTTTCACCTGATCGGTGGCCATATTGCCGTCACTCATCATGACTTCACTGTCACCTATTCGGACATTGGCATGCATGATTTTATCATCAGGCCAGTTAAATCCACTGTTGCAGCCTTCTGCTGCATTGTTTGCTTCCTCCTTTGGCATTTCGCCAAAAGTCATTTTAAACAGCAGTTCAGCACCGATAGCTTGTTTATAAAACGCGATAGCTTCTTCGCAGGTGCCGTCAAAAAAGATGTAGGGGCCAACAGACATGGTTTTTTCCTCATATGCGGAGTGCATATGAAGTGTAGATGTGGGAATAAGGGCAAGCCAGGCGGGGGACGGACGCTTTCTCCCTCTCCTGAAGGTGAAGGGATGGTACGGTTTCACCCTCTCCTTGAAGGAGAGGGAAAAGACTTAGTTCTTTTTCACAAACTCTGACTTCAATTTCATCGGGCCAAAACCATCGATTTTGCAATCAATGTTATGGTCGCCTTCAACCAGACGGATACCCTTCACTTTGGTACCGATCTTCAGCATTGAAGAACTGCCCTTAACTTTCAAATCTTTCACTACGGTGACGTTATCGCCGTCAGCCAGCAGGTTGCCGTTGGCATCTTTAACAATCAGCTGGTCGCTGTCTTGTGCGGGTTCGGCATCATTCCATTCATGCGCACATTCCGGGCAGACAAACATACCGTTGTCTTCATAGGTGTACTCGGAACTGCATTTCGGGCAATGAGGGAGAGTCATCTTAATATCCTCAAAAATAGCGGCTTTCCGCCAAAAGTAGCGCAATTATACATTAAAACCCTACTTTTGCAGGGATTATTGCCGCTACGCCTTGCGCCATGAGGATGAGATGAACGCAAAGATTGATATTTTGTATCTGTAATCAATTGCTAAATTCGGGATGAAAATACAGAATTAGCTTATTGAAATGCGCTATTGTTTCTTTCTTTGTCTATATCATCAGATAAATTTTTTTGAAACGTAAGCTTAATAAAAATATCGAATAATTGATTTCCGCACGAAATTATAATTTCCGGTACTGAATTGACCTGTAAATATAACTATTTTTATAAAAATCCGGATAATTTTATTTAAGTAAGGATTTTTTATGCACACACAAGCAATATTTGAGTTAAGTCAGGAGGCTGAGCGGCTATTACAACTCGCCCTGCAAAACCTTAATTCCTTAAAAGCGACCTCTTTTACTACACAGAATGATGAAAATAACGCAGGGCAATCGCAAATGGGGCCGGTTGTCCCGTCTGCGTTTTGCCCACACACCCTTCAACAGCAGCAGGCAATGCTGCAAAATGAATTACGCAAAATCACCCAGAATGAGATGGTGCTGGCCATTGTAGGCACGGTAAAAGCAGGTAAATCCACCACCATCAACGCCATTATTGGCACAGAAGTTCTGCCTAATCGCAATCGCCCGATGACAGCATTACCGACATTGATTCGCCACACGCCAGGCCAGCGTGAGCCAGTGTTGCATTTTCCTTACGTGCAACCCATCGACCAATTAATGCATACGTTGCAACTTCGTTTGCAACAAACCGACAGAGCAACGCTTGGCAGGCATTTGGAAATTGATCGGGATATGGCGGCGTTATTAACCAGAATAACTGAAGGGGAATCTTTCGCTAAACATTATCTGGGTGCTCAGCCTATTTTTCATTGTCTGAAAAGCCTTAATGATTTAGTGCGTTTATCCAAAGCACTGGATGTTGCTTTTCCCTTTAAAGCCTATGCAGCAATTGAACATGTTCCGGTAATTGAAGTGGAGTTTGTCCATTTAGCGGGAATTAATGAAGGTTATGGGCAACTGACATTATTAGATACGCCTGGCCCGAATGAAGCCGGGCAACCGCATCTGAAAAAAATGCTACAGGAACAACTGGCGCAGGCGTCTGCTGTGCTGGCAGTACTGGATTACACCCAGTTGAAGTCAGTTTCTGACGAAGATGTGCGAAAAGCGATATTAGGCACCGGTTCTTCCGTGCCGTTGTACGCACTGGTGAACAAGTTTGATCAAAAAGACAGAAACGGCGACGACGAAGAACAAATTAAAGCATTGATTTCCGGCACGCTGATGAAAGGAATGATTGAGCCGAGCCATGTTTTCCCGGTTTCTTCCATGTGGGGTTACCTGGCCAATCGCGCGCGTCATGAACTGGCATTACACACTCAGTTGCCGAACCCTGATGAACATCGCTGGGTGCAAGATTTTGCTGATGCCGCGCTGGGGCGTCGTTGGCAACGTGATGATTTGGCGGATAGCGATATTGTGCGCCAGGCGGCGGAACTGCTTTGGCAAGACTCGCAGTTTGCCGAACCCATCAAAAAGGTGCTTCATGCCGCACACGCCAATGCTTCGATGTACGCACTGCGTTCTGCCTGCCAGAAATTACTTAACTACACGCAGGGCGCGGAAGAATACCTGAATTTCCGCTGCCAGGGCTTGCGCATCGCCAGTGAGCAATTGCAGCAGAATATTGCTGCAATTGAAGAGGACATGAGCCTGGCCGCTGAAAGCCAGCAGTCGGCAAGTGCGGCTGCGCGCAGTAACGTAAACCAGGCTGTGCAAGCGATGGGGGATTTTATCCGCCGTTATGAGCAACAGATTAATGCCAACGTAGCCGACTATTTCCAGCAAGGCATGGTGCCTGAAAAACTGACTCGCCAGGCGATGTCGTTTGGAACTCGTCGCGGTGTCGATTTTGACGCCCGCGATGAAACGCTGAATTTTGACGATGAACCATCGGCGCAAATTGCGTTGCACAGAATCCGCGCCTCATGCGAAATCATCCTGACCGCTGCGCAAGAAAAGATGAATGAGGAGCTGATGCATCTGTTCAGTTATCTGGAAGTCGAGCTGGCGGATACGCTACGTAACATCTTAAAACCCATTGAATCCCGAGTCTCACAAGGGCTCGCCCAGGCAGGGTTTCGTACCCATTTCAACCTGCCGGTGTTCCATGTCGGATTGTTAAATTTCAATGCCCATAAAGCATTCAATGAGCTTATCGAAGAGCAGGATATTCCGGTCGCGCAGTTACGCCGTCCGGCTGGGATGCGCGGCACCGTCGCACGTTGGCTCAATAGCGAGGAGTGGGGTTGGGAAGGGTACACCGTGATGCAAAGTCGCTATGTCATTTCGTTGCCCGATGTACAACGCAAGCTGTGCGAGCATGTTGCCAGTTTCCTGTTGCAGCTCAATCGCACCCTGGCTATGCAAATTGAGAATGCAGTGAGTGAGGGAATGACCGCCTTCTTTGCCGATTTTTCCCAGACGTTGGATGCGATACGCCTGAATCTGCAACAAAGTTTGTTGGCGCGTCAGCAAAATGAAGACGCGGTAATGGCTTTGCGCCAGCGGCTTGAGCTGTGCGTGCGAACCACGCGCTACATCCACGAAGACACCCGCCTGCTGCGGGACGATATTCAGACGCTATTTACGGTAGAACAGTAATGAACAGCCTGGTACAGGGTACTCAAACCCGCGCTTTGGAATGTGTTGCAGAGAAATTTGTCGTCGATTTTGCAAAAAACAGAGGGGTTACACGTGAGCTGTGGCACAGCCAGCAAAGCAAAGCGTATTTCCAGCGGCTGACCGGCGAGTTTATTGGCAGCAGTCAGTTGCAAAAATGGGCGGTGGACGATGTGTTACTCGAGACGCCTGAATTTACGCTAGCGATGCTTGGGCAGCTTTGCCAACGTGTGGTGAAAAAACATCGGGCGATGACGAAAGTTTATGACAGCGTCTGTTCTATGTCCGCCGCTTCTGCGCGAATGAATAACGAGGCTCACGGAACTCGACAGTTGTTTGCTCTCGTGCAACAGCAGCTGGCGCTGCGCATCGGCAAGCTGGAGGCGCAACTAAACGGCACCGATCTCACGCATCTGGGGATCGTGCATTGCGAGCAAGTTTTTGCCCGTTGGCAGGCTGGACACTATTTATCTTTTTCGCCCGCTGGACGCTGTTATGTCGCCTTGCAGGAGCTGTACTGGGGCACTTTTGGCGATGCGCTGCGTTTTGGCAGCACGTTACAGGCGAGTGAGCTGATAGAACAGGCGCGAGCGTTGGCCATCAGGCAGCTGGCGCAAGATGTGAATGCCTCTGCTCGCACTCGTCATTACTATTATGAATGGCTGATGTTTCCGTCTACGCCTTCAATGATGGAAAGCAAAGACGCGCTGGCATGGCTGGGTGACGATTGTGACCGCGAGTATCAGCCGGTGAGTTTTGCTACTACTCAAACGCATTTGGGAGTTTCGCTCGGCATGCCACGCATTTGTTCCGCAATGCGTCTGGGAAGTGCGATGGTCGATGAGGTGTTTATCTGATGATCTCAGGATTGAATATGCGGCAAAATATATGAAGACATTTCCTACACGTGTCATCAAGAATATGATCGATATCATATTAAGCAGGATTAATTTAAATGAAAGGTAATGAACTGAATAAATAGAAGCCATTTTCTTTGCTGGGTTGTACACAGTGTAAATATTTAAGGACACCTTTTCCTTGTATATCTAAATGTCATCCACCCCTGAATCCTCCCTAAAAAGTAATAATATAGCTAACTTCGCTATTTTTTATTACATCAGGATTTCTTAACGCAATGAACGCGATAATCGTTGACGATCATCCATTGGCGCGGATCGCCATTCGCAATTTACTCGATACTAATGGCATCACCGTCATCACTGAGCTCGATAGCGGCGAACATGCGGTGCAAACCACGGAGAGGCTCAAACCGGATCTGCTGATAATCGATGTTGATATCCCCTGCATTAGCGGCATTGAGGTGCTGGAACAATTACGCAAACGCCATTTCGCGGGCTTTATCATTATCATCTCGGCCAAAAACGAACTGTTTTATGGTAAGCGTAGCGCAGAGTGTGGCGCGAATGGGTTTGTCAGTAAAAAAGAGGGGATGAACAATATTCTCGCTGCCATCGACGCGGCAAAGAATGGTTATAGCTATTTCCCTTTCTCTCTTGAACGCTTTATTGGTACGAGCATTACTGAGCAAGACAAACTGGATACGTTATCGACCCAGGAAATGAAGGTGCTGCGTTATATTCTCAATGGCATTGATTACACCACCATCGCCAGAAAAATGAATATCAGTAATAAAACGGTGAGCACCTATAAAACTCGCTTAATGGAAAAACTAGATTGCTCCTCATTGATGGAACTCTACGATTATGCGCAAAGAAATAAAATAGGGTAATCAGATGCTGGCTCGTTTGTTTATTTATTTGATGATTGTTTTTGGCTTGAGCAGTTTTTCCACCTTTGGCGCGACACAAGTTATTGAGCTTAAAAGTAACTACCAGCCCGCAGTGCTGGATATTCGTTTAAGCCCGGAAGAACGGTTTTGGCTGGAGCACAAAAAAAACCTCACTGTCGGTACCTGGTTGCCGGAGGTTTCCCCTATCGATTATGAAAGTACCGGGGGAATTTATCAGGGAGTGAATGCCGATTACCTGGCCCTGATGCAAAAAAATCTGCATATTAAAATTATTATTAAACAGTACGATAGCGAGAAAGAAGCCCTTGCGGCGCTTTCGAGACACGAAGTCGATACGCTGCTCACTCAGCTATCTGTCCACAAAGATGTGGGAAGCGCTCTGTTGACGACTTCGGCGTTGATCAAAACCTGGCCGACGCTGGTGACTTCGCTCAAAAATACCTTGCTGCCGCTAAAAACGGATAAGGAAGTGACCCTTGCCTGCGTGCAGGATTGCGCATTTTCCAGTGTCGCCAAAGAAGCCTTCCCTAACGCCAGAATGGCCTTTTACGATGATGACTATCAGGCATTGTCATCGGTGCGGGATGGTAAAAATCAATATTTTATAGGTAATAACGTAACCACCGGGAATTACATTTCTAAATACTTCTCACAATCGCTGGTTATAACTCACTACTTCAACAAGCAAGAACAATACAATTACTTTATCACCAGTAAGAATCAACCGTTGTTGCGAAACATCCTTGAAACTTTCATTACTTCTATTAGTAATGAAACGCATATGCGGATGATGCAGAACTGGTTGAATCGCGGCAATCTTTCCTACCTGAATTCACCTATTCCGTTCAGTAAGGAAGAGCAGGAGTGGCTCAAAAAACATCGTAATATTAAGGTGTTGATTAACCCTAACTATCCACCGTTTACGCTTATCGACCAGGGTGGCGAGCTACGCGGCATCATGGCTGATTTACTCAATATTATTCAGCTACAAACCGGGCTTGAATTTCAGCCGGTGATGGTTAATTCCGGCAACAAAATGGCACCAGATCAATGGGATATGATCCCCGCCGCAACGCTGAATAATGCGCCGCAGAAATTAATCTCGTTTAGCGATTCGCTTATGAGCATCTCGTATGTGATTGTCACTCCACACCAGGAAAAAGCCGACCTGTTGCTCACAAAACCCCTGCGCATTGCCGTGGCCGCGGGGACTATTTTGACCAACGATTTACATCAACGTTATCCGCAGGCGACCCTGGTTGAAACGGAAAACATTGTTGAGGCAATGAAAATGGTGGAGAAGGGCGAGGTCGATGCGGCGATTACGAGCGAGTTATCCGCCCGCTACATGATTGATCATTATTATCTGCAAAAAATGTACTACATGCGGCTACCCGGAATGCCGAGCGCCTCGCTGAGGTTTGCGATGGCGCGCGATGAACCAGAACTGAACGCCATTATGAGTAAGGCGCTGCAAGCGATTCCTCCACGCGATATTCTGCAAATGACGGAGAAGTGGTCGAAAATTTCTAGCGTACAGAAAGACACCTGGAGCCTTTATAGCAGGCAGTTTTATCAGCTGGTGTTCTTCGCGTTAGTGCTGATTGCCATTAGCCTGGGGTGGGGATTATCGCTGTCGCGTGAGGTGCGCAAAAGAAAACAGTCACAACGGCAACTCGAAGAAGAATTGCAGCTTAAAGAGGCGCTCTCACATGAGCTGGAGGCTGAAAAAGATAAAGCGATTCAAGCCACGAAAGCGAAAAGTCGCTTCCTTGCGAGTATGAGCCACGAGCTGCGTACTCCGGTGAGTTCGATTGTTGGTTTTTTAGAGCTGCTGTCGAGTTCGGATCTCAACGCCGCTCAGCGCAAAGAGGCGATAGCCCTTGCCGCGGCTACCGCACAATCGCTGCTGGGGTTGATCGGGAAGATTCTGGACGTTGATAAGATTGAGTCCGGTAAATACCAGATTGCCCCACAATGGACGGATTTATCGCAGCTTATCGACGTTCAGTGCCACTCGTTTGACGCTTTGGCCAGACAGAAAGGCGTGGAGCTGCGTTTTAGCAGTCATCTTGCGGCGGATGATCGCGTGCTGATTGACCCGCAAGCCTGGCGGCAAATTCTCAACAATCTGGTCGGCAATGCGCTGAAGTTTACCGAGCAAGGGCATATAGAGGTTTCTTGCCGCCTGACACCCGGTGAGGATAAACATGGGACTTTGACCGTGACGGTGAGCGATACCGGCTGCGGGATCAGTACGGAAGAACAGAAGACATTATTCCACCGCTATGTTCAGGCAGGTCAGGGGCGTAAACATATCGGGTCTGGGCTGGGGCTGGTTATCACCAAAGAGTTGGTGACACTGATGGGCGGCACGCTGGAACTCAGCAGCCAGCAATCGCAAGGCTCCACTTTCACCATTACGCTTGCGGTTGAAATCGCACAGCAAACCCGTACCCCGACGAAGAATACGCCAGCCGCTTTGTCGCCGCTGCCTCGTTTGTCGATTTTGATTGCTGACGATAATCCGACGAATCGCCTGCTGTTAAAGCGCCAGTTGAATGCCATTGGCTACAACGTGGATGAAGCCTGTGACGGAGAGGAGGCTGAAGCCAAAATCGCCCACAAGCAGTACGATTTGTTGATAACTGACCTGAACATGCCGAAAAAAGATGGTCTGGCGCTGACGGCATCTTTACGTCGCAAGAATGCGCGGCTGCAAATCTGGGGACTTACCGCCAGTGCACTTTCGCAGTCACGCGAGCAATGCCTGCAAAGTGGGATGAATCAGTGCCTGTTTAAACCGATTTCGATTCAAACGTTGACTCATGAGCTGAGTAAACTCGATATGGGGCGTGCGTCCTCTGGCAACACGCGACATTTGAAACTGAGTATTCTGACCGAGAACACCGGTGGTGACAGGACGTTGATGAACGAGATTCTGGAAACGTTCCGCGAAGCGTCGGCCAATGATTTGCAAGTCGCCGTGCGCTCTATTGAGCAGGATGAACCTAAGATGTTTTTGCACGCGTTACACCGTTTGCATGGCTCGGCACAGATTCTGGAAATCACAGCGCTTCAGGCGTTGTGTGAACCTTTCGAATCACGCCGACATGATGCGATACCGCTTGAGGAACGTAAGGAAACGCTTGAGAAAATTTCTGCGGTGATGCGGGAAATCGACATTGAGATAGACAGTTTGATAAGCCACTAGAAAAGCGGGATACCGCTTAGGCTAATCCTTCCCATAACGGCATCCGACCTACGAGACGATAATGCAAACGCAGCTTTCGTAGGTCGGATTAGCGAAGCGACATCCGACATTCAAGACGAAAATCACTTCGCAATGTTAACGCTGCTTAGTGGGTTGCAGCGAACATTTCACTATCCACTACGATACCGTCTTCAGCACCTTTCAGTACCAAATTAGCCTCGTAGTATTTGCCGTCTGCCAACAGTTTTTGAGCCTGAGCCACCGCTTTACGGGTTTGGTTCAGTGGCATCAAATATTGATTTTCCATTACGCCAATGCCCGCCAGACGTAAGGTATCCATTGCCCCTTTTTTATCGCCTTTTGCCAGTTTTTCATTAGCAGACTTGATGGCGCTCTCTTTGGCCGGTGTCGCAATATAGTCTTCAGATAAGGTGACATTGGCGTTAATGATGACGTATTGATCGTCAATCATCTTCGCTTTGGAATCGGTTTTGACAAATTTCTTCCAGTCCACGCTGTCATCTTTAAGCAGCGTTGCCGCGTCATCAGTCAGTTTTTTAGCCGTGGCGGGTTCACCGTGAAACAGCGCCAGTCGTGCGAATTGGATATCACGCATGGCATTCGCGCCCTGTACGGCAACCTGCATCACGTCAGCAGCTTCTTTTTGGATTTGTGCGGTTGCAGCAGCGGTTTGCGCTGGAGTTGCTGTTGTTGCAGCAAATACCGGTGCAGAACTCATCATGGTTGCCAGTACACCAGCCAGAATTAATTTTTTCATTATCTTCTCCTCAATAAAATGGGTGTTAATCACCAACGGAGCCAGAATAGAAAATAACGATCAGGATGAAAATCAGAGCGCAGAATGAATATTGCAGGAGCCATCTGACGCTTGTCAGATTGCTGAGACAGACGTCAGATTGGGCGTATAGCAATGGGGCTTCACTCTTATTTACCTCGTAGGGTAACGGGTTTTACTATTTTAAGAATCAACTACAGGGTGGATATCAAATGTTCATATTTAACCAATTTAGAGTGAAAGCGCTTAGTGAAGCTTCACGTCTTCAATATAAAAGACATGCCATGATTATGGCGGTGCTTCTCTATCTATGCGGTGCTTGCTGTCTTATTTTCCCTTTTATGGCTGGGATGTACCTCTGCTATATTATTGGCATGCTGTTTATGGTCTGCGGTTTTTATACTCTTTATAGCCTGGTGGTTTTTCGTTCCCAGCACTGGCGATCTAAATTTGTCAGCGCGGTGTTTGCCATAGCCTGGTTATTGTTGGGCTACAGCTTCGTCTCTCATCCGCTGGTTGGAATGAATTCGTTATCGATAGTATTTTGCTGCTTGTTCATTGTCGGTGGGGTTTCACGCATCGTGTCAGGGTTCACTATGCGAGGCCACGTAGGCGCTATCCCGAACGTTTTTATCGGTATTTTTGATCTGCTGATTGCGATTATCTGGCTAGGGATGACGCCTGAACAATCGTATCTCTTTACGACCGCATTTATTGGCATTGAGATGATTTTCAGCGCAGTGAGTTTTCTCATTTTGCGCAAGAAACTGACGACTGCTCCGCAGATTAAACAAGCTTTTTCAAATTCACAATAAACACTGGATTAACTTATGA
This sequence comes from Buttiauxella selenatireducens, assembly GCF_031432975.1. Lineage (GTDB taxonomy): Bacteria > Pseudomonadota > Gammaproteobacteria > Enterobacterales > Enterobacteriaceae > Buttiauxella > Buttiauxella selenatireducens. Next base: position 4,778,408 of record NZ_CP133838.1, on the reverse strand, counting down.
AGAATAAAGTATTTATTTCGTTAATTGTTTCTGCTGCCGCTTTATCTGGCTCAATGAATAGCGCTTTCGCTGCTCAGGAAACGACGCCGCAGAATATGACCTGTCAGGAGTTTATCAACATGAACCCAAAATATATGACGCCAGTCGCCTTTTGGGTGGTGAATAAAGATACCGACTTTAAAGGTGGCGATTATGTCCACTGGCAGGAAGTTGAAACCGTATCAGTACCCAGAATTTATAAACAGTGTCAAAAAACGCCTAAAGCAAAATTGGGTGAGCTGACTCATAGCGTTAAGTAAATCTGCACTCACGATTAATTGAACTGTTAAATGAAATGAGACCAATAGAGGATTTATTATGATCATATCAACTCAGTCTGTCGAAGATGAAAATGACGATATTTATGCATCCGTAGAGTTATTGGCGCCGCTACCTAAAACCGCATTTCCGGTAAAAGAAAGTAATCCACGTAATGTTTTTCATGCCATTCATGATGAACTAATGCTTGACGGTAACTCCCGCCAAAATCTGGCGACCTTTTGCCAGACCTGGGTTGATGATGAGATCCGCCAGTTAATGGATCTCTCCATCGACAAAAACATGATTGATAAAGATGAGTATCCGCAAACCGCTGAAATTGAGCAGCGTTGCGTGAATATGCTCGCCGACCTTTGGCATTCCCCGTCAGCAACCGACACGATGGGTTGTTCAACGATAGGTTCTTCAGAAGCCGCAATGCTTGGCGGCCTGGCGATGAAATGGCGTTGGCGTAAACGCCGTGAACTTGCGGGGAAATCTACGGATAAACCGAATTTGATTTGCGGCCCGGTACAGATTTGTTGGCACAAATTCGCCCGCTACTTTGACGTTGAGTTACGTGAAATTCCACTGGAAGGCGATCGCCTGATGATGACCGCCGAAGAAGTGCTTAAATATGCGGATGAAAACACTATCGGCGTCGTGCCAACGTTGGGCATTACCTTTACCTGCCAGTACGAGCCGGTAAAAGAAATTAATGATGCGCTGGATGATTTGTCCGCGAAGACCGGGATTGATATTCCCATTCACGTCGATGGTGCCAGTGGGGGTTTCCTTGCTCCGTTCTGCGCACCGGAAATCGAATGGGACTTTCGTCTGCCACGTGTGAAATCCATTAATGCTTCCGGCCACAAATTCGGCCTTGCACCACTGGGTGCCGGTTGGGTGGTATGGCGTGAAAAACTGGATCTGCCAGAGGATTTGGTCTTCAACGTTAATTACCTCGGCGGCAATATGCCGACCTTTGCGCTGAACTTCTCGCGTCCTGGTGGGCAAATTGTCGCTCAGTATTACAACTTCCTGCGTCTGGGCTGTGAAGGCTACCGTAAAATTCATATGGCTTGTTACCACACTGCGCAGTATCTGGCGCGTGAGATTGCCGCAATTGGCCCGTTCGAGGTTATTTATGACGGCAACCAACAACATGGTATCCCTGGGCTGACATGGACGTTAAAAGCGGACCACCAGAATTGTGGCTACACGCTTTACGACCTTGCCGACCGCCTGCGTAGCCGCGGCTGGCAGGTGCCAGCTTATTCCATGCCAACTCACCGTGAAGACTTAGTGGTGCAGCGAATTCTGGTTCGCCATGGTATGAGCACCGATTTGGCCGAATTGCTGATTGCTGATCTGAAACGCACTCTTGCAACGCTTGAGCAAAATCCTGTCACACGTCCGCTGACCATCGAGGAAGCGGGTGGCTTCAACCACGCATAAAACCCTTTCTTATCAGTATCAATCATTCAGAGAGCCTGTCGATTTCGGCTCTCTTCCATAATTTTGTATGAGCATCAACAGGTTATTCATGCCTGAAGATGTGGAGAGGCTTATGTCCAGTACAATGACGAGCGGCCCTACAAGATCGCTCACTTTGCTCGGCTTTTTCGCCATTACCGCCTCTATGGTGATGGCAGTTTATGAATATCCAACGTTTGCTACCTCAGGCTTTAGCCTTATTTTCTTTCTCCTGATGGGCGGTATTTTCTGGTTTATCCCCGTGGGCCTGTGTGCCGCAGAAATGGCGACCGTCGAAGGTTGGCAAGAAGGCGGCCTGTACGCCTGGGTTTCTAATACGCTCGGGGAGCGTTGGGGATTTGCGGCGATCTCCTTTAGCTATTTGCAAATCGCCATCGGTTTTATCCCGATGCTTTACTTTGTGCTTGGTGCACTCTCTTACATTCTCAGTTGGCCTGCGTTAAACACCGATCCGCTGGTGAGAACGGTGGCTTCTGTCGTTATTTTGTGGGGGCTGGCGCTGACTCAATTCAAAGGGACGCGCTATACCGCGATCATTGCCAAACTCGGCTTCTTCTTTGGGATTTTATTCCCGGCAATTGTGTTGGTGGGGTTGGCGGTAGCCTGGCTTTATCACGGGCAGCCGCTAGCCATTGAGATGTCAGCGAAAACCTTCTTCCCTGATTTTTCCCAGATTGGCACATTAGTGGTGTTTGTGGCGTTTGTACTCAGTTACATGGGCGTTGAAGCCTCGGCAACCCACGTTAATGAAATGACAAACCCGGCCCGCGATTATCCTCTGGCGATGTTCCTGCTGGTGATTGCCGCCATTGTGTTGAGCTCCATTGGTGGCCTGTCCGTCGCAGCGGTGATCCCGCACAATGAAATCAACCTTTCTGCGGGTGTTATGCAGGCATTCAGCACCTTGATAAATTATTACGGACCTGAATATGAGTGGGCGGTTCGCGTGATAGCTGCATTGTTAATGCTGGGGGTATTGGCAGAAATCGCGTCGTGGATTGTTGGCCCTTCCCGCGGCATGTTAGTGACGGCGCAAGACGGTTTATTGCCCTCGCGTTTCGCCAAAGTGAACAAAAATGGTGTCCCAGTAGCACTGGTGATTTCCCAATTAACCATCACAACCCTCGCATTGATTGTTCTCACCAATACCGGTGGCGGTAGCAATATGTCATTCCTGATTGCGCTGTCACTCACCGTGGTTGTTTATCTGTGCAGCTACCTGATGCTGTTTCTGGGATATATCCAGTTGGTTCGACATCAGCGCGATAGAACGCGTGCCTTCCAGATCCCCGGAGGAAAATCGGTGAAGCTGGCTATCGCCTGTTCTGGTCTGCTGGTTTCAGTATTGGCGTTTGTTGTTTCGTTTATTCCACCGAGTTCTCTGCCTGGCACCCATGCCCATGATCTCTATGCCGGCTTGCTGGTAATCTGCTTCGGTCTGGTATTTATTCTGCCGTTTATCGTTTATATGTTCCGCGACCATTCACGAATAAGGCACGCGCCGCATATCGTCCCTGTGACCGTTGATAACGCGCCGACTGGCCATTTTGCAATACACCCGAAAGCCCGTCCGTCACATTATCCAAAACAATAAATTGAATGTTGTGCCATCTGCTCAACCGCAAAGTGTGGATGGCACTCTCGCTATTTTATTTTTGGGTAAGGGGAGGGACGTCCATCACATCACTACATTTTTCAAATAAGACATCGAACGAGCGGGATAGTATTGGCACAACTGCTGTGCAAAATATTAATCGAGCCTCTGTATCACCCCTTATTCTCTGCCACTGCTTCTTTATATAGTGAAATCATTTATTTCCTCATGATGACGGCGGTAATCCTAAATCCGGGTCGCAGCGCATTTTGTCCCAACCGGTGTAGTTTTTAACTTCGGGGATTTTGTTGGGGATGTTCTGGAAATTCTTTCGATTAGCATCAATAGTCCAGGATTCAGGGCCGGCAAAAGAATTCCAGGATGCATACTCTTTACCCCATTTCCCCCCTTGTCCTGATTCAGGATCTACAGCATCAAACGGTTTTGAACTCATGTAGATATCACCGGTTTTTGTCAGCATAAAGCCCTGGTCGTTGACTACGGTGAAAGACTCGATTTCATCGCGATGAGGTTGATCATCTGCATATCTAACGGCACCGCCACCAGGGGAGAAACTTGCTCCATCCCAGGTGCGTCCATAATCTTTTGAAATAGAAAAACCATCACCCTCAAATGAGGTTATGGCGATATAGCGCTCCGAGGGGTGGATAAATTTTTTAGTGAATATCCTGTAGCCATCAGATACATCGTAAATCTGATACCGGATTTTTAATTTTGTATCGATGTAACGTAGCCCTCCCTGGCAGTTAAATCCTGTCAGCTCCAGGTAACGATGGTCATAAAAGCGGTAAACCACCTGCGTTGGCGGTGTTTTCGGTGCTGAATGACAACCGCTAATCAGACTAATGCCAAGTACAATTAACACTTTTTTAAATGGTTTCATTAACGTTTCCTTGTCAGACCTGTGGTTTTGGCATATCCCACTGAAGAAGACCCGCTGTCCGGTTTCCGTATCACGCTTGTTTCCTGGTATCACTTTCTGGTGTAGGTCGTAAACATTACCGAGAGTGAAAAAGTCATTTATTCCCTCGTTATGATGGCGGTAATCCTAAATCCGGGTCGCAGCGCATTTTGTCCCAGCCGGTGTAGTTTTTAACTTCGGGGACTTTGTTGGGGATGTTCTGGAAATTGGTTTGGTACGCGAATGTTTGCCAGGGGGTTGGCATTTGTATTGAGTTCCATGAAACGTAATTTTTACCCCAACGACTACCCACCGAGGCATCCATAGGGATTAAGTGATGTGACGATGTTCTTGAGTTGAATGTATATACATAATCAATGCCACTGCCGCCTGGCTCGAGGCGCGGATCATCAAACGGCTTGGAACTCATGTAGATATCACCGGATTTTGTCAGCATAAAGCCCTGGTCGTTGACTACGGTGAAAGACTCGATTTCATCGCGATGAGGTTGATCATCTGCATATCTAACGGCACCGCCACCAGGGGAGAAACTTGCTCCATCCCAGGTGCGTCCATAATCTTTTGAAATAGAAAAACCATCACCCTCAAATGAGGTTATGGCGATATAGCGCTCCGAGGGGTGGATAAATTTTTTAGTGAATATCCTGTATCCATCAGATACATCGTAAATCTGATATCGGATGTTTAATGTTGTATCGATGTAACGTAGCCCTCCCTGGCAGTTAAATCCTGTCAGCTCCAGGTAACGATGGTCATCAAAGCGGTAAACCACCTGCGTTGGCGGTGTTTTCGGTGCTGAATGACAACCGCTAATCAGACTAATGCCAAATACAGTTAACACTTTTTTAAATGGTTTCATAAACGTTTCCTTGTCAGACCTGTGGTTTTGGTATATCCCACTGAAGAAGACCCGCCGTCTGGTTTTCCGTATCTCGCTTGTTTCCTGGTATTACTTTCTGGCGTAGGTCGTAATCATTCCCTACAGTGATTTTCTCATGATGAAGGCGGTAATCCTAAATCCGGGTCGCAGCGCATTTTGTCCCAGCCGGTGTAGTTTTTAACTTCGGGGACTTTGTTGGGGATGTTCTGGAAATTGGTTTGGTACGCGAATGTTTGCCAGGGGGTTGGCATTTGTATTGAGTTCCATGAAACGTAATTTTTTCCCCAACGACTACCCACCGAGGCATCCATAGGGTTTAAGTGATGTGACGATGTTCTTGAGTTGAATGTATATACATAATCAATACCACTGCCGCCTGGTTCGAGGCGCGGATCATCAAACGGCTTGGAACTCATGTAGATATCACCGGCTTTTGTCAGCATAAAACCCTGGTCGTTGACTACGGTGAAAGACTCGATTTCATCGCGGTGAGGTTTGTCATCTTTATATCTGATGGCACCGCCTCCGGGAGAATAACTTGCCATATCCCAGGTTCGTCCATAATCTTTTGAAATATAGAACCCAGCGCCTTCAAACATGGTTATCGCAATGTACCGTTCCGATGGATGAATATATTTCTTTGTAAAGATGCGATAAAATTGTTCTTCCACTTGGGTATGAATTTCTAACCGAGTATCGGTATACCAAAGTGCTCCTTCACAATATAAACCAACCAGTTCCAGATACCGATGGTCATCAAAACGATAAACCACCTGGGTTGGTGGTGTTTTAGGCGCTGAATGACAACCATTAATCAGACTGATGCCAAGTACAATTAAGAGCTTTTTAAATTGTTTCATTAACGCTTCCCTGTCAGACCTGTGGTTTTGGCATATCCCATTGAAGAATACCCGCTGTCTGGTTTTCCGTATCACGCTTGTTTCCTGGTATCACTTTCTGGCGTGAACCGTAATCATTGACTACCCCGAAGTGACCTAATGGCATGCCATTAGGTCGCTCTGGCTTATTCATAAATTGTTTGATACGCCCAAAAGGTAAAATACCTTCCTGGTAGTACGTTTTTACACCTTCAATCGGATTGTCAGGCCTGCGCCAGTCTGCCTGCAATAACAATCGATTCCAGAAATCCTTATTCTCAAAAGATTTATTCTGCCCGATAGCCATGTCATAAACTGTTGCCTTTGTCGAAACCTCTTTATTGGTCACGATGGAAGAGTGCTGGCTATACTCAGAGGGATTATCCGTTATCACTTTATTCAACTCTGCCTCCGTCATTCGCCGCCAGACAATCAGCAACTGAAAAGAGTCCCGGTTGCCGGATACGTTCCCTTTTACGATTTCCCATGGTGAATACTGGATATTTAACTCGTTCAACTGAGCCTGGTCCAGCGCAGAGCCATCGGCCAGAAGATAAAACCGCGGGCTGTCGGGGACATGAATAGTTTCAGAGATAAACCGTTCTGCTTTCATGGCGGCTTTGGCAATTTTGGGGTCATTGCCGCTTAATTCAGCTTTATAACCTGTTCCCTGGCCCATCAGTTTAAATGTAAAAGGGGCCGGGAGAAGCGGGGCGTTGATGGTGACGTCGGTAAAGTCGTAACCCGTATTTTTAGAGTCGTCCGGTTTGTGTGCAGGCATTACATAATGAAAACCTGTTCTATCGCCAATCCGTATGTCTTTGCAGAAAGCGCGTTGGTAAAGGTTATTGCCCAGTTGTGCTTTGATTTCGTCCGGAATACCTCTCCAGCCAAATCCCTGAATGGGTGACATGGACACCACTTGGTCGTTAGGGCAGAAATAATTGTAAACCCGGCCAAAATTGTTGCGGTTATAAAGTGGGTTTTTCCAGAGGGTTAGCTGTGCTTGCTGAGGCAGACAGCCGGTATCCGTTATATTCTGAATATAGGCCGTATCATGAGAAAGCGAGCCCTGCGGCGCGAGTGGATTTTTTGCCATCAGCTGACAAAAATGGGCAAAGGTCTTTTTTCGGGCTTCGCTGGTTTGTTGGTTGCCGGGCATGGCGTTTTCCAGCCAGCGGTTTTCCAGCGCATAAGGCGAATGGTTCAGGATGGCGCAGTCTGCCGGAGGTACGCCTTCAGCCTCAACCCACATATTCGCCAGCATGGTGATAATCGTGCCCTGGCTGTGGGCGACAATATTGATCGTATCTTTTTCTGTATCAGGATTTCGGCGGATATCCAGGATCAAATCCGCCAGCCTTCGCGCGGCATAAGCCTGGTAAATGCGATGCGGGTTCTGGTAAATCGGGTGGCTCCAGTCGTGGCTGTTGAATACTTCAGTACGTGACATCAGCTTGGCAATCATGGCCAGTATCACCCCTGCGGCTCCCGGCCCGAACATATCGGGAATATTGGTGGTCGCATTGGCGAATGTTCCTCCGCCTTTGGAGGATACAGAGTCTAACCAGTTATACAGGTTGTCGATATTTTCATTGTTGTGTACAGCAATATTGTCGGTGTCATCTTCGCGGTAGGTATCGTAGGCCAGGTCAGCTTCATTGCCTTTTTTCTCTGGTTTGAGTTCGTCTTTGTAGCGTAGCTGGTCTTGTTTAAACACCTCGTGATCGACCGGTTTATACCCCCAGTAAAAAGGGATCACCGGTGAAAGGGCAACGTTACCGCCTACATCTGTAATCATGAATTTGTCAGCGTCCCAGCGGTGATGCTGTATATCTTTGCGCCCCAGCCGTTCATTTAGCCCGGCACAAATGCCTTCATCCTGGGTCTGATAGGCCTCACCCACATCGTTCACACCATGCACCAGAATCACGATACAGGGCATGGCCTGTGGTGGGTCATCATCTGTTGGAGGGGGAGTTGAGTCATTCTTATCGGACGATGGGGGCGTTGGCGCATTTTCATCAGACTGCGGGGCTGGTGGTGGTGCGGACTGTTTCCCGTCTTCTGACCCGGAACTGGCGGATGAATTATCTGGCAGTTCTGGCACTGGTGGTAGTGGGGCCTGCATAAGACCTGCCATATTCACCGTGTTCCCATGATTCATAAGTAGTTTGTCAGTCAAACGACACGCTGGTTTCTTCTCAAAAAAGACATCGAACGAGTGGGATATCCATTCTGTTTCAGCCCTGTTGGTTCCCGAAATGACCCCGCCCATACTTCCCGGCTCATCAAAAACGCTACGGGCAAACTGTGAGCCCATATTGGCAATCATGTTGCCGCCATCCGCAGACACACTGACCGTCCCTTTGACCAGGTCTGCCGAATAGGCTTCATTCTCATAGGGGATGGGGATGGCGAAAGGTGGCGTTTTACAGACATCGGGCAATGTGTTGTGGCTGACGCCCTCACTACCTTTATGGCAAAGCGTAATTCCATTGATATTAATTGTCAGCATGCTGGCTTCCTTGCGTTTTTGACATGACTACCGCGCCACGCCGCCCGTCATCCGACGTGGAAAGTAGTAGCGTATTGCTGGGTTGTTCTGATGAGCGCATTCGCCATGCAGCCAGCGCCATGTGTGCCACCAGACTGGCGCATCCCAGATCGCCTGATGCCAGTACGGGCGTTTCTCGTATGAGCCCTTCACCGTTATAACGATGCATTGCGAACAGGGTAAAACCCAGTTCGTCTGCGCGGTAAGGCTCACCGTTAATATCGCTCACGAGATGGTGTAATTCGGTTATGTTTGCCGCCTCAAGCGCCAGTGATGCGGCCTGACGCAACCCTTTCCCGTGACAGACTCCTTTGTCTGAATACAACACATCTTCAATAGCTTGCCCGCTGCCCCGGATGTGGCACCATGGCTTGCATCCTGTGCCATGAGATGCCAGCACCAGTGCAGCCGCGCCCTCGGAGGGTACCCGTCCATAAGGATTGACTATCTTGTTTTCCTGAAATGTTCGGTGAGCATTGTGGAGTAAGTTTTCACCGTCCAGCCACTGCAGAGAGGGCGCTAACAGCCATGATTCGACGGCGAGCAGCACGAAGGACGCTGCTTCCGTTGCCAAATCCATCATGCCGACAGCCTCGGCACTTCCACCGTGCAGAACATGAACCGGGGTGTCGTACCAGCCGGTAATTTCCTTCACTGCTTCTTTTACCGCTGCAGTCAGCTCAGGGGTGATGCCTGGTCTGTCCAGAGGTGGAAGCAAAATAGCTACCTGACCAGGCGGAGGGTGCTTCAGTGCTGGTTGGTTATTTATTAGTTCCGTCAACACTTGCCAGAGTAGCTGCCGAAAACGTTCAACCAGGGAGGCCGAAACTATTTCCGGGAAATAGCAGGCTCTTATCGGTGAGCCACGCTGATCCACATAAATCGGGTGCTTTCTTATCAGAGAAAACTGAAGGCGGTGAGCAACGGCGGCCAACGGGAGTGTTGGCCCGGAAGGGAAGATACAGGCGGCTGCGACAATAACTTTCACAGTAATGCCTCCCATTCAGGAAATTGCACAGGAAGCGCTTTCGTTTTGACAGACAGAAGAGGCTTTTCCGACACGGTGGTGGACTCAAGCTGATTAACCAGATGATGGCAAGGAAGTGCGCTATGCCAGACCATACTAACGCGAGGAAAATCAGGTTCGATAATGACCGTGTGGAGCGTAGCCTGGTGGAGGCGAATACTTCCATCATAAAACTGGGTGCTGAAGGCGGGGACAAGACGCGGGAGGGCAAAGATAAGCAGCCCATTGTGGCCATAGTCGGATGGTGTGAGATTTCCCAGACTGACGACCTCACCGCCTTTCAGTCGCCCACCTGCATACATTGGCGGCGGTGTACATTGCCAGTAACGTTCATCCAGGTCGTCCGGTAGCAATGGCGCACGGTGGCGTTGCCAGTTTTCGTCATATGTCCCGGCAAACTGAGAGCGGCCCGGCCATTGCCGCGGCACAGCACCAAACCCTGGCATAGTCGCGTCGCCATAAAATTCAATATTAGGCAGGGCTGAGAGCCCCTTTTCAGGAGTCGCAGTGACAGAAATTCCCACTGGATTAACATCACTCATGCAAGTCGGGATATAGCTTCCCCGACTCATGTTGCTATAACTGAGAGGTATTTTGTTAAAGGGAACTGGATGACTGTACTGCTTGCCGTCCCAAATCCGTTCGCCATAAGCACGGGCAAGCCGGGTAACATTTCCGACTTTGAGCCCTATGGGCAGAGCGCGGAACACTTTTCCATTTGGAGAATGAACGTGCCCGTTGAGTACGACATCGGTGGCTGTCTTGGTTGGGCCAAAGTCCGTGTCATAAAGTAATGTCTTGCCATCATCCTGAAATACCGGCCCGGTATTGGGTTGTAGCTGAATGGCAGACAGTACAGTTGCACCACCAGGCAATATATCCCAGGTGGCTTTTAGCGCAATGGTCCAGATTTCTTCTCCCTGCCTGCTTCTTATCCAGCTTCCCTTTACAGCATAGGGCGTCTGATTTTTTACTTGCCACATATCACTGCTCCGGTTGGTTAATTCGTCCTGTTTTCTCATTCATGCGTTATGGCTGTCTTTAAGGCTGTTTTGTTTCAGGGTGATGATTTAGTTCACTTCGATACGACCACCAGAAAGACGGTTTACCCCTTCTGCGTCGCTGAGAATGTAATCACCCTTAATCACTACCTTGCCGTTTGGATGAAGCGTGATAGATGATTTTCCACACCTGAGTGTGATTTTCTGTTGCGCCGTGAAAATCAGTTCTTCCGGTATGTTCGAAACAGGAATGGCTTCTTCTCTTTTTTCATCATGTGCTGCCGTCTTTATTAATATCTGTTGCATTGTTGTTCCTTTATTAATTTTCAGTGGGTTGGCTGAGATTAACGACAGGCAGGGCTGCTAGCTCTGGAAGCATACCCATCCTCATCAACGCCAGCTGGCGCAAATTCAGATAGCCTTGTTCAAGCACCGTGTTCAGCCCTTTCTGTGTATCAGGTTGCCCACACAGATAATGTGCATCCGGCGAAAAACGGTTTTGATTAGCCTGCCACCAGCCAGCAAAAGCCTTTCTGTCAGGCCAACACACGTCTTGTTCGGGATCACGCACCGGAAAATCAGCTGACTCAGGTGTTAAGTCGGGGGGTATTTCTCCATCTTTTTTACGCTGCCAGCCATCATGTTCGGGTAACGAACCCGTGATGGTAATGACGGACAGTGCACTCAATCGGGCGTATTCAGGCGTGTCAAAATAAGCCATCAGCGAAGGAATATACTCAGCCTTGCCTGACCAACCCATTGCCTGTATGACCAGGCGGGTATCATTTCCTTCTTCGAGCAGGTCACTCACCAGGGAATGAGAAACCCCCCGTGTGTGAGTTAACAGATATTTGACGGCAAAGGTCCGAATGTTGGTTTTTTTACTGCGGGTGAGCAGATGAAGATTCCTGGTCGCTGCAATGGTGTATTCATTCGGCAGTGAGTCAGAACATAAAACAGCCTGGCATCCCTGTAATATGAGTTCCTCCTGACCTGAGGAAAATAGGGTTTCCAGAGCAGGAATAAATAGCGGCGACGCACTTCGGCAAAGAGTCTGAAGCAGATAATCGACACACTTATCTTGCTCAATCAACATCTGGACTTCTTGCTGGCTGAACATTACAGATGCGGGCTGATCGTTTCGGATTGCCGCCGTGTAAGCACGGCAAGCCGGTAGTGACAGTATCTGCGGCCATACATTCGATCGGCCTGGCATCCAGTTAATCGCAGAGCAGAGGGGAGAGAATAAATGCGGCAACGCCTGTGCCATTCCCAGACAACCAGACAATAGAAACTCATCGTTCGCATTGGCTGCGAATAGCGCCACGGAAAACAGTTCTCCCGCAGACAGCGGTTCACGAATCTGGCGGCTGAGGTAATCGGAAGTCTGTTCCTTCAACAAAATCATCCCTTCCTGGTAGGTTTGCATACGCAAGTCAAACCAGGTCAGGTCACTGAGGGTATGGCAATGTGACGATAACAGTACACTGCGCAGTCGGAAATCCTGCGCCAGCATATCGGTATATTGCTCTGCAAGTAGATGGCGAAGCCTAAGGGCTAACATGACGCGTTCTCAGCGGTATCAGTTGAAATGAATATCACTGGCGACACCTTTAATACTGTCTTGCGCTTTGAACTGAATCTTCACACCGTTCAGCATGATGGTGCCGTCCTTGTTCATTTTCAGTAGGCATTCCCCCACTTTAATCGTCAGACTGTCTGTTACCGTTAGGGTGTAATCTTTTCCAATGGTGATCTTCTGGGATTTATCAACATTCTCCGTATCATCTCCTGCCACTTTACTGTTTTGATCCTCCCCCACACTTTTACTGCGATTTTTCGTGACCTCTACTTTCTGATCATTTCCAATACTCATGCTCTGATCATGGGCCACCGTGATGGTCTGGTCATGGCCGCCCGCATTTTCTTTACCGACAGTCACCGTCTGCCCCAGACCCACAGTGATCTTCTGGTTGTTGCCGATGGTTTCGGTGTGATCGACTTTCACATCGGTAGTGCGATTGTTCAGTACTTCGGTATCCATGTTTTTCTGCGCATGGATATAGACCTGCTCTTTGCCGGTCGCGTCATCGAATTTCAGTTCGTTAAACCCGCTACCTTTGTAGGTTTTAGAACGGATGGTCATCTGGGTTTTGGTACCCGGTAGATCGCCTGGTGAACGGTTGTCTTCGTGATAGGCCCGTCCCATCACGATTGGCTGGTCGGGGTCGCCATGTAGAAAATCAACAATCACTTCCTGGCCGACGCGTGGGATGGCGAGGTTGCCGAATCCTGCACCCGCCCATGCCTGCGAGACACGTATCCAGCAGGAGCTGTCTTCGGTGGTCCCGTGATAACGATCCCAGATGAATTTGGCGCGGATCCTCCCATACTCATCGCAAAAGATTTCTTCTCCTGGTGGGCCGGTGACGACGGCGCTCTGCGGGCCATCCACTTTCGGCTTCGGCAGGGGTGCTGAGCGCCATGTTCTGTCTGCCGGTATCACTTCAAATTCATTGCTGAGTGTGGTGCCTCTGCCTTGGCTGCCGTGCAGCGCCTGTGGCTGATGGCCAAGCAGCGTGCTGCTGACCACCTGCCAGTCGCGATTGAGGTTGTCCAGCGGATGTCTGGTCAGCGTAAAGCGTACGCCGGGCCACAATTTTGGCGTATTAGCCGAGCCGCTGGCTTTTTCTGCGTCATTGCGCAGGCCGTCCATGCGGTAGCGGGTAAAATCTTTTCCGTGCTGCTCGTCTTTATAGCGCCCCGGGTAATCAAAGATTTTATATTGCGAGAACTGGCCGTTCAGGTTTTGGCCATCGTGGCTATAGAGACCCGGCCAGTCCGGTATTTTAAAGGTGTAGTCCCGGCTTATTACGGATGAGGGGCTGACGCAGGCTTCATAGCGAAACACGCTGATACACTCATCGGTGACTTCGCGGGTGTTCGGGTTAAACGGGAAGGAAGATTCAGCCCGGGCCAGGCCCGCCTTATCATCACACAACGTTAATGTCTGGCTCGCACCGTCCGGGGAATATTTATCGAAGAAGAAAATGCCTTCCTCCGCCCACAGGCGTGACAAAAACGCCAGGTCGCTTTCGCCGTACTGGACGCAGAACTCCCGGGCCGGATGGTCTTCATAAAACCAGGGCTGCCAGTCATTGATGCCATTTTCCTGCAGCAGGAGAGCTGAAATAGTCTGAATATCCTGTTGCTGGAAAATGCGAAAGTTCTGACGCAGGCCAGCGCGCCACAAAGGAGGGTGGATGGTAAAGCGGTACAGCATCTGCCAGCCGGTATTTTCCTGCATTCCGAAGGTCGTCACCACACCCGTGACATAACGCTGTACCGTGGTGCCCTGCCAGATAGTCAGCGTGGCGTTCTTTTCCAGCAATTCTTCTGCTGTCAGCCGGAAAGTGTCGCTGGCAACGTCCACGACGAGAACAAACGGAAAGGAGTGATGCTGAGCCAGGCTAAAGTTCACGACCGCAAAGGTATCGGACTCCTGGCCGTCGACCTCGAGGGTAAAGCGTAATCCTTTTAATGACATAAAACCTCCATGGCACTAATCCACGATTGTAACAGTACGGTGTTACGCCTGTGCTCAGGCCCGCTACCCGGACATTCCCGGTGCCGCCATCTTTCGCGAAAACGTAATCCCTTACTGATAGCCCTTGAGTGCATGATACAAAACAGCCCCCAGTCCGCAGGGACTAAGGGCTGTAAACTGATGCTTATGCTTCCAGCGGTGCACGCCAGTCATCGGCACCGGAAGTACCAGACTTGACGTGTTCCCACTCGATTTTACGGTAAGCCAGTTTCACGGCGAGAAGCTGTGTAAATTCACGCTGTGAAGGATCCTGGCAGTGCGGCATATGAAGGTTGATATCGACAATAGTCGAGTCAGTCAGGCGGGTGGTGAAATAGTGCTCTTGCTTACCTTCGATCGAGGTACGCCACCATTTAAGTTCAGTGGTTGGCAGCATTTCACCTGAAGCTAAGGCGTTGTATAGCAGCGGAACTGCTTTATTCAGCGCAACAGTAAAGATAAACGGCTTATGCGCGCGCTGGCCTGAAGGCTGACCGGATTGCGGATCGGTCGGCACGGTAACATTGTGCAGGAATTCCTGCACCAGCATTTCATCTTCATGGCCCTGTACATAAATGTTACCGACAGAATCAGCGGTGAATGCACCTGCAGTGATGTTTCCCTGGGTTTGTCCTGTCATCGAGATATAACATGGTGTTGGCATAATCATTAACTCCTTGTGGATGGTCTTAGTTGCTCTTATGGCTGCCTGCCGTTAATCCTCTGCAGGCGAAAGCGGTACGGCTAGACATCGAGAACCGCTTTGTTCCTGTATCCGGTTTACGAATAAATTTCGCCAGACCAGATAACTGTATAAATACTTACCAATGCTATTTAAATATGTTCCCATAAATATTTTAGTATTGTTGGTGCTATTTTAAATATATCCGACTTAGGACAATATTGAATCATATATAACATTGCATTTTATGATTTAAATCTCAATATCGATGGTTTTTTAAGTTTTTATCAATGTCACTCGCGTTAATAATAATTAATGTAAATGAATTCGCTATTTGCCTGAGCTATGAATGGTTGCTTTGATATTTAAAATTAAAATAAATGAAGCAAGTAAATATTTTAAAATGTTGTTTTTGTTGGTTATTTCTATAATATTATTAATTATCTATATGTTTTTTTAATTTGTATTTGTATTTTATATATTTATATAAAACTCTTTTAAAATTATTTTTAGTGAGTAATATGCGACACGATTAAGTAGTTGTTTAATTATTTACTGCCACCGAGTAGGCGTTCCCGGTATTTAATTTCTGTCCGGGTTATGTTGTATTCATGGCCTGAACGATAACCTGATGGACTTTTTTATGAGCAGCAATAAAAACGATGGCAGTATCGCGCCTAAAGAGCGCATCAATATACGTTACACCCCAAAAACTGATGGGCAAATGACAGAGGTTGAGCTGCCGCTTAACCTTCTGGTTACTGGGGATCTGAAAGGTGGCACAGATGACACGCCGCTGGATGAGCGCCACCCAGTTGCTATTAACCGAAACAATTTTAACTCGGTGCTGGAGCGTGCAGGGATCGAACGGGAGTTCGCTGTTTCGTCAGCACTTAGTGAAGATCCTAATGCCCTGATGAATATCAGCCTGAAAGTGAAGTCGATGGCGGATCTTACGCCGGACAATATTGCAGCCCAGGTTCCAGAAATAAAAAAAATGCTGGAATTGCGTGAAGCACTGGTGGCTCTACGCGGCCCTATGGGCAACGTGCCAGCGTTTCGCGCCCGGCTTCAGGCGTTGCTGAATAACGAAGAAACCCGCGAACAGTTAATTGCGGAGTTAGGCCTTGCTGGCCAGAAATAACTTTGTACAAGGATTTCAGTATGTCAGACATCTTATTACAGGAAGACTCCGTTACCACTAATCCAGCCGCTGCATCATCTTTGCTGGACGAAATTATGGCGCAGACTCGCTTCCAACCTGAGTCAGAAAGCTACGATGTTGCCCGCCAGGGTGTGACGGCATTTATTACCGCCCTGTTGCAGAGTGACGATAGCGCAGAATCCATTGATATCCTGGCTGTCAACGCCATGATCGCCGACATTGATGAGCGTACTGGCCGTCAGATGGATCTCATTCTTCATGAGCCGAAGTTTCAGGAGCTGGAATCTTTCCTGCGTTCACTGAAGTTACTGGTTGACCATGCCGATCCACGCGAAAACATCAAAATTCATGTGATGCATGCCACTAAAGAAGAATTACTGGATGATTTCGAATTTGCCCCTGAAATCACTCAATCTGGCTTCTATAAGCATGTTTACTCCAGCGGTTTCGGTCAGTTTGGCGGCGAGCCTATTGCAGCGATTATTGGCAACTATGCCTTTGAAAACACCTCTGCTGATATGAAGCTGTTGAAATATATCAGTGCGGTCAGTTCGATGGCACACGCGCCGTTCCTTTCTTCAGTTTCTCCTGAATTTTTCGGATTGAACTCCTTCACCGAACTGCCGGCGATTAGGGATGTAGCGGCTATTTTTGAAGGCCCGTCTTACACCAAATGGCGCAACCTGCGCGATTCAGATGATGCTCGTAATCTTGGCCTGACGGCGCCACGTTTTCTGCTGCGCCATCCGTACGCGGCGTATGAAAATCCAGTAAAAAGTTTTAACTACCAAGAGAATGTCAGCCGTAGTCATGAAGATTACCTATGGGGTAACACCGCGTTCCTGCTGGCAGCAAATATGGCAGAAAGTTTTGCTTCCACTCGTTGGTGTCCAAATATCATTGGCCCGCAAAGCGGCGGGGCAGTAAAAGATTTGCCAGTCCATATGTACGAAGCGATGGGACAGATTCAGGCAAAAATCCCGACAGAAGTACTCATCACCGATCGTCGCGAATATGAGTTGGCAGAGGAAGGGTTTATTACCCTGACTATGCGCAAAGGTAGCGACAATGCCGCTTTCTTCTCTGCAAATTCTGTGCAGAGGCCAAAAACATTCAGTAAAACCCCAGAAGGAAAGGCTGCAGAAACCAATTACAAACTGGGTACTCAGCTTCCTTACTTATTTGTTATCAATCGATTAGCTCATTACATCAAAGTGTTGCAACGTGAGCAATTGGGTTCATGGAAAGTGCGTGGCGATCTGGAACGCGAGCTGAATACGTGGATCCGCCAGTATGTTGCCGACCAGGATAATCCACCTTCTGAGGTGCGTAGCCGTAAACCGTTACGCCAGGCGAAAGTGGAAGTGATGGACGTGGAAGGGGAGCCGGGCTGGTACCAAGTCGCGCTCAGCGTTCGCCCTCACTTCAAGTTTATGGGTGCAAGTTTCGAACTGTCACTGGTAGGGCGTCTGGATAGGGAATAACCATGATGATGGAACGAGAGTCAGGATGTGCAGGCAGTCTGTTTGAACGTATTCGGGAGGCGGCTGATTCGCCTTTACGCAGAAAACCGAAAGAAGCGCTACTGCGCTCTGTTTTGAACAACCTGCAAAACGTGCTTAACACTCGTTCCGGCAGTTGTCATGGGTCACCGGAACTGGGGATCACCGACTTAAATGATAGTGTCCTGGTGTCCGGTGATTTCAGAGAGGGAATCAAAAATGCCATCAGCAATTGCGTTCTGCGTTTTGAACCACGAATTTCTGATGTGAGTGTGACGGCAGTGGCAGAGGATGGTTATGCCCCGCTGGAATTGCGTTTTCATATTGTTGCGACAATGGATTTCAGTGATAGCAGGGATGTTCTGGAGTTTGACATCCTACTGGATAACCATCAGCACTGGCGTGTGGAGTAAACCTAATGGCCTTCGAAGAACGCTACTATCGTGAAGAGCTGGATTACCTACGTCAGCTAGGAAAGCTGTTGGCGCAGGAAAAACCTTATCTGGCCCGATTTCTGGCTGATAAGGAAGGTGACCCAGATGTAGAGCGCCTGATGGAAGGTTTCGCTTTTCTTTCTGGTGGCCTGCGACAAAAGCTGGAGGATGAATTCCCTGAATTCACACACGGCTTAATTAATATGCTGTGGCCTAATTATTTGCGCCCGGTACCGGCCATGACGGTCATTGAATATCAGCCTAAAAATGAACTGAAAACGTCAGTTCAGGTTTGCCGTGATGAACTGGTAAGAACCCAGACCAAAAGAGGGTCACTGTCCGCCACTCAGGGTACGCTGACCGACGATAAAGAAGATTCGCCACCTGCCTGCCATTTTACTTTGGCGCGTGATATCTGGTTACAACCCTTGCATGCCGGGGATGTGCGTAATAGCAGCACCATGAAAGATGGGTGCATTGAAATAGATCTGTTTACTGATGGTAATGTACCTCCTGGTGCACTGGACCTGAATAAACTCACTTTCTGGTTGGGCAACGAAGACGATTACACCCGCCATCAGCTTTATTTGTGGTTCAGTGAGCGGTTGATGGATGCTGAATTAGTCGCCGGAGATCGTCATGTGCCACAACCGGATCTGTGGCTGGAGGCGGCCGGATTTGAACGGGAAGATGCCCTGCTACCCTGGCCGAAAAATGTCCATAACGGCTACCGCGTTCTTCAGGAATATTTCTGTTATCCGGAGAGTTTTTTCTTCTTTCATCTACGGTGTGCCACACCACTGCCGGAAGATTTTCCGGCCACTAACTTTACGTTGCGCCTGCGCTTTAATCAGCCGCTACCTGTTGATGTCAAACTGCGTAAAAATTCTTTACGCCTCTATTGTACGCCAGCAGTAAACCTGTTTGCGCATCATGCTGAACCCGTCAGTCCGGATAACAGTGCATCGCAGTATCCACTGCGAGCCAGCCAAAAGCACCCGGAATCCTATGATATTTTTTGGGTAAAATCGGTTTCCAGCAATCTAACAGACAGCGTTAAGGATAAACGTATTCATCTCTGGCCTGAGTTTGAAGGGTTTCAACATCAGATCGAATACAGTCTCAAGCGAGAAGTTATTTACTGGCATCACCGTACCAAAAACTCACTTTTCCATCATGGTCAGGATCATTCCATTGCTTTTGTCCATGCTGATGGTAGCCAACCGGATAATTCCTTGTTGGGGGATGAAGTCATCACGGCTTCACTGGTTTGCACCAACCGAATGTTGCCAGCTCAACTGCATACTGGCGACATCTGCGTTGCCGTTAATAAAAATCCAGCGGTAGCGTCCTTCAGTAATGTCACTCGACCGACCAGGCCGCTGTATCCGATAACAGACGGTGATATGCACTGGTCGCTGATTTCCTGCATGAACCTGAACTATCTCTCCCTGTTGGATCGAGAGGCTCTGGTTCAGGTGTTGCGCACATTCGATTTACCCGGCATTCATCATCCGCAGCAGGCTCGACTCTCCGGCCAAAAATTGGATGCAATCGAAAATATAGAATCTCGCCCTGTTGATCGATTGTTTAAGGGCGTGCCAGTGCGGGGACTGTCAACCACGCTGTGGATAAACCCCACACCATTTATTTGCGAGGGGGAAATCTATTTGCTGGGAACCGTACTGTCTGAATTCTTCTCGTTGTATGCCAGCATCAATTCGTTTCACTGTCTGAAAATCATTAACACGGAAAGTCAGGAGTACTGGGAATGGCAACACACCGGCCAGCACGCACTGATGTAGGGAAACCTGCGTCGTTTCCGTCAGATGTACGTGGGGTAAATTTTTATGTGCTGATGGATGCGCTGTACCGCAAGTACGGCGATCCGAATCAGGAACCATCCCTGCGTACTGAACCAGAAGGGGAAGTTGCGCTGTTCAAATCCAGTGCCAGTATTGCTTTTCCGGGCAGCGATCTGGATGTGCTTGAGCGTAACGGCGTCGGGCAGTTCACCCTGACAACTAAATTTCTCGGTTTTTCTGGCAGCCAATCGCCGTTGCCTGGTTACTACCTGGATCGGATGGCGCGGGAGTCTGCACAGAATGAAGAGGGAATGGCGGCGTTTCTCGACTTGTTCAGCCACCGCTGGACACAGTTTGTGTACCACGCTTGGCGCAAGTACCGCTATTACATCTGTTTTCGCAATGGTGGTACGGATGTTTTTTCACAACGGATGTACGCGCTAGTCGGGCTGGGCAATAAAAGTGTGCGTGACAAGCTGACTATAAACCACAGCAAAATGCTGGCTTACGCGGGTGTGCTGGCAACGCCGGGGCGCTCGCCAGATGTAGTGTGCAACCTGGTATCTCACTGTTTTGATCTGCAGGAAGTCACTATTGAAAACTGGCAGTTGCGCAAAGTGCCGATTGAGTCTTCGCAGCAGAACCGCCTGGGCGTGCGTAATTCGAAAAAGAAAACAGCTGGCCATATTCCTGGGCGTTCGGTGATTGGCGTTAATTTTACGCTTGGTGCCCGCGTGCCAGATCGCAGTGGGAAATTTCTGTTGCAGATTGGCAACCTGTCAATGGAGCGCTATCTCTCGTTTTTGCCGGACGGTGAAAACCACCAGGCATTGATGATGTTTATTTCCTTCCTGTTGCGTGACCAATTCGCCTGGGATTTACGGTTGTGCCTGGCTCCGGATCAGGCAAAAGGAATGCGTCTGGGTGACCGGTCTCGATCCTGTATTGGGCGAACTGCGTTTATTGGTCAACCGAAAGCACCGCCTTCAGTCACCCTCCACATCAGGGAATAATTCTATGGAACAGCATATGGCTGAGGAAAAGCCACAATCTTCTGCACTGTCACTGACGTTGCAAATAATGAACGGCAATGAGCTGGAAAGCGGACGGGCCGCAAAATGTCTCTTTACCGCTGACGGAGGGGATATCGGCCACGCTACTGCGTGCCACTGGCCGGTGCAGGACCGGGCCGGATCGGTTGCCGGTCGCGCCTGCCAGGTTGTCCAGCATGACGGTGCGTTTTGTTTACGCAGTTTGATGCCGGGGCTGATGATCAATCTGGCTCCTGTGTCTGTGGATACAGGGTTAGTACGGCTGCGTCAGGGGGATGAAATAGTTCTCGGTGCACTTGCACTGAAGGTGTTTATCCATGAAGGAAAGCTGATTAGCTATAGCGAGCAGATGGCAGCGCCAGAAACTATCGTGAGTAACCGCGATCGTCTGGCAGATGCATTGTTGACCACCGATGGTCAGCCTGCTTACCCTGGAATGCCTCATCGCCACCAGTTGGTTGACACTGTAGTAAACGGTTTTTCGACTGACCCATTACAGGCATTGCAGACTGAAAGCCTGACCACAGCAGGCGATTTATTTTCTGGTGTGACGCATGTTCGCTCTTCCGCCCCGCAGTCCGATCTTGCCAGGAATAGTGGGATCAATAATCAGTTTATGGATCTACCGCCGATATATGCCGACCCACGTCACAGTAATGATGAAGTGACTTCCCCGGCTGACATGGCGCAGCTCCATCTTGCCGTTACCCCACTGTTGCGTGGGCTGGGTTGTTCGCTTGCTGTGCGTAATTCACAAGATGCCGATGATTTTCTGGAAGAGGCGGGGCGTGCATTGCGTGCGGCGATTCAGGGGTTGCTCGATTTACAACACCGCCAGAATAGCCTGTCTGATAAACACTTGCGCCCATTAGAGGACAACCCGCTACGTCTGAACATGGATTACTCCACCGCGTTGGACGTGATGTTTGCCGAAGGTAAAAGCCCGGTGCATCTGGCGGCTCCCGCCGCTATTGGTGAGAGTTTGCGTAATATTTGCCATCACGAGGATGCGAACCGAGTGGCGATTACCGAGGCATTACGCGTGATGCTCGACGCTTTTTCGCCGCAAAATCTGATGCGTCGTTTTGTGCAGTATCGCCGTAGCCACGAACTACGCCAGCCGTTGAATGACGCTGAGGCCTGGCGGATGTATAGCCATTATTACGACGAGTTGGCATCAGACCGCCAGCAGGGGTTCTCCATGCTGTTCAACGAGGTTTACGCCCAGGTTTATGACCGGGTATTACGTGAGAATCAGCGGGAGCCGGAAGCATGAATACAAAGGCGCTTCTGGCCTGCGTACTGATTAGTGTTGCATTAACCGGTTGCGAAACGGCGAAGAAACTGGGTCAGGTGATCAGCAACCCGAATATACAGGTTGGAAAGACGGTGGATCAGCCCTCAGAAGTTACCGTCACACTACTGACTGAACCAGACACCAATGTCAACGCAGATGGTGAAGCTGCTCCAGTGGATGTGCAACTGGTTTATCTGAGCGACGATTCAAAATTACAGGCCGCTGATTATGACCAGGTTGCCAGTACGCCGCTGCCAGATGTTCTGGGGAAAAACTATATCGATCACCAGGATCTCAGTCTGCTGCCGGACATCATGAAAACCCTGCCACCAGTGAAAATGGATTCGAAAACGCAGTTCATTGGCGTTATTGCCTATTTTTCCGACGACCAGACCACCGAATGGAAGCAAATCGAGCCAGTAGAAGGAATCGGTCACAGTTACCGCCTACTAGTGCATGTACGTCAGAACAGCATCGAAATGAAAAAAGAGGACAACTAACGATGGCGACCACGAAAAATAAGGTGCTCTGGCAGGAAGGTTTGTTTGCCATACCGCAGCATTTTCAGCAACAGCAGCGCAACCATGAATATCTGCTGAACCAGCGCATGAATGCGCTGGATGACTTTGTATGGGGATTTACGACACTGGCTCTCAATACCGAATTGCTGGCTCAGGGCAAGATTATGCTCGACAGCGCTGCGGGCTGCATGCCGGATGGGACTGTATTCAGCGTACCTGAACAGGACCAGCTTCCTACGCCGTATCAACCACTCGGTCTATCGATGCCAGGAAGCCATGATATTTACCTGGCGTTACCAGTGTTAAGCGATATCACTTGTGAAATTGAAGGTTACAAAAGCGCTGGACAAGGAACTGAGCGTTATCGACTGGCCCGTGCTGATGTTCGTGATCTGCACTCGGATGGTGGTGATGTACAGCAGATAGTGCTGGGGCAACTGGCTCTGAAAATTGTTAGTGGCGCTGATGATCTCAGTGCGATGGTGACGTTGCCGCTATGTCGTATACGTAACCAATTGCCCAATGGTGCTCTGGTACTGGACGATAGTTTTATTCCCACTTGTCAGGCAATCCGGGTTAGCTCGGTACTAAACGGGTTTGTCGGTGACGTGCAAGGGCTTATTAGCAATCGCGCAAGTGAATTAGCAAAGCGCATTGGTTCGCCGGAGCAAAGTGGTATCGCTGATGTGTCGGAATTTATGATGCTGCAGATGCTCAACCGCAGCCAGATGCACTTCACTCATCGGTCACACCTGCATACCTTGCATCCGGAAGCCTTTTATCTGGATCTGGTCAGGCTGCTGGGCGAACTAATGACGTTTACCGAAAACAGCCGTCTCCCCTGTCCTGTCGAAGTTTACAGTCACCGCGATCTCACTCAATCGTTTAAAACGGTGATCCCAGAGCTACGTCGGGCTCTCAATACCGTATTGATGCCGCGGGCGCAAAACCTGCCGCTCATCTTTAGTGACGGGGTTTATATCGCCACCGTTAACGACCCAACACTGTTGCAGTCCGGCTCCTTTGTGCTGGCAGTACGTGCGCGGATGCCACATAACCAAATTATTCTCCAGTTCACCCAGCAGTCGAAAATTGCTGCCACCGATAAAATCCGCAACGTGGTTAGCGTACAGGTTCCGGGTGTGCCATTACGTTCATTGACTGCTGCTCCACGCCAGCTGCCATATCACGATGGCTACGTCTATTTCGATCTCGACAAAGGCGCAACGGCCTGGCAAGACGTGGTGAAAGCCGGTGCGCTGGCGCTGCATATTTCCGGCAACTTCCCGGAACTGGATATGCAGCTGTGGGCGATAAGAGGTTAAGGCCATGAGTGAACAGTCCGTTCTTATGCCCGACAGAAATGACCTCTTGAGCACGACCGACGTGCCAGATCCAGGGCAGGCGTTTTCGCCAGAAATCGGAGAAGGAACTACCCGCCGCCAGTATCGGCTTACTTTGCGTGGTAACAGCCTCAACCCGATGATCGATGCGGCCACGCCCCTGCTGGGTATGGTGATGCGTGTTGCGGGGATGAACAGTAACGCCATGCCGGAGCAACTTTTTTCTCAGGTGGTGACGGACGTCCAGGCTGTGGAACAACTGCTTCAGGAGCAAGGTTACGAACCTGGTGTGATTGTGTCGTTTCGCTACATCCTTTGTACCTATATAGACGAAGCCGCGCTGGGTAATGGCTGGTCAAACAAGAATGAGTGGATCAAGCAATCGCTGTTGGTTCATTTTCACAACGAAGCCTGGGGTGGCGAAAAGGTATTTATCCTGCTTGAACGCCTGATCCGCGAGCCGAAGCGCTACCAGGATCTGCTTGAGTTTCTGTATCTCTGTTTCTCGTTGGGTTTTCGCGGGCGTTATAAAGTCGCGGTACAGAGTCAGGATGAGTTTGAACAGATTTACCGCCGTTTGCACCACGTCCTGCACGGGCTGCGCGGCGATGCCCAATTCCCGTTGCTGCATCAGGATAAAAAAACGCAGGGCGGGCGCTATCAGTTAATCAAACGGTTGACCATCAAACATATTTTCTTCGGCAGCGTTACCGTGCTGGTGTTTTTTTATCTGTTCTACCTGCTGCGCCTGGACAACCAGGCACAGGACATTCTGCAGCAGCTTAACAAATTACTGCGATAAGGACGTTTATGATCCAGATTGATCTCCCCACGCTGGTAAAACGGCTGAACCTTTTTACTCGTCAGGCGATGGAAGCAGCTGCCGCCGAATGCATGAGTCAGCAGGCGCCGGAAATTACCGTGGCACATGTATTGTTGCAAATGCTGGCCTCGGTGCGCAGCGATCTGCGTGTGATAGCTGAACGAGCTGAAATTGATATCAATGCGCTGCGCCAGGCGCTGACGGTGGAAAACTGGCCTGGAACTCGTACACCGGATAACTATCCTGCTTTTTCCCCGATGCTTGCCGAGTGGCTGAAAGAGGGTTGGCTACTGGCATCTGCTGATATGCAGCACAGCGAACTGCGCGGCGGTGTTTTGCTGATGGCTCTGTTGCACTCGCCGCTGCGCTATATCCCCGTAGCTGCCGCCCGACTGCTAACCAGCATTAACCGAGACCAGCTACGCCAGGCGTTTCCAGAATGGACGCGCGAGTCTGCTGAATCTGTTGCACTGGATACTGACGCCCAAACCGCCAGTGCGAAAACGGACAATAGCGACAGCCTGCTGGCGCGTTATGCGAAAAACATGACTGAAGATGCCCGCCAGGGTCGGTTGGATCCGGTGCTGTGTCGCGATCGTGAAATCGACTTGATGATCGACATTCTCTGTCGCCGCCGCAAGAATAATCCGGTAGTAGTCGGGGAAGCGGGCGTTGGGAAAAGTGCGTTAATTGAAGGGCTGGCGCTGCGAATTGTGGCAGGCCAGGTGCCGGATAAACTGAAAAATACCGACATCATGACGCTCGACCTGGGCGCATTGCAGGCCGGAGCATCGGTGAAGGGTGAGTTCGAAAAACGGTTTAAGGGGCTGATGGCGGAAGTCATTTCCTCACCGGTTCCCGTTATCCTGTTTATTGATGAAGCTCATACGCTTATCGGAGCAGGCAACCAGCAGGGTGGGCTTGATATCTCCAACCTACTTAAACCTGCGCTGGCACGTGGCGAGCTGAAAACCATCGCTGCCACCACCTGGAGCGAATACAAAAAATACTTTGAGAAAGATGCCGCGCTGTCGCGCCGCTTCCAGCTAGTGAAGGTGAGCGAACCCAATGCTGCGGAAGCGACGATTATTTTGCGTGGACTGTCGGCAGTATATGAACAATCTCACGGCGTGCTGATTGATGATGAGGCGTTACAGGCCGCGGCGACGTTAAGCGAGCGCTACCTGTCAGGGCGTCAGTTGCCGGATAAAGCTATCGACGTGCTGGACACCGCCTGTGCCCGGGTGGCGATTAACCTCTCTTCACCACCAAAACAGATATCCGCGCTGACCACGTTATCTCACCAGTGTGAGGCTGAAATCAGCCAGCTTATGCGTGAAATTCGTATTGGGTTACGCACCGATAATACTCGGCTGGACGAGGTTCATGCGCAGCATGAAGCCACGCAGGATGAGCTGCGAAAACTGGAAGAAGCCTGGCATCAGCAGCAGACACTGGTGCAGAAGATTATTGCTCTACGCCAGCAATTGTTGAACGCAACACCTGATACGGAAGCTGTCAGTGATATCGAGCCAGAAACCCCTTCATCGGCTGAACGTCTGGCACAACTGACGGCGGAGCTGGACGCTTTGCATCACACCCAGTTGCTGGTCTCACCGCATGTGGACAAAAAACAAATTGCTGCCGTAATTGCTGAATGGACTGGCGTGCCGCTTAATCGCCTGTCGCAGAACGAGATGTCAGTCATAACCGGTTTGCCGCAGTGGCTTGGCGATACCATCAAAGGCCAGGAGCTGGCGATTGCCAATCTGCATAAACATCTGCTCACCGCGCGTGCTGACCTGCGGCGTCCTGGTCGTCCATTGGGCGCATTCTTGCTGGCGGGGCCAAGCGGCGTGGGTAAAACTGAAACCGTGCTGCAACTGGCCGAGCTGCTCTATGGCGGCCGTCAGTATCTCACCACGATCAACATGTCGGAATTCCAGGAAAAGCACACCGTCTCCCGGCTGATTGGTTCGCCCCCAGGCTATGTCGGCTACGGTGAAGGCGGCGTATTGACCGAGGCTATTCGCCAGAAACCGTACTCGGTAGTGCTGCTTGATGAAGTGGAAAAAGCCCACCCGGATGTACTCAACCTGTTCTACCAGGCGTTTGATAAAGGCGAAATGGCCGACGGGGAAGGGCGCCTGATTGACTGTAAAAATATCGTCTTCTTCCTGACCTCTAATCTCGGCTATCAGACCATTGTTGAGCATGCTGACAACCCGGAATTGATGCAAGAGTCGCTGTATCCGGTACTCGCTGATTTCTTCAAACCGGCGCTGTTGGCACGAATGGAGGTGGTGCCTTACCTGCCGCTGTCACGTGAAACGCTCGCCACAATTATTGCCGGGAAACTGGCGCGGCTCGATAACGTGCTGCGTAACCGCTTTAGCGCAGAAGTCGTTATTGAACCGGAAGTGACTGACGAAATCATGAAGCGCGTCACCCGTGCAGAGAACGGAGCCAGGATGCTGGAGTCGGTGATTGATGGCGACATGCTGCCGCCACTCTCGTTGTTGCTACTCCAGAAAATGGCAGCTAATACGGCGATCGCGCGTATTCGGTTATCGGCCGCCGAAGGTACGTTTACAGCAGAAGTCGAAGACGTTCCCGATGCCTTGCCGCAGACAGAGGAAGAAACTGTTTTATGAGCTGGGTGCGCGTTTTCCGGCAAAGCGGATGGCTGATGGCAGGGCTGTTCGCCTGTACTGTCTATGCGGACGCGCCACCTGCATCTGGTGTGGGGTTGGCAAGTGCGCCCCCTCCGGACACGCAAGCCACCATCAAGGCGATGCAGTCTTGTCGCCGTGAGCCTGCGGCGCTGGAGCGTCTTGGCTGCTATGACCATATCCTCGCACCAGAGCAGACCGGGTTCGAAAGCGCGTTGGTCAAAGCCCGCTATCAGGGTGAAGCGTGGACACGTGCCACAGAACAGGAAAAGCAACGTTCAGGTAACACCACTTCACTGTTGATCACGCAAACACCGGGAGATCGCCCGACAGTGGTCATTACTACCCCGGCGATTGGCAATGTCCCGCCGCGCCCGGTGCTGATGTTCAGCTGTGTGGACAACATCACCCGGATGCAGGTGGCGCTGATGCACTCACTGGAGACGCATGATATCGCCGTGACTCTGACTGCGGATAACAAGACATTCCAAAGCCGCTGGTTTGTGCGCGAGAACGGCGTGTTGCTCGAATCCAGCCGAGGGCTGTCCGGTATAGATGAAATTACCCAGTTGTTCGGTGCCAAAACGCTGACTGTGGATACGGGCACGAACAGCACCGCCGGGAAGTTGACCTTTAATATCGACGGGCTGGCACAGGCCATCAGGCCGCTGCGCGATGCCTGCCACTGGGCGGGAGAATAAAATAATGACAATGGATTTAAGCAATCCGGATACCTGGATTTCCCATCTGCTGGAAAACCTGCCAGAAGAGAAACTGTGCGCGGCACTGAAAGACGATAACCCAGACTGGGAATATATAGACGGCGAAATCGTCAAGCTGGGGTCGCTGGCCCACAGTCAGCTCGATATTCCAGAATTACAGCGTCGGGGATTGATGCTTCTGGCTTCAGAAACCAAAGATTTCCGCTTGCTGGCGCATCTGTTGCGCACCTTGCAACATGCTGGTGAACAGCTATTGGCGCTGCGTCTGCTGACGTTATATGTAGAACATTATTGGATGGTCGCCGCGCCGCAAAATATGGCGCACAAAAAGCGTTTTGCCACTCAGGTGGTAAAACGCTTTGAAGGCGGCGTTTCCAGTTTTGCAGAAAGCGCTGATACCGCGCAGCGTGATTCCTTACTGGGGGAACTGGCGAAGTTAGCGCAGTGCTGGCAGGTCAATAATGCCCCTGAACTGGCGCAGGTGACGGACGATCTGTTTGCTCTGTACCCGCGTGCATTTCGTGATATCGCATCAGCACCGTCTGCGTCGCCTGCGACTACACCCTCGGGTGAGTTACAGCAGAACACCACAGTAGGGTATACGCCTGCTGCTGTTGCTCCTGCACCGCAGGTATCCATCGATAGCCACGACGATAAAGCCTGGAGAGACACGCTGCTGAAAGTCGCCGCCATTCTCTGTGAACGCCAGCCGGATTCGCCACAGGGCTACCGTCTGCGCCGCCATGCGCTGTGGCAAAGCATTACTGGCACACCGCAGTCGGAAAGTGATGGGCGGACACCGCTGGCGGCAGTACCGGTCGATATGGTGGCAGATTATCAAGCCCGGCTTGCCAGTGCAGATACAGCGCTGTGGCAACAAGTGGAAAACAGCCTGCTGCTGGCCCCGTACTGGCTGGATGGCCACCATCTTTCTGCACAAATTGCACAACGTCTGGGTTATGAGGATGTGGCACTGGCCATCCGCGATGAGACAGGACGTTTTGTTACCCGATTGCCCCAGCTTGCTGGTTTGTTGTTTAACGACCGTATCCCGTTTATGAACCCACAAACAAAACAGTGGCTGGTATCGCCTTCTGGTCGTCAGGCTGTGCCTGAGACAGATGAATATACACCAGCTGCACGCCAGTGTTTTAACGAGCAGGGGCTGGAGGCTGCGCTGCGGTATCTGGACGCACTACCCGAAGGCGATCCCCGCGACCAGTTTTATCGGCAGTATCTTGGGGCGCAATTGATGGAAGAAACCGGGATGGTGCAACTGGCGCATCAGCAGTACCGGATGTTGTTCAAAACGGGACGACAAATAATGCTGCCCGACTGGGAACCCTCCCTGTTAGAGCAATTAGAAAAAAAGTTCACGGCAGAACAGTAACAGATAACCAGGAGTTTTTGTGTTCAGATTACCGACACCCCGACTATTCAGCGGGCTAAAGTCTGCCCTCCGACCGGCGATGCCCCGATTTAAAGTTTCTGCAGCCTGGCTACTCGTGCTGGCGTGGATTTTTCTGCTGGTGTGGATCTGGTGGAAGGGGCCGACATGGACGCTGTATGGCGAACATTGGTTGCAGCCACTGACTCGCCGCTGGCTGGCAACGGCGGTTTGGGGATTTATCGCACTCGCGTGGCTTACGGTCCGTGTGATGAATCGCCTTAAACAGCTGGAACATCAGCAGAAACAACAGCGTCAGGAGACTCAGGATCCGCTTAAAGTGGAACTGAACGTCCAGCAGCGCTACCTCGACCGCTGGCTGTTGCGCTTGCAGCGTCATCTCGATAGCCGCCGTTATCTGTGGCAGCTGCCGTGGTACATGGTCATTGGGGCTGCCGGAAGCGGTAAAACCGCGCTACTGCGCGAAGGTTTTCCGTCCGATATTATTTATACCCCAGACGCCATTCGAGGGGTTGAACAGCATATTTACATTACCCCGTACGTCGGAAAACAAGCGGTGATTTTTGATGTCGATGGCTCACTCCTGGAACAGGTTAATGCGGATGTGTTGCCTCGTCGTCTGTGGGAACATGTTCTGGGCTGGCTGGTAGAAAAACGTGCCCGCCAACCACTGAATGGACTCATTCTTACGCTCGATTTCCCCGACTTGCTGACCGCCGATAAGCGTCGCCGTGAATACCTGTTACAGATGCTGCGCCAGCGATTACAAGAAGTTCGCCAGCATCTGCATTGCCAGTTGCCTGTCTATATCGTGTTGACGAAACTGGATCTTTTGCACGGTTTCGCTGCGTTATTCCAGTCGCTGCCCAGAAAGGATCGTGATGCCATCCTCGGTGTCACCTTTACTCGCCATGCCCACGAAAATGATGACTGGCAGGCCGAACTGAGCAGCTTCTGGCAGGCATGGGGAGAGCGGATGAATCACTCTTTGCCAGATCTGATGTTGGCACAGAACCACTCCCGCAGTTCTCTGTTCAGCTTTGCTCGCCAGATACAAGGTGGCCGTGAGCATCTCATCGCCTTACTCAGTGGCCTGCTGGACGGCGAAAACATGGATGTGATGCTGCGTGGTGTGTATCTGACCTCTTCATTACAGCGCGGTCAGATGGATGACATTTTCATGCAGTCTGCCGCTCGCCAGTATCAACTGGGTAGCGGGCCACTCGCGGCATGGCCGCTGGTGGATACGGTGCCGTATTTCACCCGCAACCTTTTCCCACAGGCGTTGCTGGCAGAACCCAATCTGTCTGGGGAAAACAGTGTCTGGTTGGGGAATGCCCGTCGTCGGATGATGGTGTTTTCTGCCAGTAGTGCAGTGCTTGCTGTATTGGCAGTCACCGGCTGGCAGCACTACTACAACAGTAACTGGCGCGCTGGCGTCCAGGTTTTAGCGCAGGCTAAAGCTTTTATGGAAGTGCCGCCTCCGCAGGGAATTGACGAAGATGGCCACCTTCAATTGCCGCTGCTTAACCCGGTTCGTGATGCCACTTTGGCTTATGGTGACTGGGGCGATCGCAGCCGTCTGGCGGATATGGGGTTATATCAGGGCAAACGCATCGGGCCGTATGTGGAACAGACTTACCTTCAACTATTAGAACAGCGTTATCTGCCCTCCCTTTTTAATGGCCTTATAAAAGCAATGAATGCCGCCCCTCCGGAAAGCGAGGAAAAACTCGCGGTACTGCGCGTCATCAGGATGCTGGAGGACAAAAGCGGTCGCAATAATGAAGTGGTTAAACAGTATATGGCGAAGCGTACCACGGTCAGCGTGATATCCAGGCACAGTTGATGTCCCATCTGGATTACGCACTATTACACACGGACTGGCATGCAGAGCGTGAGAAAGGCGATGGGGACGCTATAAGCCGCTGGACGCCTTATGACAGCCCGGTGGTGGTGGCACAAAAAGAATTGAGCAAGTTGCCGGTCTATCAGCGCGTCTACCAGAGCCTGAAAACGCGGGCGCTGGGTGTACTGCCTGCGGATTTAAACTTGCGCGACCAGGTTGGCCCCACTTTTGAATCGGTGTTTACCTCCGCAGACGACAATAAACTCGTCGTCCCGCAGTTTCTCACTCGCTATGGGCTACAAAGCTACTTCGTAAAACAGCGTGATGAGCTGGTGGAGCTGACGGCGATGGACTCGTGGGTGCTGAACCTCACCCGAAGCATAAAATACAGTGATGCCGACCGCACAGAAATCCAGCGTCAACTGACGGAACAATATATCAGTGACTACACCGCGACCTGGCGGGCTGGAATGGATAACCTCAACGTGCGCGAGTATGAGTCGATTGCACAACTGACCAGCGCGCTGGAACAGGTGATCAGTGGCGATCAGCCACTCCAGCGTGCGCTGACCGCGCTGCGGGATAACACGCAGCCTGCCCTCCTTTCTGAAAAACTGGACGACAAAGCACGGGATGAAGCGCAGGCCGAGCCAGACTACCGTTTGTTGACTCGCTTGGGGCATGAGTTTGCCGCAGAAAACAGCACGCTGGCGGTACAGAAAGATAAAGAAAACACGATGCAGGCGGTGTATCAGCAACTGACAGAACTACATCGTTATCTGTTGGCGGTACAAAATGCGCCGGTGCCAGGAAAATCTGCCCTAAAGGCCGTGCAATTGCGGCTGGATCAGAACAGCAGCGACCCAATATTTACTACGCGCCAGATGGCAAAAACCCTGCCTGCACCGCTCAACCGCTGGGTGGGCAAACTGGCTGACCAGGCGTGGCATGTCGTAATGGTGGAAGCCGTTCACTATATGGAAGTGGACTGGCGCGACAACGTGGTGAAACCGTTCAACGAGCAGCTTGCAAACAACTATCCGTTTAACCCACACGGGCAACAAGATGCGTCTTTGGATGCATTCGAACGTTTCTTTAAACCGGACGGCGTACTGGACAGCTTCTACCAGCATAACCTGAAGCTATTTATGGAGAACGACCTCTCCCTGGAAGATGGGGATAACAGCGTGATTATTCGTGAGGACATTAGTCAGCAACTGGACACCGCACAGAAAATTCGTGACATCTTCTTCAGTAAGCAAAACGGGCTGGGCACGCAATTTGCGGTGGAAACCGTGTCACTGTCAGGCAATAAACGCCGCAGCGTGTTGAACCTTGATGGTCAGCTTGTCGATTACGCTCAAGGGCGGAGTTTTACGTCGCACCTTGTCTGGCCGAACAATATGCGTGAAGGCAACGAAAGTAAGCTGACATTAGTCGGGGCGGGCGGAAGCTCACCGCGCAGCATCAGCTTCAATGGGCCGTGGGCGCAGTTCCGGTTATTCGGGGCGGGGCAACTGACCAGTGTGCAAAATGGCACTTTCAACGTTCGGTTTAACGTTGACGGTGGCGCGATGGTGTACCGGATTCATACCGATACCGAAGACAATCCGTTCACTGGTGGGCTGTTCAGTGAATTCCGACTGCCGGATACGCTGTACTGATGCTGGGATATTAAATGATGGACTCATCTGAAATTCAAATCATCACGGGGAAGGATCCGCGCAATCTGCCGGAGTTCAGCGCTATTCGTGAAGAAATCAACAAAGCGAATCACCCGTCGCAACCGGAACTGAACTGGCGGCTGGTCGAATCGCTGGCGCTGACGATTTTCAAATCTAACGGTGTGGATTTGCATACCGCCTCTTATTACACGCTGGCGCGTACTCGCACGCAGGGGCTGGCGGGTTTTTGTGAGGGGACGGAACTGCTGGCCGCGATGATAAGCCATGAATGGGAGAAGTTCTGGCCGCAGGGTGGCATAGCTCGAGCTGAAATGCTCGACTGGTTCAATGTGCGCACTGGCAACATCCTGCGTCAGCAACTGTCATTTATTGGTTCTGATCTGCCTCTGCTCTACCGTACAGAGCGGGCATTACAGCTTATCTGCGACAAACTCCAGCAGGTAGAACTGAAGCGCCAGCCGCGAGTGGAAAACCTGCTCTATTTTGTGCAGAACACGCGAAAGCGGCTTGAACCAGCGCCAAAAAATGGTGCCGTGGGCGTCTCGGATACCACGCTAAGAACTCTGGTGTATGCGCCGGAGAGTGCGCAATCCACCACTGTGCCGGAGGCAATGTTTCCTCTGCCCGATTTGCCTGAAATAAAGGTGTCAGTTCGCAGTATGTTAGGCGCAGGGACCGCACCAACGCGAGGTCGTAGCATCAAAGTTTTTATAGCGGGTATTGCCTGCACAACAGCTATCGCTACGGCCGTTTGGTGGTGGCAAGTTCACCCGCTACAGCAACAACTGGCACGGGTGAGTGACACCGCGCAGGGGGCAGCAACTCTCTGGCTGTCTTCCCCTGAACTGAAGAGTTATGAGGAAAGACTGAAACGGCTTCCTGATGCTTCGCCGTTACAGCCGCTGGAAACCGGGATGCAGATGGTGCATCAGGCAGATAGCCTGTGGCCGGAAAGCTTGCAGCAGCAACAGGCAAGTGCGCAGTGGAACGAAACCCTGAAAACCCGTGCAGAAAACACGCCTCAGCTAAAAGGCTGGCAGCAGACCCGCCTGGATCTGCGGGCTTTTGCCGATCTTGTGATGCAGCGTGAAAAAGAAGGACTCACTCTTTCTTACATCAAGAATGTTGTCTGGAAGGCGGAGCGCTCATTAAGCCAGGAGACTCCACTGGAGTTCCTGCTGACGCAATATCAGGAGGCTCGTGCGCAGGGACAGAATACAGATGCCCTGGAAAAAGAGATTAATACACGGCTGGGTGGCGTATTAAGCCGCTGGATATTACTGAAAAATAATTCCCTGCCGAAAATGGCAACTACGGACACCAACGCCGGGAAATAATTACCGGCCAAAAGGAGTATTAACATGGCAAATCTTGTTTATCTGACACTGAACGGACAACAACAGGGGCTAATTTCTGCGGGATGTTCTTCCCAGGCCTCCATCGGTAATAAAGCACAAATTGCGCATATGGATCAGATTATGGTGCTGGGGTTAAGCCACGGTCTAAGCCGGGCGCAGAACGTTAATCATCTGGCGTTAACTATCCAGAAACCAGTGGATAAATCCAGCCCGTTGCTGAGCAAATCTATTACTGAAAATGAGTGCCTGACTTGCGATTTTGACTATTACCGCACAAATCGTTTTGGCATCAATGAGCTATATTTTAAGGTGAAATTGATTAACGCGCGTATCGCCAAAATTTCACATAATGTGCCGCATACTATTTCAAACAGTCAGGGGCAGCCGGAGGAGTCGATATCGTTCACCTATGAAAGTATCACCCAGGAACACTGTATCGCCGGAACCAGTGCATACAGTCTGTGGGAAGAACGGATTTTTTAAAACTAACATCAAAGGAATGAGGAATGGGCTATTCAACTGCCGAAAACAATTCATTTTACGTAAAATCATATCTTCAAAATGAACTATATAAAAAATCTATGGCCCGATCACTGGATAAAGGTGTCACAGCCTTTGGAGAACGATTCCGTGGAAACTTAATGGATACAATCGGGTCGGTGAGTGACGGTATGGGAAGACTTATGGGCGAAGGTGTCTGCTTGTTTCTGAATAATAATCACACCTGTGATATGTTACGTCAGGACGATCTAAGAATGATGACTTGCATAAAGGAATTCCTGGAACGCACTGATGCTATTCTTGATATGTTGTATTTATGTATAGTTTACGTTCTTCAGAGATATGATGATAAAATGCAACTCAGGATACTGGCTAAGGTCACTTGGTTTTTAGCCGACTGTAAGCATTATTCATCTCCACTATGTGGGAATCTTGCATTGGATGAACACAAGATTGTGGAGGTGTTAAAAAATCTGGAAGACCCGATCAAAAGAGATGAAGTTCTTGAACATTTGATCGGAGAATCCATTTACCCTATTACAACTAATTTGCAAAAAATGACCATGGGTCTTGCTGCTAAAATGGCGACAGATATGGTGGCAGAGAATATTCTGGCATACGCTGCAGCGCAATATATAGCTGGCTCACAGAGCCTGAGTCAATCAATAAAAACGGCATTATCTCGATGGGGAGGGGCTGCAGTTAGTATTTTCAGCTCCTATGGTAATATTACAAAGGCAGTAACTATTGCTGAGAAACTAAAATCATGCAACCCAAAACTTTATCATTTGTTGTATATAAATAATCTCGAAATGTTTTTCTTTCTTTTTGAAGAACATCTTCCACAAAAAATATATCAAGGTGATTATGCTTTTGCAACGGAAGAAGATGCGATAACCTTTTTCAAAGAGATGATAAAATGAAAGGGTTTTTCATATGGGTGATTACAACAATATTCGAAGGTGTTCGTTGGTATATTCTAAGATGCTTAATTCCAAATGTTATTATTATTTCTCTCTTGGTTGTCGTAGGTACTAGTATCCCGGATTATTTTGGCATATTACTTTTTCCAATAATCATTGGTGTAATCTATCTTTGTGGTAAGTTTATTAACTGGTGATGTAAAATGCATTTTAAAAAGATAGCCAGACATTCAAAGAGTGAATGGAATATGTTCAAAAATATAGCGATAATTTTAGGGTTAATGATGTCGGGCACTATTTTCTGCAATGCAGAAAATCTTGACGGCATATCGATAGAAAGCCTTGTCATAAATAGCTTTAATGTTGATGAAATTAATGGTTTACAACACTTTGTTTGTACCTTGAGCTTGGTTGATAATAAAAAAGAGGGCTTTGATAACTATGTTGAAGGCGACATTTGCCCTGCTGGAAAGAAATGTTCATACTCTGCCATCATGAAATTGAATGGGAAAATAACCATATTAGAGCAGGTGTCTTCAGAAAAAAATATTTCAACCTTCAAAAACGATGATATGACTATTATCTCAACACAGACTCCGATAAAAGGCTCAGGTGATGACGAGGGAGGTGACGTGAATGCCGTTATCACCATCAAAACAAAAAATGGTGAAAAGAAGGTTAATATGTCTGGATATTGTGGTATTTAGATATGGGTTTATCTTAGATAGTAACAGTATATAAGCAGCCGCCAAAACCCGCGGCTGCCAAATTTTATTTACTGATACCGATTAACCAAATCTTTAACTACTGCTGCATATGTTTTCTGCTTTAGCTGAGTAATTTGTTGTTCCGTATTATCTATGTCCATTTTTCCAGTCTGTAGAGGGAGAATACTATATTCATAATTCACCGGAGACCAGGCGGCCCATTCACCTGTTGCTACGTCCACTAACGTAAAGCGAACCAGGTATCGTAATGACGCCACATCCGGGAGTTTTTCGCTTTTATAATCCGACCATACCGTTGTTTTTGTCACTGTATCGTATTTACCTGACTGCAAAGTATCCTGGTAAACAATGATGGCTTTCTGATGTCCTTTTGCTGCAATATAGCGCAGTGCCTGCATGTAATTCATATTTTCGCTAGCTACAGGTTCCCCTTCTTCTGTCTTATTACAGACAACGGGTTTCTGCCTATCAGGAATCCCTGAAAAAGTTGAAACGGTGTAATACTTACTCAATTCTTGTTGTATAGTGGTTTCCGGTGCATGGCTGCCTGATTGAACGAGGATAACCGTAGAATTCAGCGGTACGCGGAAGGCTTCCCCCTCTAGTGCTGCCTGAATATCTTCTTCGGAAACCGCCAGAGTGGTTTCATTACCAAATATATCTTTGTCCGTGAGCAGTGCAGATGTATTTCTGTTTGCGTTGCTCTCTGTTCTGGATACACCTGTTTTCTTCGCATCAATGGGGGAACGTGGTGCACAACCGGCCAGTAAAAATGCCGTCGCACATAAATATATTATTGACCTGAAATTCATGTTACCTGCTTCCTTGTATTTGAAAGATAATTTTTATTATTTCCTTAAAAGCTGTGGTGGATTATATACCGGTATCATAAGTCGACAACTATAAATTATTTTATATAAAATATTTATTCGTTGAATATATTACGTGAAATATATGGCATATAGTGAATGTAATAATATTATTTATTGTGGGACATCGTTCTGTAGCGGCAAGATGAGCCTTATGTACACACCGCGTGGTGTGCTGGAACGGAATGAAGCATTCTTAGAACTAAAAACAAGCAATTTATGGCATTTATCCGGATAATGGCTGGCAGAAAAACTGTGTTTAATTGTTCATAGGATGAAGTTGTGAATAACAGTGTGTCATTTTTTACTAACAAGAAATTCGCCTGGATGGGCGCCGCTTTTTGTTGCTTGTTATGGGGAAGTGCTTACCCGGCAATTAAAAACGGTTATGAGATTTTTCAAATAGCGACGGATGATTTACCGGGAAAAATTGTGTTCGCCGGTTACCGATTTGTCATCGCAGGCCTGTTATTGCTGGCGTTTGCTATGTTGCAAGGCAAGTCGATTTCGCGTTTATCCCGCCACCAGTTTTCGCAACTCGCGGTGTTAGGTGTTACCCAAACTGCCATTCAATACATTTTCTTTTATATTGGCCTCGCCTATACCACAGGTGTGAAAGGCTCAATTATGAATGCCACAGGCACTTTCTTTAGCGTACTGCTGGCGCATTTTATCTATCAAAACGACAAGCTCAGCATTAACAAAGTGGTGGGCTGCGTGCTGGGGTTTGCCGGTGTCATGGTGGTGAACTTCAACAGCCAGTTGATGGATTTTAGTTTTAGTTGGATGGGTGACGGTTTCGTTGTGTTGGCGGCGTTTGTTCTTTCTGCCGCGTCGCTGTACGGAAAGCGAATTTCGCAAACGATGGATCCGACCATCATGACCGGCTGGCAACTCGCCATCGGTGGGGTGGTGCTGACGGTCGGAGGCTACGCATGCGGCGGGCGGCTTGAGTTTCACGGCCTGGAGTCTGTGGCGATCCTGGGATATCTGGCGCTGTTGTCTTCCGTGGCATTTGCGTTGTGGAGCCTGCTGCTCAAACACAATCGCGTGGGAATGATTGCGCCGTTTAACTTCCTGATCCCGGTGTCGGGCGCGGTGCTTTCCGCCATCTTCTTGCAAGAAAGCATTCTGGAATGGCGTTATGCCCTTGCGCTGGTGCTGGTGTGCTTCGGGATCTGGCGAGTGAATGTCGTGAAATCCCGCTTAAATTAGAACAGGCAAAATCATCAAATGCAGGCCATTATTTATCCATCTTTTATCGATAAAGGGCCTGCAAATGACCAGACTTACCGCAAAAGATTTCCCTCCTGAATTACTCGAATACTTCGATTTCTACGTCCATGGCAAAATCAGCAAACGTGAGTTTCTCGACCTGGCAGGGAAGTTTGTGGTCGGTGGGCTTTCGGCGGTAGCGCTTGGCACTTTGCTGACGCCAAATTACGCCTTCGCGCAGCAAGTGGAATTTACCGATCCCGATATTTTGGCTGAATATATTCAGTACCCAAGTCCACAAGGGCACGGGCAGGTGAGAGCCTACATGGTGCGCCCCGCAAAAGCCTCGGGTAAAGTGCCGGGCGTTGTCGTGGTACATGAAAACCGTGGGCTAAATCCCTACATAGAAGATGTCGCGCGGCGTGTTGCCAAAGCGGGATTTATTGCGCTGGCACCCGATGGTTTGAGCTCGGTCGGGGGGTATCCGGGGAATGACGAAAAAGGGCGCGAACTGCAATCTCAGGTCGATCCCACCAAACTGATGAATGATTTCTTCGCTGCGATTGAGTTCTTGATGCACCACGAAGCCGTGACGGGAAAAGTCGGTATCACTGGATTTTGTTACGGTGGTGGGGTCGCTAACGCCGCGGCGGTCGCCTATCCGGAATTAGCCGCTGCGGTACCGTTCTACGGACGTCAGCCAAAAACCGAAGATGTGCCGCGTATTAAAGCGCCATTATTGCTGCATTACGGTGAGCTGGATTCGCGCATTAACGAAGGATGGCCTGCGTACGAAGCGGCGCTCAAAGCGAATCATAAAGTTTACGAGGGTTACATCTATCCGGGTGTGAATCATGGTTTTCATAACGATTCGACACCTCGTTATGACAAGGCGGCGGCGGAGCTGGCATGGTCGCGAACTCTCGACTGGTTCCGCAAATATCTGGCTTAACAGTGAAGCAGGATGCTGGAACCTAGCGCGATGCCATTCTTGCCGGTGTGTTTAATCAGGTACATGGACTCATCGGCACGAATCACCGCGTCGGCAAAGTTGTCGCTCGCCCAGGATTCATTAACGCCAATGGATGCGCCGACTTTAGCTGCGCCATTGCTCAATTCAAACGGAGTGATGGCAGCATCCAGGCAGCGTCGGGCGAGGGTTTTGATTTCGGCATCCTCCAGCGCCCACGGAATCAGCAAGATAAACTCATCGCCCCCTATGCGGCCAATGGTCACTTCTGGAGGGCAGATTTCGGACAAACGTTGACTCAGTTGCAACAGAACTTCGTCGCCGCTGCGATGCCCCAGGGTATCGTTAACGTTTTTGAAATCATCAAGGTCGATAAAAGCCACTGACAGCGGGCCGAGTTTCTTTAACAGATCGAACTGCGCATGCAGCGCGTGGCGGTTGGCAAGACCGGTGAGTGGGTCGTGGTTGGCGAGCTTCGCAAGCTGTTCCTCGTACTGTTTTTCTTTGGTCATATCGATGTGGGTTCCGGTAACTTTCAACGGTTTTCCCTCATCGCTCCATTCGGTCACTCTTCCCCGGTCGAGCACCCAGGTGATGGTGCCATTTTTAGCCTGCATG
Organism: Buttiauxella selenatireducens; assembly: GCF_031432975.1. Lineage (GTDB taxonomy): Bacteria > Pseudomonadota > Gammaproteobacteria > Enterobacterales > Enterobacteriaceae > Buttiauxella > Buttiauxella selenatireducens. The sequence continues at coordinate 4,738,006 of NZ_CP133838.1, read as the reverse complement.
CGGTGTAACGCCTCGTAATATGGCGCTTTTCCTTCGAGATGGTTATAGAACGCAGCGAGCACCATATCTTTATCTTCAGGGTGCAGGTGGTCACGCCACACATCAAAATGAGCGCTGAGTTCTTTGGGGCGATAACCTAACATGGAACCCCAGCGGCGATTGAAAATAACCAGCTTGCCGCTGCTTACATCGAGTTGCCACAAGCACAAACCTGTCCCGTCGAGAGCCGCACTCAGCTTGTTGCGTGAGTCATGGGCGATTCTTCTGAGCCGGGCGTTGTGCTTTTTAAGGTTCTGGATCTGCTGCCTGAGGATCTCTTCTGACATTGACCATATTTATGTTCAAATAATATCCATTCTTAACAGTTATTAATAAGTTGTAAATATGGGAAAGAAAAAATCGTGCTAATTCCACTGCTGTTGCGATGTCGAGACTCTTTTTCTCTCCTCTACAGAGATTAGAGACAGGAAGACGCCGCCCAGCATCATCGCGAGCAGAGCCCATGATGTTTGTGAGAATACGCTGTCCATCAACAGACATTCGAGAAAGACCGTAATAACCGGAAAACAGATAAATACCAACGAAGTACTGAACGTCGAAATGCGCTTTTGCAGCGAGAAATAACACAAAATCCCGAACACGCCAGCCACGATACCAAGGTAAATAATCGAGGCAAACGACAGCAAAGTAATATTTTCCAGCATTGGTTTCTCCACGATTGCGCCAATCATCGTGAGGATTAATCCAGCGGCGAGGCAAGGCAGGGTGTTAAACGTGAAAAGCGATACCTGGCAACTGCGCTTCTTGCATTGAACATACATAAAAGCATGCATGAATACGGCGAGAACCACGGCTAAAGCACCTTTCCAATTGTTGCTCATGCTCACTCGTGCCTCCTCTTGCAGGATGCAAAACAGTGATAGCAATGCCAGCATGGCCCCCATGAGTTGCAACAAGCTGGTAGGGGCATTAAGCACCACAATCGAAATAAGCATTACGGCGACAGGCATCACGGCAAAGATTATCGCCGCGGTGCTGGGATCGACGTATTGCTCACCGTAGAGCACCAATGTGAAGGGCAGGCAGTAACAGAACAGGAATACGCAGAACTGGAAAATACGGTGGCCTGGTGGGAATAACAACGAAGAGCGTGTGATTCTCAATAGCCACAGCAGCAGCGGCGCTGCGCTTAAAAAGCGCAGGCCAGTGGCAAAGATAGGTGGCATGCTGACCAACGCGAACTTCATCGCAAGCCAGGTGCTACCCCATGTCAGAATAACGATGGCGAAAAGAGTGAACATTTTTGCTTTCTGCATGGGGAGCTCCAGGTTTACCTCTGTTAATGATCGATATACAGGTAGTGCATCCAGCTGGTCATACGCAGCAGGATTTTACGGATAATGGAAACGTGCTCGAAATGATCTGAATAGACGGCAACTTGTCCCATGGTACCTGCAGGTAATCTTTCAACATCTGCTACGTTGTGGAGTTCAATTTCTGCGTAGATTCCGTCGAGTTTCGGGTCAAGGCTTAATCCTTGCAGATGTCCCTGTGCCTGGTAGCTACTGTTGGCAATGGCTGGCAGGATTTGTTTCACTTTTCCTTTCACGACGCTGCCTGGCAGACCGTTGAACACAACTTCGGCTTCATCACCTGCGACTAAACGCAGCGCTGAGTTCTGACGGAAAACGGCGTAAACACTGGTTTTCTGATCCGGTACAAACACCATGACGGGACGTAACGGTATCGGACGTACAAACATGCCTGGTTTCAGGAATAGTTGTGTCGCGTAGCCATCGGTAGGGGCGCGAATAACGGTTTTCTCAAGGAAATACTCTGCTTCTTTGAGGTTGGATTTCAGTCGATACACCACGGCATTTTCGCCGTTAATCAGAGCGCTAAGTTCCGCTGCCGTTTGGTCTCTCTTCGACAGAGAAGAGCGCCATTGAGCTTGTGCCGCCAGATAAGTTTGCTGCGCACGAACCACTTCCTGGTCGGTGAACGGGCTTTTCATTTTGTCCTGGCTGCCATTGCGGTAACGGTCAGCATCTTTCATGGCTAGATCACGTTGCGCTTTAGCCTGGGCGATATCGGCATCTTCGGAAGCCAGACGCGCTTTAAGCATTTCAACATTTTGCTGCGCGCTTTCAATCTCACCTTTAATTGACTCGACTTTTGCTTGATAAGCCGTTGGGTCAATACGGAACAGGAAATCGCCTTTTTTCAGCATGGTATTGGATTTAGTGGTCACTTCTACCACCGTACCCGATACTTCAGGGATAATAGGTACCGTAACGGTAACCATCTGGGCGCGTTCAGTATAAGGATGGTTGTAATTCATTAATAAAAGCAGAGAGCCAATAAGAATAATCCCACCCAGAACAGCAGTAGGGACGCTCCATTTATTTAATGGAATTTTGAAGAATTTAAATATACCAACGCAAAGCGCGGTATATGTAAGAATAAGTAATAAATCCACAATGAATCCTGCTCAATAATTCAGTTACTGATGGTTTGCTGTGTTATTTTTTTGCTGAGCTTCCAGTTGAGCCAGACGTTCACGAAGCGCGTCCAGTTCATGGTTTTTAGTCGCAAATCCCCAGCCACGGTCTTCGCGATATAACATCGCCCAGATCCACAAAAACGGCCATAATGCATGCAATGTGAATAAACTCACCCAACCTGCGGCATGAATCGCATCCTGGTGTGGGTGGTTGCGATGTACTGCAATTTCGTAGGGGATGTCGTGAACAACAATGACACCGTAAAAGAGCGTGAGTCCCACAAATATAAGAGCGCCTAAGGCAAGATAGTCCAGAATCATAGATGGGTGCCCCCGTAAGAAAATGTTCGGAGACACTAATGAGAAGGCGTGCATGGCACCACATTTATTTTGTTTAAAAATAAACATTTAGCGATTTTTTAATTGCACAGAATCACAATAATGTGCAAGAGGAAAAGTCAGAAATTACACTTCTTTTCATCATCGACATAGTTGTAAAATTTTTATCGAATAGTGTATGTATTTTGCAAAACAGTGTTGTATCTAAGTACTAAACACCGCTAAGGTAGCGCTCCCAGCTAGATCTTTGGCGTGGTATATACTTCAAGGAACCTGCATATATAGTCAGTAATTTCAGGAAAACAAATGATTATACCTCCTCCTACACGACCAGAAGCCGCCATTCAGCGCCTGCTTTCTATCCTTGAGCCCCATGGAACGCCGATGGAGATCATTCCTCGCAAGCGTATCAACTGGGAATATAAGGATGTCCCGCAGTTCTATGTTTTCAAGAAAGGCGAGATTTCAGTACTCCGCGCAACGGACGGTTTGGTTATCGCGACGGTAGCCGGTCAAAATTTGTTTGGTATTGCAGAGAGCATCCAACCTTTGCGTAGCCATATCCTGCGTGCAGAAACCGAATGCACCATGCTTCGTCTTGATGCCAGCCTGGCGCATGAGATAATCACTCAAGAAGGGCTGTGGAAAGATGTTGCTATTATTCTCGCGTATTACACCAGCCACCTTTTCTACCGTGACTCGGTCGTGGTGCAACAACGCACCTATTCCATTATTCGTGGTCACCTTATTGAGATGAATCGTCTGCCGGAAGAATCTCGTTTAAGAACTTCAATTCTGGATTACATTCAGGAAAGAACGCACTTATCACGTAGCAGTATTTTAAATGTGATGTTCGCTTTGAAAAATGGTGGCTACATTGATATTCGACGTGGTGGCTATTTATTAGAAGTTATAAATTTGCCTGAGAAATTCTAAAGCAGGCTAATTATTGGGTCGTTATTAATTCTATTGGTGCGTTAATGCAATAATTTCATCTACTCCTTTTTCATTTAAATTTAAACAAAGTTCAAATTCCTTCTATTGGGGAATATGAATACTATTCGTCGCTAGAACATTAATACCATTGAGAAATCTCCCAGCAGCGACTTCAAGGAATATGATGAAAAAGACTCTTATTGCGTTAATCGCACTCAACGCCTTCGCAGTAACGAACGCTAATGCCGCAGCCGATACCAATACCTGGTATGGCGGTGCTAAATTAGGTTGGTCACATTATTTTGACGGCAATGGTAACAATGATTTCAATGATAATCTGAGCAACGCTACTGACTTTGATTTGAGCAGCGATAATGTCGGCGGTGGTGTATTTGGTGGTTACCAAATTCTTCCATGGTTGGCTGTTGAAGGTGGCTACGACTACCTTGGCAACATGCAAGTTGAAGGCAACAACGGTGTAGCGGGGGCTAAACTGGGCTCTCAAGGTCTGCAACTGTCAATGAAAGCCAGCTATTCATTCAATGAAAACTGGGACATCTACGGCCGTGCTGGTGCAATGGCATACCGTGCTGAAGCACAACAAGATGGCAACACCAAGTTTGAAACCGGCGTTCGCCCATTGGCGGCATTTGGTACCGAATACGAGTTTAACGACAACTGGGCTGGCCGTCTGGAATACCAGTGGGTTAGCAATGTTGGTAACTCCAACCAAATTGGTATGACTGCTGATGTTAGCACCGTGACGGCAGGCGTGGTTTACCGCTTTGGTCAAAATACTCCAGCTCCAGTTGCTGCAGCACCAGTTGTAGAAGAAGCTCCAGTTGAGCCACAGCGCTTCAACCTCAAGTCAGACGTTATGTTTGCCTTCAACTCTGCAGTGCTTTCACCAGCAGGTGAAGCTGCAGTACGTGATCTCTACAACCGCCCAGAAATTCAGGCGTCTAAAGAGAAAACCACAGTGGTTATCGGTTTCACAGACCGTCTGGGCTCCCAGAATTACAACCTGGATCTCTCTACTAAACGTGCTCAAGCCGTTGCGGATGAACTGGTTCGTTTAGGAATGCCTGCTCAACACGTCCAGGCTGAAGGCCGTGGTCCAAGCGAGCCGGTGACTGGAACAACCTGTGATGCAGTGACTGAGCGTCAAGAATTGATTAACTGCCTGGCACCTGATCGCCGCGTTGTTGTTGAAATCGCCGGTGTAGCAGCACAGCAGTAAGCATTAATATGCCATTAAAAAAATAGCAGTAACGTCCGTTTTGCCCGATGCATTTGTGCCTATCGGGCTTTTTTTTGATCTGAAAACCCTATGTAGAAAAGAGGAAACGATGAAATATTTAAAAGTGGCTTATCTGGTTGTTGCGACACTGGCCGCAGGTTCGGCGAATGCAGTTTCATTTCACGGTGAGGCGGGTTCTAAATGGACCAACGTGGGGATGAGTTTTGGTGCAAATGAACCCGGTTTTACCTTCAGTGGCAACTGGGCGCACAACGATAATGACGGTGATGTTGCGAGTCTGGGTTTAGGCTGGAATATTCCGTTGGGTTCCGTGTTGATTACCCTCGGGGGCAAAACACTTTATCTGAACCCGGATGATAACGACGAAGGTTATGCCGTTGCTGTTGGTGGCGGTGCGCAGCTTCCACTTGGTGAACATTTTACTCTGTTTGGTGATGCTTATTTTTCACCTGATTCGCTCTCAAGTGGTGTTGCACAGTACGGTGAAGCCAATGCGGGTCTTCGCTGGAATGTTAACAAAACATTCTCCGTGGATGGCGGGTACCGTTATGTTGGTATGGAAGGGAAAGATGGCCGTAGCGACAATATCTTAGCGGACGGCGCTTACGCCGGGGTTAATTTTAGCTTCTGAGAAGTTTATTTTTACACATGAATAAATTTGCCGCAGAAATTATCACGCACTACAATTATCACGTTGAGACATCAAGCCTCATTGATATCATCAATTCGAGTGATTCGATCCTTTAATATTGTTTGTGCATCTTGCAGTGCCAATACAATAATCCCGCCCGTCCGGCGGGTTTTTTTTATCAAAAAAATGAGATTTATTTTTAAATAAGAATGCATTTTGAATGCCTGGCTTATTAACTTTATGCTGCCTGTAGCTCATAGGGATGTGAGCTAAGTAAGCAACCATCAAATAAGTAAGCAGTACGAAGCCACACTATGGCAACATAGTGTGGCTTTTTACTATGCGTCGTTATTACTGATTGAAATTAAACACTTTTATAATATTTCGCAAGTCAGGGTATAAAGCAGCATCAATTCTCACGACACTTTCCAGGACAAATATATTGATTGGATGGCGTGTCATTAAAATAAAAATTAGGAATTTTCACCTTTATTTTTAATAATAATTCACTGCAAAAATACAGGCTAATAAAATCTATTCCCAATATAGGGGGCGCCAGATTACATACCTGCAATGTTTTAGTGAACGTTGTTAGCAAATAGTTAATTTATTTGTTTAAAAATAAACGACTAAGGATTTTCAATGTCATTCTTGCTGCGTTATTAATATAAGGGTGCTATTGGAATTGTTACTTATTATTTTTAAGGGTATCGAATGAAGAAAATGATTAAAATTGCCATGATGGCAACAGCTCTGACTTTTTCAGGTATGGCTTCTGCATCTACCTCAACAGAAACGCTGCCGCAAGATAGCCTGGCACAGCAATTAAATCTGACACCAGAACAAATAAAGACGGTGAAGGCACTGCGTGATGAGGCACAAAAAGAGATCAGTAAGATTAATACTGATGCTTTGGCTCAGGATGCCATTGTGAGTATGTTCAAATCTGGCGTGTGGGATGACAGTGCGGCGAAGAAACAACTTTCTGCCATTGGGGACATTCAGAGTCAGGTGCGCTACCAGCGAGCAAAATACGTGTTTAATGTCAGCCGAGTGCTCACTGCGGAACAAAAGCAGCATTTACAGCAGTTGCTGATTGAGAAACAACTTTACTGATTGGCTTTGTAGGAATTTTAAAAGGATGTCATCAGGACATCCTTTTAATTGACGTTCAGGAGTTTTTCTCGGTGAGAGGTTTTAATGCATTGCCAATCTGTACAAGACCATTTTTATTCTGATCTTTCAGATAGATATTGTTCAACTCATTAAACTCTTCAAGCCGTGTCAGCGCCTGAAACACGTTATCGATTCCATCGCGATTAGCAAGAACATCATCACTTCTCAGGCCATTCACATGTGCCGCTTTAATCTCTGACGTCAGGCTGGCAATGGCTTTCTGATTGATGTTGTGCAGGCTTTCTAATTCCACAGGGTTGCCGTTAGCGACAGTAGACGTTTTCGGGCTAGCCTGGAAGTCGAGAGTATTTAACGCTTCGACCTTATCATCTCCAGGATTAGCGCAACCAGCGAGAATAAGGGTGAATAACAGGATAGATTTCTTGAACACGGTATTTCCTTGCAGTTTGCTTACTGATTAACTCAGACGGCAACTTACCTGCACGGTTATCTTGAAACACTATTAAGTTTGTTTATTTTTAAACGATAAAATAGGCAGGCCACGGTTGCAACCTGCCATGAGAATGTTATTTCGCCAGTTTATCTTCGGTGCGTAACTCAAAATCAGACGCATCATGGCGTTCGTGTAACTGCTCAGATGGCTCCCCGAACGTGCGATTCACAATGCGCCCACGTTTCACCGCAGGACGATTTGCCACTTCATCGGCCCAACGCACGAAGTTTTTATATGAAGCTATGTCGAGGAACTCTGCCGCGTCATACAACCCACCTTTTGCCAGGCTGCCGTACCACGGCCAGATAGCGATATCGGCAATGGTATATTCCTCGCCAGCAATAAAGCGATGCGTCGCCAGTTGTCGGTCGAGCACATCGAGTTGGCGCTTGGTTTCCATTGCAAAGCGATTAATGGCGTACTCGATTTTCATGGGGGCGTAGTTGTAGAAGTGACCAAACCCGCCGCCGAGGTAAGGGGCGGAACCTTGCAGCCAGAACAGCCAGTTCAACGTTTCGGTGCGTGCCGCAAGATCCTTTGGTAAGAAATGGCCGAACTTCTCCGCCAGATACAACAGGATTGCACCGGACTCGAAGACGCGAATCGGTGGTGTGACTGAATGGTCCATCAACGCCGGAATTTTCGAATTCGGGTTCACTTCAACAAAGCCACTGGAGAACTGGTCCCCTTCGCCGATTCGAATCAGGTGAGCATCGTATTCTGCCTCGCTTACGCCTATCGCCAGCAACTCCTCAAGCAGAATGGTTACCTTCTGCCCATTCGGTGTACCAAGGGAATAGAGCTGCAACGGGTGCTTGCCGATGGGCAACGTGCGCTCATGGGTTGGGCCTGCAATCGGGCGGTTGATGTTAGCAAAGGTGCCGCCTTCGCCTTTTTTCCACGTCCAAACTTTTGGGGGCTGATAGTTATTATCTGACATGTTGTGTCGGCCTTTTAGTTGCCAGGGGAGTGACTAAAAAGTGTAACCCCTCTTTGTTTTGTTCGGTAATCGCCCGCTATTTTTTTTAACTTCTGGCGGTGTGATCTGGGGTAACAATTAATTAACTATAAGTTTGCAATATGAACCAAATGATACAACATTAACCCACTTACCCCGATCCCCTGGAGCCAACATGCAGCGTTCAATTGCAACCGTATCTCTCTCTGGCACGTTGCCAGAAAAACTGGCCGCAATCTCGGCTGCGGGTTTTGACGGTGTCGAAATCTTCGAAAATGACTTGCTCTATTACCCCGGAACACCCGCCGACGTGCGAAAAATGGCGGCTGATCTTGGGCTTTCCATCACGCTATTTCAGCCATTCCGGGATTTTGAAGGAGCATCGCGCCCGCAGTTTGCCAGCAACCTGGAACGCGCGCGGCGTAAATTTGCTCTGATGCAGGAGCTGGGGTGCAACACCATGTTGCTGTGTAGCAACGTGGCACCGGACTGCTCCGCGAATATTGATTTACAAGTGAGCGACCTTGCACATCTGGCTGAATTAGCACAACAAAATGAAATTACTGTTGGCTATGAGGCGCTGGCCTGGGGCACACATGTGAACCGTTATCGTCAGGCCTGGGAACGGGTTAAGCAAGTTAACAGCCCGGCGTTAGGGCTGGTGCTGGACAGTTTCCATGTGCTGTCTCTCGGCGACCAGTTGATTAATCTTGATGACATTCCACTGGAGAAAATCACCTTCCTGCAATTGGCCGATGCGCCACTGATGAAAATGGATGTGCTTGAGTGGAGTCGCCATTTCCGCTGCTTCCCGGGGCAAGGTGAACTACCGGTAGTTGAATTTACCCGACTGCTGACAGAGAAAGGGTATCGTGGCCCGTGGTCGCTGGAAATTTTCAACGACAATTTCCGTGCCACGCCAAACGCGCCAACCGCAAAAGATGGCTATCGTTCGCTGCTTTGGCTGGAAGAGCAGACCTGGAATAACAATCCACACATTGATGCGCCGTTGTTCCACAGTGCGCCTCAGGCCAGTTATCAGGGCATCGAATTTTTAGAGTTTGCCACGGATGCCCAGGATGCCGTCGCCCTGGGTGAAGCGCTGCAACCGCTGGGGTTTGCGCTGGCTGGGGAGCACCGTTCAAAAGATGTTTCGCTGTGGCGTAACGGTGGCGTGAATGTGATCATCAACCATCAGTCACACAGTTGGGCAGATGAGTTTCATCGCCGTCACGGTGTTTCGCTTTGCGCTATGGCGTGGCGCGTCAAGGGGGCGGCAAATGTGCTCAAGCGTGCGCAGGATTATGGCTATCCCATCTGGCATGAAGAACATGGCCCAGACGAGCGAGCGCTGGCGGCAATTTGCGCCCCAGATGGCAGCTTAATTTATCTGATTGAAGCGCCAGATATAGGCGAGAGGGATATTTATCAGACAGATTTTAAACTTTCAGATCCCGCGGCCTCGGGCGCTTTGCGCGGCATCGATCACCTGGCGTTAGGCTTGGTCGAAGGCAGTCGCGATAACTGGATTATGTTTTTCCGCGCGGTGTTTGGCTTTGAGCTGGATAACGAGTTGAGTGTGCCGGACCCGTACGGGTTGGTCAGAAGCCAGGTCATGCACAGCCCCTGTCATTCGATTCGCTTGCCATTAAATATGTCGCACAGCCTGGATACTCAAATCGCACGTTCGGTGGCGAGTTATCAGGGCACCGGGCTGCAACACGTGGCATTTTCCTGTGATGATTTACCGGCAACCGTTGAAAGTCTGCAAGCTAACGGTCTGGAATTGCTGCCGATCCCGGCGAATTATTATGGCGACTTGCTGGCGCGTTACGGGGTAAACAATTCGTTATTACAAGGTCTGGAACGTCTGGATATCCTTTATGAGCGAGATGCCCGGCAGCAGGAGTTTTTACACGTCTACACACCACCTTTCCGCCCCGATCGTTTCTTCTTTGAATTGGTCGAGCGGCGAGGCGATTATCAACAATATGGAGCAACCAACGCGGCGGTTCGTCTGGCGGCGATGCAAATGCGTTAATGCGATTTAAAACAATAAATGAACCATCAGGTTCAATTAGAACACCTGCAACCTACAGACAGAGGAATAAAAAATGGCGAGTTATGGCCAGGGCGACATTGCCGCCCCGAAAACTGGTGTAGAGAAACGCTCCCGTACCCGGCTGGTTATCCTGACCCTTCTGGCTATTGGAACCATGATTAACTACCTCGACCGAACGGTATTAGGTATCGCCGCGCCGCAGTTGAGTGCCGATCTCGGCATTGGTGCGGCAACGATGGGGATCGTGTTTTCTGCGTTTGCCTGGACTTACGCGGCTATGCAAATACCCGGTGGCATCTTCCTCGACCGCTTTGGCAACAAAATCACCTATGCACTGGCGCTGTTTTTCTGGTCGGCATTTACCTTATTCCACGGTTTAACCATGGGGCTGAAAACTCTGCTGCTATGCCGTTTAGGATTGGGGATTAGTGAGGCACCGTGCTTCCCGGTGAATAGCCGCGTGGTTGGCAAATGGTTCCCGCAACACGAACGCGCCCGTGCTACGGCGGTGTATACCGTAGGGGAATACATCGGCCTCGCGGCATTTGCGCCGTTGTTGTTCTTTATTATGGAAACCTTCGGCTGGCGGACGCTGTTTATCACCGTCGGCATTGCGGGGATCTTGTTTGTGTTGGTGTGGTGGCGTTTTTATCACGAGCCGCATGAGTCGAAAACGGCTAACCAGCTTGAGCTGGAATACATCGGCCATGACCGAAAAGAAGCAGAACCTGAGCCGAAGATGAACTTCAGTTGGGCGAACGTGGCCAAACTGGTGAAATGCCGCCAGATCCTCGGTGCGGGGATCGGCCAGTTTGCCGGGAATACCACGTTAGTCTTCTTCCTGACCTGGTTCCCAACCTATCTCGCAACCGAACGCCATATGCCCTGGCTGAAAGTGGGCTTTTTCGCCATTCTGCCGTTCCTCGCCGCCGCCGTTGGCGTGATGTTTGGTGGATGGGTGTCTGATCAAATACTGAAACGCACGGGTTCGGTGAACATCGCGCGTAAATTGCCGATTATCGCTGGCCTGTTGATGGCGAGCCTGATCATCTCGGCTAACTGGATGCCGACGGACGCGCTGGTGATTTCGGTGATGTCCGTTGCCTTCTTTGGGCAGGGAATGGTGGGGCTAGGGTGGACGCTGATTTCCGATATGGCGCCGAAGAATCTGGCGGGGCTGACCGGCGGCTTATTTAACTTCTGCTCAAACCTTGCCTCTATCATCACGCCGCTCATCATCGGTTTTATCGTCGCGGCAACGGGCAACTTCTTCTATGCGCTGGTCTACATCGGCGGAGCAGCGCTGCTGGGCGTATTGTCGTATGTCTTTATTCTTGGCGATATCAAACGTATTGAACTGGATGATTAATTAATGATGCGCAACGGCGTCGCAGAACCCGGTGACGCCGTTAAAGAGGAAGATGCAATGGAAATTAGTGGCAATACCCGGTTAATCGCTCATCTGGGCTACCCAACCACCACCTTCAAAGCGCCGATGATTTACAACCCATGGTTTGAAGAGCAAGGGATTGATATCAAAGTGGTGCCAATGGGGGTGAAAGGCGAAGATTATGCGCAGATGATTCCTTCTCTATTTCGTCTGACCAATATTGTGGGGGCGTTGGTGACCATGCCGCACAAAGTCTCGACCTGCGACTTAGTCCAAAGCCTAAGCCCTACCGCGCAAATTGCCGGCGCCTGCAATGCCATTCGTCGTGAAGCGGATGGCAGTTTGCGCGGCGATATGTTTGATGGCGACGGTTTCGTCCGTGGCGTGTTGCGCAAAGGGGTTCAGGTGAAAGGGGCGCGGGCGTTAGTGGTGGGATGCGGCGGAGTCGGTTCGGCTATTGCCGCGTCGCTGGCGGCGGCTGGTGTCGATACGCTAGCGTTATTTGATAACCGCACGGCAACCAGCGAAGAGCTGGCAAAACGCCTGCGTCGCCATTATCCGTGGCTCACCGTGCAGACCCACTTGCGCAACCCAAAGGCGTTTTCCATTGTCGTGAACGCAACGCCGCTGGGTATGAATGCTGGCGACGAACTGCCGATGGATATGAACGCGATAACGCCGGGAAGTTTTGTCGGTGAAGTGGTGATGAAAAGCGAAATCACGCCATTTTTACGCGCAGCGCTGGAAAGAGACTGCCAGATACAACCTGGAACAGATATGTTATTTGAGATGATTCCTGCATATATGGAGTTTTTTGGCCTGCCAGAAGTGACGCCAGAAGCGCTGCGTAGGGTGGCAAAAATAGATTACTAACAATGGATTAGCAGTGCAAAGCATGGGGGTGTTGTGGTGCCATTTACCCCCTCTAAGCGAAGCGCTAAAAGAGGGGGGCTTTAGCTCCAGACCTGTGGACGGCTAAAATAATCCTTGTCATTCATCGCCTAAGCATGAGTTAATACGCCCCATCGGTTTGACGTACAGACCTTTAAAGCAACTTAGTAAAGCAGTCCTTCAAGAGTCATCCCTGGATACCCTTTGTCGTGTGCTCCTCTACCGCTTCATAAAATCTGTAAAGCATACCAAATCGCCGTAAGGCACACTTATTTCAAAAGGTAATATTCATGTCTAACAAAATGACTGGTCTGGTAAAATGGTTCAACGCTGATAAAGGCTTCGGCTTCATCACTCCAGACGACGGTTCTAAAGACCTGTTCGTACACTTCTCTGCTATCCAGAACGATGGCTACAAATCTCTTGATGAAGGCCAGAAAGTTTCCTTCACCATCGAGAACGGCGCTAAAGGCCCAGCAGCTGGTAACGTAACTAGCCTGTAAGGTTAGCGTTAACTAAGCTAGAAATTTAAAAACCCGCTTCGGCGGGTTTTTTCGTTTTTGTGGTATCGATTCCGTGGAGCAGATAATTTAGTAGCAAACCCTATTTCTACCGTTTTGCTTCGCTTGATAAAGTTGCTGATCGGTCTGTTCGACCAACCCTTCCAGTGTCACACCTTCGCTCCATTGCGCAATACCCTGGCTGACCGTAAGCGCTGAAGAAATAGCCGAACCCTCATGAAGAATATGGGCATGAGCAATATTTTGTTGGATCCTGTGGCTGATTGCTTTGACCTGGGAAATATCGTTACACACCGTCATGACGACAAACTCCTCACCGCCAAAACGAAACGCACTGTCAGTCTCTTTACGCAGGGATTGCTCAATACATTGTGAGACTTTGATCAGGCATTTATCACCGGCCACATGGCCATACCTATCGTTGTACTGTTTGAAATAATCGATATCCAGGACAATCATGAACAGCTTTTTCTTATTGCCGGAAAGGGTGCTGACACACTCTTCGAAAAAACGCGCCATGCTCAGCCGGTTGAACAAGCCGGTTAAGGCATCATAGTGCGCCTGCTGCATCAACTTTTTAATCAGGATGTTCTTCTCGTATTCGCTACGTTGTACGCGCTGATACCACTCCAGCAATATGTAGCGTGCAGAATAGATAACTGACAGCATGATCAGCGAGCCGATGAATTGCATCAGGCTAAATTGCTCTTTTAATGCAGTCTCGACATACAACAAACACAGCACCAGAGGTGTGGAGAAAAGCAGCAACAATCGCCCTGAAATAAAGAAGGTAATGGTGGCAGGGAGTAACACCGACACGATCATTATCAAGGTGATGAGTGGGTTTTGATAATAAAGGGTGAAATTAATAAATAGAGCGGCCCACAACAATCCAAGAGTCAGCACCACAAAAGGAAGTACGGTGTGGTAGAAACCGTCGTTGATATTCTTCTTTATATTGAGCGTAATAATGAGATTGGTGGCGGAGAGCGCAGCGATACAACCACACAGAATTTGTAATATCTGAGGAAGTGCGTCGGCGTCGAGTCGATAAGTGCTACGCAACAATAACCAGGCGCAAAATATAATGTTCAGAGACAAAAACCACATATAGGCTTTGGTGCTGGTAATGACATTTTCGCCAGTGCTGTGATTAATATCCATTAATGCCTGCCTTTAATAAGTTTTTTTGATGATACCGCGCTTGCTTAGGCTGTGCCATCGTTGAAATCCGCACCCTCTAACCCCTTAACCTCTCCCACTTTATCTTGAATGTGCATGATGCTGGACTATGCTCAAATCAGTTCTTTGGCGGGAATGATATTTCTCGTGTGATTGAATAATAAAACAAAATTACATTTTTACTGGATGATGCATATGATTAGGGCGTTGCTTTTCCTTTTGGCATGGACACCTGTGTATACCTCCTGCGTGCTGCAAACGTCAGTACAACCCGATAAACGCTATGAATAAATTCACGTTCCTGCTCGCTGTTCTTATATCGGCAGGGCTGTGGCAGCCCGAAGAAGCCCGTGCATCTGGGTTTATTGATGATAGCGACGGCATGCTGGATATGAGCCAGTACCTGAGTGAAAACCGCTACGGCTTCTTACCGGTTCCGGTGGTGATAACCGAACCCGCAGTAGGTTACGGAGGCGGGCTATTTGGCCTGTTTTTGCATGACACTGAAGACAGTCGGAGGGCAAAAAACCGTCCCGATGGGCGACCCATTCCTCCGGCCGTTTCGGCTTTTGGTGGAGGGGCGACGCAAAATGGCACCTGGTTTGTTGGCGGTGGGCATCGTCATACCTGGAACAACGACAGCATTCGATATCTGGTCGGCCTTGGCTATGCCAATGTAAATATTGATATTTATTCGGGTGATATTGCAGGCTTTGAGAACGGAAAAGGCATTAGTACCCAAACAAAGGGGTACGGAGGTATGCAAAAATTACTGTTCC
This sequence comes from Buttiauxella selenatireducens, assembly GCF_031432975.1. Classification (GTDB taxonomy): domain Bacteria; phylum Pseudomonadota; class Gammaproteobacteria; order Enterobacterales; family Enterobacteriaceae; genus Buttiauxella; species Buttiauxella selenatireducens. The sequence continues at coordinate 4,722,923 of NZ_CP133838.1, read as the reverse complement.
GCGTTGCAGATACTCCGTTTTTCCTTGGTGGTTCGCAATTCTATGCAAATATGAAAATCTCGGCCGATAACAAGCTTATCAACCGTACATTTCAGCGGGTGCTTGGCGAGGAAAGTTCGACCTCGGGCGTTGGGTTGCTGATGGAATATGACACGACAGATAACTTTTTCTACCCACGCAGTGGCTTGTCGGTCACTGGCGAATACCAGTTTTATTCCAACTTTCTCGGCGGCGATTATCGGTACAACATGCTGACCATTGACGGTAAATACTTCCAGCCGCTCGGAGCCGATTTCACTTTGGCGTTGGCGGGAAATTATCAGTCACTTTCGAATGCTGACAGCCATTTGCCGCCGATGGCGCGACCCTATATCTATTTGCGAGGCATCTCGCGATATCGCTATCAAGGTGATTATGTCGGTACCGTGCAAACGCAGCTTGAGTGGCAAATGACGCCGCGCTGGGTGTTGCAGGGTTTTGTGGGCGCAGGAAGCGCTGCAAATAATGTGGATGAGCTTTATCAGACGACTGAAGTAGCGTGGGGTGGGGGTTTCCGTTACCTCATCGCGCGCGAGTTTGGGTTACATACTGGTATTGATGTTGCATTTAGCGACGACGAACAAGCGGTCTATTTCAACGTGGGGGCGGGTCTGTAAAGGGAATTTACCGCGAGACTGACAAAGCAAATTATAAAGAGAACCTAATGAAATCAATATTAAAAGGTGTGCAGCAGTGTCGGGTTTACGCGCTGCCGTTGCTGTTTTTATCCGGCGGAGCATTTGGGGCATCAACGGATACGGCGAGTGAGAGCAGCACGTTTCCAATCTGGGGAGATGAAGCGCGCGCACGTGGTTATTCCATTCCACTGCCGTTTGGCGTGAATCTCAGTTATATGAACATGCGCCAGAACGTCGATGTCGAAAGTATTGCCCTGACGGGACTGAGCTTTGCTGGCCGACCGATCCCTGATGACTTGTTTAATATCGGCGTCGGCGATACCCGCGAGCGCAGTGAAACCGAAAACCTGCGCCTTGATATGTGGGTGTTTCCGTTCCTCAACTTCTACGGCATTCTCGGGCATACCAAAGGGTCTTCCGTTTCGCAAATCTCAGTGGATGCCGATCCGTCGCAATATGGTCGCTTCGATCCGAACCGGATCATTGCCCAGGCGGTGCATGCGGGCTATGAGAGTGGAGCGCTACAGGATCTCGACTTTACCCTGAAATTTGAAGGTACGACCTACGGTGCAGGGATGACGCTGGCGGGGGGCTATGAAAACTGGTTCGCGCTGCTGGATACCAACTATACGCAGACCAGTTTCGATATTCTCGACGGTAAAATTTCGGCGCTAACGGTTTCGCCGCGTGTGGGTTATCGTTTTGAGCTTCCGGGTGTTTCCGGCCCTTCACACCTGAGCCTCTGGGTGGGCACGATGTATCAGGATGTTGAACAAGAGTTTAAGGGGAATCTGTCGGATTTAGGTTTGCCTGCGGCGCTGGACAGCGTGGTGGAAAATGGGCGCTTTGACGTCAAGCAACACCTGAGCTCGCCATGGAACATGCTGGTGGGGGCGCAGTATGAAATTACGAAGAACTTCAATGTGCTGACTGAATTTGGCTTTAACGAACGCAACAGCTTCTTCATCGCGGGTGAATACAGATTCTAATGAACAAACGCGGCGCGCTATTTTGGGGTTTGCTTAGTTTCATGATGGCACCGGCGAGTACTGAAGCCATGACGCGCGAAGAGATTGACGGCTTTCTGGGAAATTTAGGCGCGGATAATCAATATGATGCCAGCAAAGGTATTAACTGGAGCGTGCTGCCAGGGCCGTTTTATACCCCTGAATTGAAACTGGGTTTGGGGACTGCCGTGGCGGGCGTTTACCGTGTTGATCCCAACGATCGTGCAACCCAAAACTCATCTATTTCCTTAACTGGATTTGTCAGCACCAGCGGTGCGCTGGGTTTGGGAATGAAAAACTACACGTTTTTCACGGGTGACGAATGGCGGCTGTTTGTTGATGGATCGCTTGCGAAAATCCCAACCGGGTTTTGGGGTATTGGTTATGACGCGGCGCAAGGCAACGAGCAGAAATATACCCAGCAATCGTTTAGTCTCCATCCGCAGATAATGCGCCAAATCGTTGATAATCTGTATGTTGGCGTGGGGTGGGATTTTTCAACCTATGACGCTGAGAACATTGACGATCCGAATCCTGACGATAATTTTTCCCGCTACGATGCAGGCGGGAGGACGCTAAGCTCCGGCGTCACCACCAGCATTAACTACGATACGCGAGACGTGATCACCCGCCCGCAACACGGCCAATTTTTTAGCGCCGAATACAGCCTTTTTGATCCTTCCATTGGCTCGGATACCCATTTTTCCGTGCTTGAGATGCAATATAATTATTACTTCCCGCTCAATGATCAGGATGTATTAGCGTTTGATCTTTGGGGACGTTTTGCGCGGGGTGATGTGCCATGGGATCGTTTATCTCAGGCGGGAGATAGCGATAGATTGCGCGGATATTATCAGGGGCGCTATCGCGATAAAGACGTGGTCAGCACTCAGATTGAATACCGTAAGAAGCTCAACTGGCGACATGGCTATGTTCTGTGGGTGGGGGCGGGCGCATTGGGCGATAGCCCGCAAAACCTTGGGGATCATCCATTGTTACCTACTTTCGGTGCGGGCTATCGCTTCGAGGTTAAACCGGACATGAACATCCGTCTTGATCTGGGATTTGGCAAAGAGAGTACCGGTTTTTACTTTCAAGTTGCGGAGGCATTTTAATGCGGGTCTGGATTGTTACTCTGCTACTGGGCGTGGCCTCTTTGAGTTATGGCGCGCAACCGCAGTCAGCCGATATTTTACCCATCGAGCAGGCGCGGCGTGTGTGGCCAGTGGCACAAGATTTGATTGCGCCTGAGTCCTTGCGCCCTTGCTGCGCATTTGGTTATGACTTGAAAGTGCGGGCCGTTGGCGTACCGATTCCGGTTTACCAGATTGGTAATATTCTGACACTCGCGACGCTCGGCCAGCATCGCTATAACGACAGTGCGCTGGGGGCGGTCAAAAATATCGTCGGTCTGAGCGAAGAGAAAAGCGGCCTGATTTATACCCATCGTGGTGGTTTTATCGACATCGCCCACGTCCGTGATACTGCCGATAATACCTTTTATCTTTTCTCGCAGATTTACTCCCGACTCGGCCAGGACTGGCGATTGTTCTATAGCGAAGAGCTGGGAGTCAGACGCATTCAACTGCATGCGTTTACACCGCCTGCTTCCATGGTTGAGCGTTACACCATTGCGGCGTGGCTTGCGGGGCATCTCGCATTTCAACTCGCGCAATGGCATGAGATTGCCCAGTGGTACGGTTTCGAGTCTGTACCGGGGTTTCCTGAGGAAATATCCGCTTTCTCACCAGAAGATCTCTATTCCAATTTATTAGGGGCAAGGCTTGCGATAAACGTGATTTTGCACGGCAATGCGGGGTCGGTTGATTCATACAATAAAGCGATGGATAAAGCGCTCCACAAGGCGTTGGTGCAACTTGGCGCGGTCAGTAAAGCTGAAACCGAAAGGCAATTCCGCGCCGTTGACGGTGACTGGTGGAACAGTAAGCGCCGGGTGCCGGATAAATTTTTGGTGCTCAATCGAAACTACGATTTGAGTGAAAACCGCTATCCGACCAAAGTGCCGTTTGAAAATACCCAGGCTTATCGTTTGGAGATGCCCGCGACGGTTGCAGGCGTTACGCTAAGCCAGCTCGGGGAGCTACAAATCCATACCGGCAGTGATATGCACAGCCTTAAAGCGCCTGAGCGTTTTTATCTGCCATCGCAGTTTTCTGAGCTGGCAGAACAGGCAAAAGCTGCCGATCAGATTCAGCTCCAGCGAATGAATAAGTAAGTGTCATAAGTACTTTGTATTGGACGAGGTTTCTGATGTCCGCTTTGATGTTGCAAATATGTTGTAGATTCTCAAAGCACTCATTTGGAAACAGAGCATGTTCACTATCAAAGTTGATGATCTTACACATCACGCGGTGCAGTCATTAGTGGCTTTTCATATTTCTGGAATGCTGGAACAGTCTCCACCAGAAAGCAGCCATGCGTTGGATGTGCAAAAGCTGCGTGACCCTGCGGTGACTTTCTGGTCGGCGTGGGAAGGGGAGCTGTTAGCCGGAATTGGGGCTCTAAAAATGCTGGATGAACGACATGGCGAGCTGAAATCCATGCGCACAGCCACGGCATTTTTACGCCGTGGCGTCGCTAACCAGTTTTTAGTTCACATCCTGCACGTTGCCCGCGAGCGTGGTTTACAGCGCCTGAGCTTAGAAACGGGGACACAACCGGGATTTGCAGCCTGCCATCAACTTTATCTCAAGCATGGTTTTGTCGATTGCGAACCGTTCGCTGATTATCAATTCGACCCGAACAGCCGTTTTATGACGCGAGTATTGTAGTGAACATTTACCGCTCTCAGAGGATGTGCTGAGTTTCTCCATCCTCTGCAATCCGTCCATCGGCAAGCCGGATAGTGCGGGCGAAGTGCTGTTTTACAAACGTATAATCATGGCTGATAGTCAGAATGGTCGTACCTTGAGCGCGGCAGCACGTGAGCCACTTGTTAAAAATCCCCAACCAGTGGCTATCAAAATCGCGGCTGGGTTCATCTAATAGCAGTAACGGTGGTGCAACGACGGCGAGGCTTGCGACGGCGATCATGCGGCGTTGACCGGCATGCAAGTCCAGAGGATGAGCATCTGCAACGTCTGTTAATTCACACAGTGCGAGGGTGTGCGCAATTTTATCGTCCAGTGCCTCGCCTTTAATCCCCTGATGGCGTAAACCAAACGCGATCTCATCCCATACCCGATTGTGGAATATTTGCCGCTCCGCTTCCTGAAATAACACCCCCAGTAATGGCGCCCGCTGTGCGGCTTTCAGGCTTGCGATGTTTTTCCCCTGTAAACTGACTTGCCCGCTGTTCGGTTTTAATAATCCGGCCATTAAACGCAACAGTGTGGATTTCCCTGCACCGTTATCGCCAATCAACGCCACCCATTCACCAGTGTTAACCGTCAGGTTCACCCCTTTAATTGTGGGCTGAGCCGCCGAAGGCCACTGAAATTCCAGCGATTCAATGTTTAGCATAACGTCCCCTCAGTCAGCATCCAGGTTTGTCGGCACTCGACAGCAACGTGTGCCAGTGAACGCTCAAAAAGTATGATGATGCACTGCTGCTGGTGGGCGTAGTCTGTCAGCCGTTGCAATAATTCCGCGGTCGCTTGCGGCGTCAGGCGGCTAAAGGCTTCATCAAGGATTAATAACTTCGGGCGCATCGCTAATGCACAGGCCATCACGACACGCTGCGCTTCACCGCCAGAAAGGGTGGCTGGATGGCGTAAACGTAACGCATGACAATCGGTAAACGTCAGCGCTTCGTCGATGCGTTCCATAATCTCGGCTTCACTGAGACACAGATTTTCTGGCCCGAAGGCAACCTCTTCTTCGACGCTAAAGGTGCATCCTGACAGGTGTAGTTGTGGCGCTTGCTGGATCAATTGCACTTGCTGCGCCATTTCCACCAGCGGCAGCGAGCCTAATACCGTATCCAGTACTCGTCCTTCGCCTACTAACGTTCCCGGTAAGAAGTCAGGAAAACAGCCTGCCAGAAGCTGCGCAAGCGTCGTTTTTCCGCTGCCATTGCCTCCGCTAATGCCGTAGAGCCCCGGCGTGGAGCAGTGCAAATTGATATTTTGCAGCCGCCAGCCTCGGCTACCTTGCGGGGTAAAACTCAGCGCATTCAGTGCCACAGCCATAGCCAGACTCCGGTTTCCAGTATCATCACCAACAACAGAACGTAGCGAACACCACGCTGAAAAGTGCTATCAGGTGGAGCCCAAAGCGTGGTGCGCCTAGGGTGCAGGCGGAATGCACGCATATCCAGTGCGGAACTGCGGGCCGTTAAATCATTCAGCGCACTGTGGGTCAGTGGCATCACGAGCGCCGGGATGTAGCGCAGGCGTTGATACCAGCGACCATCAAGGGGGACACCGCGTGCAAGCTGTGCCTCATAGATGGCTGCCAGTTGTGCGCGTAATTGCTCGACAATCAGCAGAGGGCCGGCAAGTAAATAGGAAAGCCAGAGTGGTAATCGGCTGGCAAACAGCGCGCGGATAAAGCGTTGTGTCGGCATAAATTGCAGCAGGATTTGCCCGCTGCTGAGCAAGGCTAATAACCGCAACCATAAAGCGGCGGCTCTCAGCAACTGGCTGTTATCTCGCACCTCGCCGTGTAACCACCACGCCAGCCAACCACTGTGTACTAGCCATAAACCGCCCGCCATCGGTAGCATAATCCACACCACATAACGCCAGCGGTGGCGGGTGCTTTTCATCAGGATGAGCGCGAGGAATATGGCAAGACTGTAGACCAGAAGTGGATAACCAAGCGGCATCAGTAAACTACTGATGCCGAGCACCACCCAGATTGTCAGGGAGGTAAAAGGGTGCATTAACGAACGGCTGCCATGGCTGGGAAGCTACGTAACGTGCGTTGCGGCATGTTACGCACCAGCAGCCAGACAATGATTGCGGTCAGTATTTTATCCACCAGGTTCGCGCCCAGCACCGTCATGGCGACGGATTCAATCAGGTCGTTGCCCATTGAATGCACGTACGCAACCAGGAAATCAGCACCGCTGCCCGTCACGCCACCAAACAGATAAGTACGAATCGGCACGGCAATGACGGTAACCGCCAGAGTGATCACCACGCCGCTGGCGATAACTTTTGGCAGCGAACGGAACCAGCCAATACGCGCCAGTAAACCTGCGACCAGGCCGATGACCATTGCTACCGGGGCAAAAGCTGCCGCCATAGGATCGGTTAATAATCCCCAAATAATATTCGTCAGTAAGCCTGTCAGCATGCCGATAATTGGCCCCGCCAGTACGGCGCTGAGCAATGTCCCGATAGAGTCGAGGAAAATAGGCAATTTCAACATCGACACTAACTGACCCGCAATCATGTTGATCGCGATAGAAATGACAATCAAAACCAGTGTCTGACTCGACAACCCTTTACGTGCCATAAATACCTCAAAGATAAAAAGAACCAAGTAATGTTTAGCGTGTTTTTAGCGAGGAGTGACGATCAGTTCGTCATACCCCGAATGCGTACAAGGTTGTCGGCTAAATGAAATCTCGCTCAATTCCCCAATCACCAGCTCAAGTGTTGTGCGCACCAGGCAACCATCCATCACATGGCCGCCAGTCATCTGCCCATTTTCATCGGCTATCGACAAATGAAGATGTTCGCCACCTTTTTCCAGCGTGCCAATCAGCGACACCACTTCAAACTTCCCGCTCAATAAGGTGGTTTCTTCACGCCCGGCAAAGCGAAAAGCGACGTCGCTCAGACTACCGACGCAACCGCTTATCCACGCGGCACGAAGCCCGTTTAAACGGATAAAATCGCGTAACGCACTGAGCACTTCTTGTTGTGGCAGCAGACGTAGAGCATAGAAACGTGCCGTTGATGGCATAGATGTCACCACGATGAGATCCTCTTGAGAGACAAAAATTAAAGCTCAGAGCAAAGCATAGAGTTAAGTGGCGTCGAGAGGGCAGGGTGCAGCATTTGGGAGGGTAATTATTTCCAGATAACTCCGAACCTCGGACGTTGGGGCACATCATAAGGACGGATTTTAGTGATGTATATGACGTACATCAGTTAAAGCGGGTGTAGTTTTTAAGGGGAGAGGCTACTGACAGGCGAGTTAAAAGAACCCAGAAAGCAAAAAACCCGCCATAGGCGGGTTCTTCTAAATAGTGGTGCCCGGACTCGGAATCGAACCAAGGACACGGGGATTTTCAATCCCCTGCTCTACCGACTGAGCTATCCGGGCAACGGGGCGCATTAAACCGTAAAGGCCGTTTGCCGTCAACGGCTTTGTCATAAAAAAGGTGTTAAATGCGTTTAACTGCCTGCTTTTCATGCAGAGTGGCGAGAAAATCACTCATCACGTTAAAGCGCCACCCTGTCGGCACTGCGCAAACCGTAGAATGTCTTCGGCCAGTCGGCGAGCGGTTTCGATATCTGCCTGGCTGCGCTTCACCAGTAAGCGGCTCAGACAACCTTCCAGCACCAGTTCCATTTGGTGAGCCACCATCGCTGGGTCATCCACTTCCAGTTGCGTCAGCAACTCGTGGGTGAATTCCCATGCGGCTTTTTTCTGTTGATCGGCCAGTTGATGAATGGGATGTGCCGCATCTGGATAAAACGTGCAAGCGGCGATAAACAGGCAGCCCGGATAGCGCTGGTTGTTAACGCATTCGGTCAACGCCTGGTAGCGCTTCAGTAGTTTTTGTTCCAGCGATAGCTCATCGTCGAGTATTAACTGACGACGCCATACATCAATTTGCTGGCTCAAATAGCGCAGGGCATCGTAGAGCACTGCTTCAGTATCGGGCCAGAATTGACGAATTTCTTTTACCGGATAGTCAGCTTCATTCGCGACCATCTCCAGAGTGGTGCTTGCAATCCCCACACGTTCTAGGACGTGTAGGGCGTGCTCAAGTACGTCTTCGCGTTGCACGGTATTCTCCTCCCTTGTACCCGTCATACTTCAAGCTGCTTCTGCGTTCTCTTGCCGCTGCGATGCAACTTGAACTATTTAGTGTACGTCCCATAGTAGTGTTGTTTACGGTGCTTGATTGCGCAAATGCGCATCAAACGTGCTCGCATCCATAAAGCCTGTCACGCGTGCTTCCGGCTGCTCGCGCCCTTGATCATCAAAGAACAATATAGTGGGTAGCCCTAAAACCTGTAGATGCTTTAACAGCGCGACATCTTGCGCGTTATTGGCTGTAACGTCCGCTTGCAGTAAAACAGTATTTGCCAACCGTTGCTGCACTTTAGGATCGCTAAAGGTGTATTTTTCAAACTCTTTGCAGGCCACGCACCAGTCGGCGTACAAATCGAGCATAACAGGCTGACCTTTTGCATTAGCGAGCGCGGCGTCTAACTGCTCTACGTTGGCAATCTTCGTGAAATTGAGTTGTGCCTGGTTTGCCGTGACGGTGCTGCCAAATGCCCAATCTTGCACAGGGCGAGCACAAACCAGCGCCGCACCAAGCAAAATGATCTGCACGATGCGCATCCATGATTTTTTGGCGTGCAGGCTCGTGATAAACGCCCAGCTAAAGAACGCCACGCCGAGCAATCCCCACAAACGAATCCCCCATGTTTCTCCCAGTATGCGTTCCAGCAAAAATACTGGTAGTGCGAGGATCACAAAACCAAACGCGATTTTGACAGTTTCCATCCACGGGCCGCTTTTTGGCAACAGGCGGTTGCCGAAAACAGTGATCAACATCAGCGGCAGACCCATACCTAACGCATAAAGGTACAACGTGCCGCCGCCTAGCCACATGTTCCCGCTTTGGGCGATGTACAGAAGGATGGCGCTCAATGGTGCGGTGGTACAAGGCGAGCAAATTAATCCGGCCAGGGCTCCCATCGCAAAGACGCCACCTGCTGACCCACCTTGCTGGCGATTACTCATCAGCGTCAGACGCGTTTGCAGTGATGATGGCAGTTGCAGCGTAAACAACCCAAACATCGAGGCGGCAAGTAGCACAAAGAGGGCTGACAGCCCGATGAGCACGTAAGGGTGTTGCAGCGCGGCCTGGAATTGAAGGCCAGCAGCGGCGACGACCAGGCCCAGAGCGGTATAGGTCAGCGCCATTCCTTGCACGTAAACAAAGGTCAGAAGCAGGGCTCGAGCGGTGGATAAGCGCTGTTTTCCGCCCAACACGATGCCTGAAATCAGTGGGTACATCGGCAGCACGCAAGGCGTGAAGGCGATGCCGATACCGATCAGGAATGCCCAGAGTGCGGAGAACGGGAGCTGGGTGGTGGTTGAATTGTCTGAGCCCCTCACCCCGGCCCTCTCCCCAAGGGAGAGGGAGGAAGAAGCTCCAGTGCTTAATTCCTTCTCTCCAGGGGAGAGGGAGGAAGAAGCTGTTGTGGCAATAGAGGAAGAGGTTTGTTCCCTCTCCTGGGGGAGAGGGTTAGGGTGAGGGCGATTTTCATCACCTGCAACCACAGCACTCAGCGGCACGACGCGCGTTTCAGGCGGATAACAGAACCCTGCTTCGGCACAACCCTGGTAAGTCACGCTGACGGTCGCGCCTTTGGCTGCCGTTTGAAGCGTGACGGGCAGATTGAGCTGCTGGGTATAAATCTCGGTCTTGCCGTAGAACTCGTCTTCATGCCAGGTGCCTTTCGGCAATTCCAGCGGTGCGAGCTCAGCTTGCGTCGGGGTCAGCTTGATTTGCTGACGATAAAGGTAGTAGCCAGGTTTTATCTGCCAGTTCAGGTTGAGCTGGTTTCCTGATTGCTGAAAATCGAAAGCAAAAGCCTGGTCGACAGGAACAAATTGAGATTTGCTCTGGTTATCGAACAGGCCTGCAAAAGCGTGGGTGCTGAAAAGCGCAAAGATTAGCGCAAAGATGCGTAGAGCCATGAGAGGTAATCACTATCTCCGTGGGTAACTGGCAGAACCAGTAATTCAGGGGTTTGGTATGGGTGATGCGATTTGAGACACGCTATCAAGGCTTCTTGATGGTCGATATCGCTTTTTAGCAACATCTGCACCTCATACTCCTGTTCCATTTTCCCTTCCCAGTAATACAACGAAGTGGCACCAGGTAATAAGGTGACGCAGGCGGCCAGTTTTTCAGACAGCACAAGGGTGGCAAGGTCTTGGGCGGTGGCTTCGTCAGGGGCAGTACAAAGGATGACAACAGCCTGGGTTGTTGGCATAGCAAACCTCGTATCTGGGGAAACAGCGGTTGACTATAGCATGGTGGAGAGAAGGGAGGTGTTAAACGGGCCGCAGCGCGACCCGTGTTTTAAAAGATTTACAGAACCATGCCGCCGACGATAAAACCGAGGATGACGCACAGCGTGATAGCAATCACCCCTGGAATTAAGAACGCATGGTTAAACACGTACTTACCAATACGCGTCGAGCCGGTATCGTCCATTTCCACCGCCGCCAACAATGTTGGGTAAGTCGGCAGGACGAACAATGCAGAAACCGCAGCAAAAGAGGCGATGGCCGTCAGCGGGCTTACGCCGAGCATCAATGCTGCTGGCATCAGGGCTTTAGTCGTTGCTGCTTGAGAGTAAAGCAGCGTTGCGGCGAAGAACAATACCACCGCTAACAACCACGGATAACTTTGCAGTAAGTCGCCTGCAACAGCCTGAATATCCTGGATATGGTTTTTGACGAAGGTGTCACCCAACCAGGCCACGCCCAGCACGCAGATACACGCACTCATACCCGATTTGAAGGTGCTGGCGTTGAGGATTTCGCCGGTATCAATTTTACAGGTGACGCAGATAAGCGTAGCGATGGTCAGCATGAACACCACAATCGCTTCGTTACGCGGCAGAATTGGGTTTTTAATCAGGCCAACGGTATCGCTGATGGCGGTGGCGTAGAACATCACCGCGACAATACCGATAAGGAACAGGAGAACCGAGCGTTTAGCGTGTGGCTTCAGGTTAAACACGCTAGTCCCGCGCAGTTTCACTTCACCTTTAGCAAGACGTTCCTGGTACACCGGATCGTCTTTCAGTTCGCAACCGAGGAAGTTACAGACCACCGCCGTCAGCATTACCGCAACGAGCGTCACAGGAATACAGATACCCAGCAGCGTCAGGTAACTGATGCCCATAGGCTCAAGGATACCCGAGAAGAACACCACGGCTGCGGAAATCGGAGAAGCCGTGATCGCAATTTGCGACGCGACAACCGCGATAGACAGTGGGCGCGATGGGCGAATCCCTTGCTCTTTCGCAACTTCAGTAATCACCGGCAGCGTAGAAAACGCAGTGTGGCCAGTTCCCGCCAGAATGGTCATAAACCAGGTGACCAGCGGGGCGAGGAAGGTGATGTATTTGGGATGGCGACGCAATAGTTTTTCTGCAAGGCTTACCAGGTAGTCCATTCCCCCAGCCACCTGCATGGCGGCAATCGCGGCAATAACTGCCATGATGATTTCAATAACGTCGAACGGAATTGCCCCGGGTTTAACCTGAAAAATAAGGGTTAAAACCAGAACGCCAAAACCGCCAGCAAAGCCAATGCCTATGCCGCCGAGTCGGGCTCCGAGATATATCGCCAAAAGCACGATAACGAGTTCTGCTCCAAACATAATTCCCTTCCTGGTGTTTGCTTATATGATAATTATATGTTGTGTTTTTGTTTAAAGTAGAAATGAAAAAGGCACGTCCATTGGACGTGCCTTTTGTTATCTACCGTAAAGATTACTGTTCATTTTCATCGGTATAACGCTTCGCTTTATAAACTGGATGCATCAGGTTGTTGATGGAGAAAATATCATCCAGCTCGGCTTCGGTGAGCAGGCCGCGCTCCAGCACGACTTCACGCACGCTTTTGCCGGTCTCCGCACAAATTTTCCCGACGATATCGCCATTGTGGTGGCCAATGAACGGGTTCAGATACGTGACAATACCAATCGAGTTGTAGACGTAGCTTTCGCACACTTCTTTGTTCGCGGTAATACCGTCGACGCATTTTTCCAGCAGATTGTAGCAAGCGTTAGTCAGAATGTGGATAGACTCAAACATCGCCTGGCCAATGACCGGTTCCATGACGTTCAACTGCAACTGACCAGCTTCGGAAGCCATGGTGACGGTGATGTCGTTCCCAATAACTTTAAAGCAAACCTGGTTAACCACTTCTGGAATTACCGGGTTCACTTTGGCAGGCATAATAGAAGAACCCGCTTGCAGTTCTGGCAGGTTGATTTCGTTCAGACCCGCACGTGGGCCGGAGGAGAGCAGACGAAGGTCATTACAGATCTTCGACAATTTCACCGCCAGACGTTTCAGCGTGCTGTGAACCATCACGTACGCGCCACAGTCGGAGGTGGCTTCAATCAAGTCTTCAGCAGGAACACATGCCAGATTGCTGACTTCTGCCAGTTTCTGCACAGCCAGTTGCTGATAACCTTCAGGCGTGTTCAGGCGGGTACCGATAGCGGTAGCGCCGAGGTTGACTTCCAGCAGCAGTTCTGCGGTGCGCAGCAGGTTGCGTGTTTCTTCGTTCAACAGAACGTTGAAGGCATGGAATTCCTGGCCCAATGTCATTGGAACCGCGTCTTGCAACTGAGTACGGCCCATTTTCAGGACGTTTTCAAACTCAACCGCTTTGCGCTGGAAGCCATCACCTAACTGGTTGATAGCATCAACCAATTTCACAATTGAAGCGTACACCGCGATGCGGAAACCAGTTGGGTAAGCATCGTTGGTGGACTGGCATTTGTTTACATGATCGTTCGGATTCAGGTACTGGTACTCACCTTTCTGGTGGCCCATCAGCTCAAGCCCAATGTTGGCGAGCACTTCGTTGGTATTCATGTTAACGGAGGTACCGGCACCGCCCTGGTAAACGTCCACCGGGAATTGGTCCATACATTTGCCGTTATTAAGAACTTCATCACAAGCCTGGATAATGGTGTTTGCGATGCTTTTCGGAATGGTTTGTAACTCCTTGTTCGCCATTGCCGCTGCTTTCTTAACCATCACCATGCCACGCACAAACTCAGGTATGTCACTGATTTTGCTGTTACTTATGTAGAAGTTTTCAATCGCTCTCAGAGTATGAATACCGTAATAGGCATCCGCTGGCACTTCCCTGGTACCCAACAAATCTTCTTCGATACGAATGTTATTTAACATGTGAACCTTCTTAATTAAAGCTGCCATTGGTTGATCACAGCACGCACAGGATCTTTGGTCGTGCGATGAATAGACCGACGATTATGTCCATATTCGGTCTCTACGCCGTGATGATATGCTGATGATAGAGAAATGCAGTAATCTGGATCACTTATTAAACGTCATCTTACATAACAATTATTAATATGTGATGCCGATCAATTGTTGAAAATTTCCAAAAAAATAATACAGCGCGTAGATTGATTTTTGACTATGGCGCCGCCATCTCTTTGACTACGCTTAATGGCCAAACTATTTGACGCAAGGGCTTGATGGCGCTTGCTACAGTCTTCCCAACTACAGGAGTGTACGGTGCGCTGGATACCGTTAATTGCCATTTTTCTCTATGTTTACATAGAGATCTCGTTATTTATTCAGGTTGCCCACGTGATGGGGGTTTTCCTGACGCTGGTACTGGTGATATTCACCTCGGTTATTGGTATGTCACTGGTTCGCAACCAGGGCTTTAAGAATTTCATGCTGATGCAGCAGAAAATGGCGGCGGGTGAAAGTCCAGCGGCAGAGATGATCAAAAGCGTTTCGTTGATCATTGCAGGTTTGCTGCTACTGTTGCCTGGTTTCTTCACCGACTTCCTCGGTTTACTGCTGTTACTGCCACCGGTACAAAAACATCTCACTCTGAAGCTGATGCCGCATTTGCGTTTTTCACGCATGCCGGGTGGTGGCTTTAGCGCGGGCACTGGCGGTGGTTCAACGTTTGACGGTGAGTATCAGCGTAAAGATGATGCGCCGAAACAGCTCGACGACCACGAGAATGATGATCGTCACAATCGCTAAAAATCGAAAATTTTTTTGTTTTCCCCCCTTGAAGGGGGGGAAGCGCATCCCCATCTCTCAGGTCACCAGCCGATAACCCATTTTGGACCGGCGTTACCTAAACAATTGATACTGACTTTCTCAAAGGAGAGCTATCACATGAGCATTCGTCCATTACATGACCGTGTCATCGTCAAACGTAAAGAAGTTGAATCTAAATCTGCAGGCGGCATCGTTCTGACTGGCAGTGCAGCTGGCAAATCAACTCGTGGCGAAATCATCGCTGTCGGTAAAGGCCGCATCCTGGAAAACGGTAACGTACAACCGCTGGACGTAAAAGTCGGCGACATCGTAATTTTCAACGATGGCTACGGTGTTAAGTCTGAGAAGATCGACAATGAAGAAGTGTTGATCATGGCAGAAAGCGACATCCTGGCAATTGTTGAAGCGTAATCCGCGCAAAAACTGAACGAACATAAACGAATTTAAGGAAAGTTAAGAATGGCAGCTAAAGACGTAAAATTCGGTAATGACGCTCGTGTGAAAATGCTGCGTGGCGTTAACGTACTGGCAGATGCAGTGAAAGTTACCCTCGGTCCAAAAGGCCGTAACGTTGTTCTGGATAAATCTTTCGGTGCACCGACTATCACTAAAGATGGTGTTTCTGTAGCGCGTGAAATCGAACTGGAAGACAAGTTCGAAAACATGGGTGCGCAGATGGTTAAAGAAGTTGCCTCAAAAGCGAACGACGCTGCAGGTGACGGTACTACTACTGCAACCGTACTGGCTCAATCCATCATCACTGAAGGCCTGAAAGCTGTTGCTGCAGGCATGAACCCAATGGACCTGAAACGCGGTATCGATAAAGCTGTTATCGCCGCTGTTGAAGAGCTGAAAGCACTGTCTGTTCCTTGCTCTGACTCTAAAGCCATTGCTCAGGTTGGTACTATCTCTGCTAACTCCGACGAAACCGTGGGTACTCTGATCGCTGAAGCGATGGAGAAAGTAGGCAAAGAAGGCGTTATCACCGTTGAAGAAGGCACTGGCCTGCAAGACGAACTGGACGTAGTTGAAGGTATGCAGTTCGACCGTGGCTACCTGTCTCCATACTTCATCAACAAGCCAGAAACCGGTTCTATCGAACTGGAAAGCCCGTTCATCCTGCTGGCTGACAAGAAAATCTCCAACATTCGTGAAATGCTGCCCGTTCTGGAAGCCGTTGCGAAAGCTGGCAAACCACTGCTGATCATCGCTGAAGATGTTGAAGGCGAAGCGCTGGCAACTCTGGTGGTTAACACCATGCGTGGCATCGTGAAAGTGGCTGCTGTTAAAGCACCTGGCTTCGGCGACCGTCGTAAAGCTATGCTGCAAGACATCGCGACTCTGACTGGCGGTACCGTAATCTCTGAAGAGATCGGTATGGAGCTGGAAAAAGCGACCCTGGAAGACCTGGGTACTGCTAAGCGTATCGTTATCAATAAAGACACCACTACCATCATCGATGGTACCGGTGAAGAAGCGGCAATCCAGGGTCGTGTATCCCAGATTCGTCAGCAAATTGAAGAAGCAACTTCTGATTACGACCGTGAAAAACTGCAAGAGCGCGTAGCGAAACTGGCTGGCGGCGTTGCGGTAATCAAAGTCGGTGCAGCTACCGAAGTTGAAATGAAAGAGAAGAAAGCACGCGTTGAAGATGCCCTGCACGCTACCCGTGCTGCGGTTGAAGAAGGTGTGGTTGCCGGTGGTGGTGTTGCGCTGATTCGCGTAGCAAGCAAACTGTCTGAACTGCGTGGCCAGAACGAAGACCAGAACGTGGGTATCAAAGTTGCGCTGCGCGCAATGGAGTCTCCACTGCGTCAGATCGTTCTGAACTGCGGCGAAGAGCCATCTGTTGTTGCTAACAACGTGAAAGCGGGCGACGGTAACTACGGTTACAACGCAGCAACTGAAGAATACGGCAACATGATCGACATGGGTATCCTGGATCCAACTAAAGTGACTCGTTCTGCTCTGCAGTACGCAGCGTCTGTAGCTGGCCTGATGATTACCACAGAGTGCATGGTTACCGACCTGCCAAAATCTGACGCTCCTGATTTAGGTGGCGCAGGTATGGGCGGTATGGGTGGCATGGGCGGCATGATGTAATTGCCCTGACACTCGCGTGCTAAAAGCACCGTGTTAAGAAAACCCTCAGGCAGAAATGTCTGAGGGTTTTTTCTTTTTGGTCGCAGTCTGGTATAAGGTCATACCGGGGCGACAATGGCCCACTACACTGAATACGGCATTGATTACGGGGAACAACATGCGCATAAAAGTTTCAGCAGGAATGGCTGTGGCAGCATTGCTGCTGGCAGGGTGCAGTACCAGCAATGATCTGAGTACCGCCGGGCAGAGCGTTCGTTTTGTTGAGGAAAAACCGGCCAGTAACTGCCAACTGTTAGGCACCGCTACCGGTGAACAAAGCAACTGGTTGTCTGGGCAGCATGGCGATGAAGGCGGTTCTATGCGTGGTGCGGCAAATGCCCTGCGTAATAACGCTGCGGCAATGGGTGGGAACGTGCTGTATGGCGTGAGTAGCCCGACTCAAAACTTGCTGTCGAGCTTTGCGCCAACTGCGAGCAAAATGACCGGCCAGGTTTATAAGTGCCCGAACTGATTTTTGTGTAAAACAACCCTCACCCCGACCCTCTCCCTGAGGGCGAGGGAGAAAATCGTGCAATTCCCTCTCATGTCGTCGAGGGGGAGTCGTGCAATTCCCTCTCCTGTGGGAGAGGGTTAGGGTGAGGGCCGCAATCAATTCTGCCGTAGCTGCAAATCCAACGGTGTTTTACTCGGTTCACCGCCAATTTCACGTGCCAGCTTCGGCACCATATAGCCTGAAATCAACGTCAGCAGTTCACGCATAATCAATCTCGCTTCGTCGTCACTCACCATAAAGTGTGCCGCGCCTTGCACTTTATCCAGCACATGCAGGTAGTAAGGCATAACGCCGGAATCAAACAGCGCATTGCTTAACTCCGCGAGGGTCTGGGCATTGTCGTTCACGTCGCGCAGTAACACGCTTTGGTTGAGTAGCGTCACACCAGCCTTGCGTAAATGGCTCATGCTGGCTCTAAATTCATCCCCAATCTCATTGGCATGGTTGATATGGTTAACCAAAATAACCTGTAACCGGGAGCGAGCAATGCGTGTAACCAGCGTTTCAGTGATACGAGCCGGGATAACAATCGGCAAGCGGCTATGAATACGCAGACGTTTAATATGCGGGATAGCTTCGATTTCGGTGATCAACCAGTCGAGCTCGTGATCCTTCGCCATCAGCGGATCGCCACCAGAGAAGATAATTTCATCCAGTTCCGGGTGCTCACTGATGTAGTTAATAGCTGCCTGCCAGTTACGTTTGTTGCCCTGATTTTCGGAATACGGGAAATGGCGACGGAAGCAATAACGGCAGTTGACGGCACAGCCACCTTTAACCAGCAACAACGCCCGGTTGCGGTATTTGTGCAACAGGCCTGGAACCACACTGTGCTGCTCTTCGAGCGGATCGGTACTAAAGCCGGGGGCGGCAATAAATTCCTCCCTGGAGGTCAGTACCTGGCGCAACAATGGGTCATTTGGGTTGCCTTTTTCCATGTGCGCGACAAAAGATCGCGGCACACGCAAGGCAAAAAGTCGACGTGCATCACGTCCCGCCAACAACTCTTTGTCGGCGTCCAGCTCTAAAATATGCAGCAGTTCATCAGGATCGGTTATAACATCGGCAAGTTGCGTTAACCAATCTTCTCTGCGGGGGGATTTAGGGTTACAATGTGTGCCATTTTTTGGCTAAGCTACCAATTAACAATTTCAGAGGGCCTTATGGCGACTTATTCTAGCAACGATTTTCGTGCCGGTCTTAAAATCATGTTCGAAGGCGAACCTTACGCAGTCGAATCCAGTGAGTTCGTGAAACCAGGTAAAGGCCAGGCCTTTGCTCGCGTTAAAATGCGCCGCCTGCTGACAGGCACCCGCGTTGAGAAGACCTTCAAATCTACCGACTCCGCTGAAGGCGCAGACGTTATCGATATGAACCTGACTTACCTGTACAACGACGGTGAGTTCTACCACTTCATGAATAACGAAACCTTCGAGCAGCTGGCAGCTGATGAGAAAGCGATTGGTGACAACGCTAAATGGATGCTGGATCAGGCCGAGTGTATCGTGACCCTGTGGAACGGCCGTCCAATCGCTGTACAGCCACCAAACTTCGTAGAGCTGGAAATCGTTGAAACGGATCCGGGTCTGAAAGGTGATACTGCTGGTACCGGCGGTAAGCCTGCAACACTGTCTACTGGTGCTGTGGTTAAAGTACCTTTGTTCGTTCAGACTGGCGAAGTCATCAAAGTTGACACTCGCTCTGGCGAATACGTTTCTCGCGTTAAGTAATACGTGATGGTTGGCGGTGAGGCGTTTGACGCATCACCGCCGATTGCTAAAGGCAGGGAAGATGAGCCGTTTAATTAAACATTTACTTTTCATCACGTTGCTAACCACTATTCTGACGGGCTGTAACGCCACCCGCGGCTTTGGCGAAGACCTGAAACACCTTGGCGGCGCCATTGAGCGTGCAGCAAACAAATAATTTCCAACACTCCTAAAAATCTGCTTTTTCCGTCAGCCTGCCATTTTTTGACTATGCTTTAACTGCTATACACAAACAAAATCGTCAAAAAAGGATACGGTCATGATTAAGAAAACTATTGCAGCGTTTTTTTCTCTCATAGTGCTTTCGTCATTATTGACTGCATGTAATACGACTAAAGGCATGGGTGAAGATATTCAAGATGGTGGTCAAGCGATTTCTGGTGCAGCAACAAAAGCACAGAATTAATATATTAACGGACGGTACGGTATTCATGCCGTACCGTTGTTAATTCATTATTGCTGATGCTGTTCTATGAACAATGAAAATCGGTTGTTTATCCCAAGTTTCATTCGGATATTTCGTTTGTAGGTATATACCGTCTTGGTGCTAATTCCCATCATGCTGGCAATAAAATCATTGTTGGCCTCATCGGTCCATAATTTTAATATCCGTTCTTCCCGCAGCGTGAGCAAGGGAGAGGTATACTGCCGCTTAGAGTAAAACGGAGGGCGGGAGCTAAGCTGTGTCTGAATAGCCGCATAAAGTTCAGGTAACGACAGTGATTTACTGAATATAGCGTGCGAGCCTTGTGATAAGCAGTATTCTTCAATCTTCTCGTGTCGAATACTATTAAATATCATTAGGCGAATAGATTTCCCACAGGCTGAGTAAATAGATGAGAGTTGCTGGATATTATGTAATGAGTTGGCAAAACTAGTAAAGTCGGCAATAACAAGGTTTGGCCGCCATTGTATTATTTTTTCGCGAGCTAAAAGCAAATTGTCTGTTTCAACAATAGAGAATGCCATATTGTTGCTCAGCCAGCTTTTAAAACCTTGTCGACTATAATGACAACGGTCCACTAACAATATCTTATGCATACTTACCGTTCGCGTGACTCACTATTACAGCCTTTTCTGAATGTTCGAGAAAACATTATAATATGTAGAAAACTGCTGAAATGAATTGTGGATTTACGGGTTAATTAGCAGTCAATTCTTGGCTTAGCGTCAGCGTGCCCCCACATGTGGCAACTAAACGTTACTGGTTTGTTGGCAGCAAAGTGTCATTTTGGTTTTTCTGTGCGTGATGGATTGCTAGAATCATCGCCTCACCAGCCTTAGGGGACGACCCTTAAGCGCTTCTTGATTTCCGGGGACGGCCCCATTACTGGAGCTGTTTATGGCCTGGTTGATTCTTGTTATTGCTGGTTTATTAGAAGTTGTCTGGGCTGTCGGCCTGAAGTATACCCACGGTTTTACCCGCTTGTGGCCTAGCGTTATCACGGTGGTGGCGATGATTGTCAGCATCGTGTTGCTGTCATGGTCGATGAAAACCTTGCCGACCGGCACGGCATACGCTATCTGGACAGGTATTGGCGCTGTGGGTGCTGCGACGACGGGTATCTTGCTGTTAGGCGAATCAGCAAGCCTGGCCCGCATTGCGAGCCTGGCGCTGATTGTCCTCGGGATTATTGGCCTGAAAATCAGCACGCATTAAGAGCCATTCCATCAGGGCTGTTTAATCCACAGAAGTTTTTCCACCGGGAAGCCCTGTTGTGTCGCGATCTTCAGCATTTGCTCTTTCACCTCAGGGCTGATGGTTGGCGTGCGCGACAATATCCACAGATAGTCCTTATCCGGCCCGCACACCAGTGCGTGTCGGTAATCTTTATCTATCGAAATCACGTTGTAACCACCGTAAAACGGCCCAAAGAACGAAACTTTAAGTGCCGCACGGCTTGGATCACCCGTGAAATAGGCTTTGCCAATACTTTGCTGCCACATTTGCCTGTCTGGGTTAAAACCTCTATTTATCACTCGAAGACCGCCATCATCCATGGCGCTGTACGTGGCTGTTACTTGCTCCAGCCCGCTTTCAAATTTGTGGTCAAGTCTGGCAATTTCATACCACTTGCCGAGATACCGTTTAGCATCAAAATTATTAACCACCGTGGTGCCTGGTGGTGGAGTCGGGGTGCTACAGGAGACGACGAGAAACGCAACTGCAATGGTGGTGATAATCGGCCAGATGCGCATAGAAAAATCCTTGTCTGTTTTTGCTAAGTGTAGATTGTGGTGGGGAAAATGCGGGGAATGGCTGGAAATAAAAAGGCCTGCTGCGCAGGCCCGTTTGTTTTACTGCAATGCTTCGAGGATTGCGTATCCTGCTTTTACGCGCTCGGTGTTGGGGTAGCTCTTATTTGCCAGCATCACAATGCCGAGTTGTTGCTCGGGGATAAATGCCACATAAGTACCAAATCCTCCGGTTGATCCTGTTTTGTGGACCCAGGATGCCTTAACAACAGGAGCGGGTGGCTCGATGGCTACTGCTTTTTGCGGGGCGAGTGCCACTTTATTGTCGCTACCATTAATCAGCGTTTTGGCATCCACCGGCAAGTTGTGCATCTCCCAACCTAATCCCTGATACATGCTGCCAATTCGCCAGTAGCGCGTTTGTGCCAGTTCAATGCCTTGCCGTAACGTTTGGTCGCCGACGTGTTCAGGCTTCATATTGGCTTGCACCCAACTTGCCATGTCTTCAATCGTCGATTTCACACCATAGGCTTCAGCATCCAGCATACCCGGTGAAACGTGTACGGCTTTGCCGTTGCGGTAACCCCAGGCATAGCTGCTTTGTTCAGATGCGGGCACTGTTATCCAGGTATGCGAAAGGTTCAGCGGCTGGAATACACGTTTGGACATCGCCTCTTCAAAGCTCATCCCTGACGGTTTTACTGACAGCGCGCCGAAAAGGCCAATGCTGGCGTTGGCATACACACGAGTCGAGCCCGGAGCCCATTGTGGTTGCCAGTTCTGATAAAAGTGGAGCAGGGACGTCTGATTGGTGACGTCATCAGGTACCTGCAACGGCAATCCACCTGCGGTGTAGGTGGCAAGTTGCAGCAGATTTATCTCTTTCCATTGTTTACCGGTTAATGCAGGCCAGTACTTCGCAACCGGGTCGCTGAGCTTAATTTCACCGCGAGCGACAATATCGCCGCCAAGAACGCCGGTAAAAGTCTTACTGACCGAGCCGAGTTCAAACAATGTCTCTTTCGTTACGGGTAAGTTTTTGCTGATATCCGCTTGACCATAAGTGAAGTAATGCGGTGTCCCCTGATAAATAACGGCGACAGCCATACCCGGAATACTCTGTTCTTTGAGCAATGGAGCGATAACACTATCGACGGTTTGAGCAAGCTGCTTTTCGGTGAGGGTTTTCTGGGCGGCAAAAGCAGGGTAAGAGACCGTGAGCATCAACATGCAGCAAAGCGTTTTTTTTATCATTGGTGTTCCTCCATAAAGTGACACTTTAGTTCGCGCTGGTACAAATAAAAAGGCCTGCACAATGGCAGGCCTTTTTAACAATCCGCGTAATTAGAGAGTAATTACACCGATAAAGGTCACAACGGTCAAGATCGCCGCAAGACCGTAGAACACCCACTTGCCAGATGGCACGTGAATTTTCAGGTCGTGCATCGCATGGTGAATACGGTGAAGCCCGCACCACAGCGGCAGAACAATCATCAGGAAGATGAATAAGCGACCAATCAGACTTTGAGAAAATGCCAGCACACGCTCATAGCCCAACGCATCGCCCGGGAACAGACCCAGCGGCAACATAATGCCAACCAGCAACACGATGACGGGTGCGATGATCGCGCCCCACATACCGCCTGCGCCAAACAGACCCCAGAATACCGGCTCGTCGGAGCGTTTTGGATTTGGATTAATCATGACGTCCCCTTACCAGAACAGTGCAACAAACAGAATGACGACAGTGGCGACAGCCGTCACCGCCCACAATCCTTTAATCACCGGCTCAGGGCCCATTTTCTCATCTTTAATGATGATATTGGCGGCCTTCGGTGCCAGTTCAAACCATGTCTTGGTATGCAGTAAAGCAGCCGCTAAGGTGATCAGATTGAGGATAACCACAATCGGGTTCTGCAGAAAACTGACAAATCCCGCCCAGCTTTCAGGGCCGCTTTTCAGTGAAAACAGACCGCAGATAAGCAGAATGCTGAACCAGACGGTCGGCACGGCTGTACCTTCGCGAATCATATAAAAACGGTAGAAGCCCAGCTTTTGCCACCAGGTCGGAGTCATCGTCCGTACATATGGCTTACGTTTCGTAGTCATTTTGCACTCCTTAGCGTGGTTTCAGGGTGGCAATCAAAAAGTCTTTCGAACTTTCGACTTTACCCTGCTGGATGGCCGCTGCCGGATCGACGTGTTTCGGGCAAACTTCGGAGCAATAGCCCACGAAAGTACAGCTCCAGACGCCGTTCTGGCCGTTTAACTGCGCCATACGCTCTTTCTTGCCATGGTCGCGGTTATCCAGGTTGTAACGATGAGCAAGCGTAATGGCCGCCGGGCCAATGAACTCAGGATTCAAACCAAACTGAGGGCAAGCCGCGTAGCACAGGCCACAGTTGATGCAGCCGGAGAACTGATGGTATTTCGCCATCTGTGCTGGCGTCTGGGTGTTTGGCCCCTGATCTGGCGTGCGCGGGTTGCCGATGATGTACGGCTTAATGGCTTCCAGGCTTTCGATAAAGTGGGTCATATCGACCACCAAATCGCGCTCGATAGGGAAGTTGCCCAGCGCTTCAACCTTCATGCCCTGTGTGTATTCACGCAGGAAGGTTTTACAGGCCAGTTTAGGCACGCGGTTGACCATCATGCCGCAAGAGCCGCAGATAGCCATACGGCATGACCAGCGGTAGGTCAGGTCTGGCGCCAAATTGTCTTTGATGTAGCCCAGCGCATCAAGCAACGAGGTTTGCTCGTCATAAGGCACTTCATACATTTCGCTGTGCGGCTTGCTATCCGTTTCCGGGTTGTAGCGCACAATTTCAATCTTCAGAGTTTTCATCGCATCAGCCATTCGACGTCTCCTTCTTCTTATCGGCCGCTTCTGCTTCCGCACCGTAGACGCGTTTAGCCGGTGGCAAAGTCGTGATTTTCACATCGCTGTATTCCAGGCGCGTGGTTCCATTTGCGTCACGGAATGCGAGAGTATGTTTCAGGAAATTCACGTCATCACGCTCGGTACAACCTTCGTCTAAGCGCTGGTGTGCCCCACGAGACTCTTTACGTGCCATCGCCGAGTGCGCCATACATTCCGCCACATTCAGGCCGTGGCCCAACTCGATGGTGTAGAGCAAATCGGTATTAAACACGCTGGAGGTGTCAGTGATGCGCACGCGTTTGAAGCGCTCTTGCAGCTCAGCCAGCTTATCGATAGTTTTCTGCATCAGTTCTGGAGTGCGATAAATACCGCAACCTTCTTCCATCGACAGACCCATTTCATCGCGGATCTTCGACCAGTTTTCAGTACCTTCCTGATTAACCAACTTCTTCAGACGCGTTTCTACGTCAGCGGCTTGTGCATTCAGCGCGGCATCATTAGCAGGTTGCGCTTCGTTCGCACGACGCATCGCACTTTCACCCGCCATACGGCCAAATACAACCAGCTCAGCAAGGGAGTTAGAACCCAGACGGTTTGCCCCGTGCAAGCCAACTGAAGAGCATTCGCCAACGGCAAACAGCCCTTTGATACGGCTTTCACATTGGCTGTCGGTTTCGATACCCCCCATGGTGTAGTGCGCGGTAGGACGAACCGGAATCGGCTCTTTTACCGGGTCTACGCCGACATAGGCTTTCGACAGCTCACAGATGAATGGCAGACGTTCGAGGAGTTTTTTCTCACCCAGGTGACGGAGGTCGAGATAAACCACATCGCCGCGTGGCGTTGGAACGGTGCGGCCAGCGCGCCATTCGTGCCAGAAAGCTTGAGAAACTTTGTCGCGCGGACCGAGTTCCATGTATTTGTTACGTGGCTCGCCCAGCGGAGTTTCAGGCCCCATTCCGTAATCTTGCAGATAGCGATAGCCATCTTTGTTGACCAGAATACCGCCTTCACCACGGCAGCCTTCCGTCATCAGAATGCCGGAACCTGGCAGGCCGGTAGGGTGATATTGCACGAATTCCATATCACGTAGCGGTACGCCGTGGCTTAACGCCATACCCATACCATCGCCGGTCACGATGCCGCCGTTGGTGTTGTAGCGGTAAACACGACCCGCACCGCCGGTTGCCATCACCACGGCATTCGCGCGGATCTGCACCAGCGTACCTTCCATCATATTCATGGCGACCAGGCCACGCGCGGCCCCGTCATCAACCAGAATATCGAGCACGAAATGCTCGTCAAAACGTTGGATTTGCTGGAACTGCAATGAAGTCTGGAACAGGGTGTGGAGCATATGGAAGCCGGTTTTATCCGCGGCAAACCAGGTACGCTCAATCTTCATGCCCCCAAAGCGACGCACGTTGACTGAACCGTCCGGGCGACGGCTCCACGGGCAACCCCATTGCTCAAGTTGAGTCATTTCAGTTGGGCAGTGGTGGACGAAGTAGTCGACCACATCCTGCTCACACAACCAGTCACCACCGGCAACGGTGTCATTAAAATGGTATTCGAAACTGTCGTGATCCTGCGCAACGGCGGCAGAACCCCCTTCGGCGGCCACGGTGTGGCTACGCATTGGGTAGACTTTGGAGATCAGAGCAATTTTGGCTTGTGGATTGGCTTGTGCTGCCGCGATGGCTGCTCGTAAGCCCGCTCCGCCAGCGCCTATTATGGCGAGATCGGCTTGAAAGGTTTGCACGACATTCCTCCAGATTTTAGTTATTCCGCTTAGCTGATTTAACCAAAGGTAGTTCACCGATACGGCGCTAGCTATAGCGAAAGGGTTATCCCTGCTCCTTTGTAGGTAGCGGATTATAGCCGTAGGCTTACTATGGAAATTTGACGTGTTCGATTTTTTTGCTGTTCAGTGCAGCAATTAATTAATTTTGGTGATGAGTTATGTCACGAAATTCAAATTAGTACTGCCAGATCGGCGCGGCTGGCGATGAAAAATTACTGCGCAAAATTTGTCTCCCTAATGCGTTGCGAGTAGACTTCTCCGCCTTGTTTGAATACGGAGACATCCACATGAGCGAAACGGCCACCTGGCAGCCGAGCGCATCCATCCCCAACCTGTTGAAACGCGCCGCGATCATGGCGGTTATTCGGCGTTTTTTTGCCGACCGCGGTGTACTGGAGGTGGAAACACCCTGCATGAGCCAGGCTACGGTAACGGACATCAATCTGTTCCCGTTTGAAACCCGTTTTGTTGGCCCAGGCCACGCTCAGGGCGTCAATTTGTACCTGATGACCAGCCCGGAATATCACATGAAACGCCTACTGGCGGCGGGCGTTGGCCCGGTATTCCAGCTGTGCCGTAGCTTCCGTAACGAAGAGATGGGCCGCCACCATAATCCAGAATTCACCATGCTGGAGTGGTACCGCCCGCACTACGATATGTATCGTCTGATGAACGAAGTTGATGATTTGTTGCAACTGGTTCTGGAGACCGATGCTGCCGAGACTCTTTCTTATCAGCAAGCATTCCAGCGCCATCTGGAGATTGATCCGCTTTCTGCGGACAAAAACCAACTGCGCGAAGCGGCAGCGAAACTTGATTTGAGCAATATTGCCGATCAGGAAGAAGACCGCGACACATTGCTGCAATTGCTTTTCAGCATGGGTGTAGAGCCGCACATTGGTAAAGACAAGCCGACGTTTGTTTATCACTTCCCGGCAAGCCAGGCCGCACTGGCGCAGATCAGCACCGAAGATCACCGCGTAGCCGAGCGCTTTGAGGTTTATTTCCGAGGCATTGAACTGGCGAATGGTTTCCACGAATTAACGGACGCGCGTGAACAGCAACAACGTTTCGAGCAGGATAACCGTAAACGTGCCGCTCGCGGTTTACCGCAACAACCAATAGATGTGAATTTGCTGGAAGCGCTGAAAGCCGGATTGCCGGATTGTTCAGGCGTGGCGCTAGGTGTGGATCGTTTGATTATGCTGGCGTTGAAGGCTGAAAGACTGGCTGACGTGTTGGCGTTCCCGGTAGACCGGGCGTAGAACAACCCTCACCCTCACCCTGACCCTCTCCCTGAGGGAGAGGGGATTTACAGTTTCCCCTTTTTCCCTGGGAGAGGGGATGTACAGTTTTCCCCTTCTTCCCTGAAATAGAGGGTGTACGGTTTCCCCTTCTCCCTGGGGAGAAGGCTGGGATGAGGGGGAACGTTTACAAACTCCCCGGAGTCCTTCCCGCTTTCCCTGACGACACCATCGTCTTACTACTACGTTGCCCACCCAAACTATCCAGACGCATCTGGAACGGTGGGAACGGCAGCTCGATACCGTGTTCGCGGAACCCTTGCAGAATCAGCTGATGAATCTCGTGGCGCAGTGGCATACGGTGGTTCATCTCTGCGGCGTAAATACGCAGCTCAAAGATTTGAATACCGGCCTGTAAATCCACCAGGAATGCTTCTGGCGCTGGGTTATCAATCACCAGTGAACAACGCTCCGCTGCTTGCAACAGCACTTTCGTTACTTCTTCGCTGTTAGCATCGGAAGGTGCCGGGACCGTTAACACCACACGCGTGACGGAGTCCGAGAGTGACCAGTTGATAAACTGCTCAGTGATAAAAGCCTTGTTAGGGACGATTATCTCTTTGCGGTCCCAGTCGCTGATCGTGGTCGCTCGGGTGTTGATCTTGGTGACGCTACCGGTGAGATCGCGGATTGTTACGGTATCGCCAATACGGATCGGCTTTTCAAACAGGATGATCAGGCCAGAGATAAAGTTGGCGAAAATCTCCTGCAAACCAAAACCTAAACCCACACCCAGAGCAGCGACGAGCCACTGCAACTTCGACCACTCAATACCAATCATTGAGAAGCCAACCAACGTCCCGACCAGCAACAGCAGGTATTTGGTCACGGTGGTAATGGCGTAACCTGTGCCCGGTGCTAAATCCAGATGCTGAAGCAGCGCGAGCTCGAGCAGCGCGGGCAGATTACGCACCAGTTGCATGGTGATAATCAGCACCAGAATAGCAATCAGCACGGCACCGAGCGTAATCGGCTCAAGGCTTTCCACACCTTGTACCGTTGAGGTCACATCCCACAACGTGATGTTCTCAAGGAAGCCAAAGGCGGAATGTATTTCTGACCACAATACAATGACCGACAACAGCGCAATCAGCATCAGAATCGAACGCACCAGACGCAAGGATTGTACGCTGATGGTATCCAGATCGATTTCCGGCTCCTCGATGGCTTCCGCCGAACCTTCAGTGCTGTGGGCATGAGCGGGTTCTTCTTCGCCACGGGCACGTTGAGCAAGGATTTCCGCACGGCGATGTTTGGCACGGTCAAATGCCAGACGGCGGCGCTGGATGAGCATCCAACGGCGGAAGATATGGTAAACAACCAGCAACAGGAACCAGATAGCGACGGACGTTTCTAGCCTTGCGAGCAACGCTTGCGCAGTGGCCAGGTAGCCGACAGTCGCTGCCAGAATGGCAATTAACGGGGCCGCAAGTAGCAGGTTCCACAGCATCGTGTTCGCAATGTTTTCGCTATTACCTTGTTTATCCAGATACAGCGGAATACCGGCGCGTTTCAGGCTTAAAGTCACGAGCGCCATCGCGCCGCAAATTAAAATAAAGCACAGCCGTCCAAGCGAGTCTGAGAACTCTCGGTCATTGAGATTATCAAACATAATCAATGCCATAATCAGTGGCACGATCAGGCAGATACTCAGCATGTAGTAACGCATGGCGCGAGCCACGCGGTGCTGAGGCCAGCCAAAATGCACAATGAACAAGCCATTCGGACGGGCGAACGTCGCACAAATCATCACAGCCCACAGCAGCGGAACTGTCGCTGTCACGCCATCACCTATTGCCACTGCGAGGGGGTACGGCCAACCGGCTTGCAGTCCGAACCCGAGTGTTGCCCACAGCACCGGCAAAGGCAGCGCCACAAGAATTGACCAGAACACCGTCCGCAACGTTAAGCTGAAATGATCCTGAGTGACCTTGCCAACCTTTGCACTGGATCGTTCAAGGAAGGCAGTGAAATGGCGGCGTGAGCTGATACTGAAGCCCACCAGTATTAATGCGCCGAACAACGGCAGCAGGGTTTCCTTACTGGTCAGCATCATGATGGTAGCGCTGCCGAGCTGGCTGAACGTATCCATCGACACCAGGCGGCGCAAATCCTGCACAATCTCAACCGGCCAGGTGATACCTATCGGGCTGACGTCTGAGGTCCAGAACAGGTAACGGTGAGTCGCTTCGTTCACCTCTTTTAACGCATCTTCAAGCTGGCTGTTCGCCACTTTCAGTTTGGTCAGTTCGAGAATCAGGTTATCGCCGCCTTGCAGCAGGGAATTGAGCAGTTCGCGCTGGGTACGCAGTTGCGCTTCCAGAATACGATTTTGCTCGCTGGTGAGCTCCTTGCCATCAGCTTGCCGAATCTGGCGTAATTGCTGCTGCTTGTTTAGCAGGTCTTCGTAATGCAGGCGTTGAACGCGCAATTGGCCGAGTTCGGTATCCACCTGCTGGGGTTTTGGCATTTCAGGCAAACGAGCAACCTGCGCACGTAATGCTTCTCCCAGAACGTTCGAAACGCCAAGCCATTGCGACTGCTCGCGTAACGTGTTCAGTGCCTGACGAACTTGCAACGTCTGGCTGGATGCCTGGCGCTGTTGAGACGCCACTAAATCCATACGCTGAGCTTGTTGGTTCAGCGCCTGGGACAATTCGCGGTTATTTTTAAACTGCTCAACAATATCTGCGGGCAGGTTTGCGCTGCTTTCTGCCAGCAATTCGGTACTTTCCAGGGCTTTTTCAGCTTCACGCTGGCGCTGGTTATTAAGTTGGTTACGCAATGCCTGAAGATAAGCATCCAACTGCGTGCTCTGTTTTTGGGCCAGTTCGGCCCTCAGACGCGCGAGCTCCTGGCGGTTACTGGCAGACAGTTGCGCCAGCTCCAGTTCATCGACTAGCGCTTTCAGGCGCACAGATTCGGCCTGCAAAGAGTAACTTTGCGCCTGTGCTAACGGTGTGCTGGTGGCCGGCAGGGTTCCAATCCGGCGTTCAACGTCGTTTAACTGACGGCGCGCATCGGTTTGCTGCTGCGGGAGTTGGCTGAGTGAATCCGTGATTTCGCGAGTACGTTCCTGCTCTTGCTGCGCAAGGCGGCTTTTATCCAGCAACTGGCTGCTTACTTGCAGGATTTCCTGATTCAGCGCATCGGTCGACATGCCTTCCGGCACTTTTTGCGGTTCATCGCTCAGGTTGTTGATCTGTCGGCGTAAGGTGTCAGAGAGCTTGGGGAAATTATCTATGACTTGCTGATATTGAGTGGCTCGTTCCAGGGAGACTTTGCGTTCATCAAGCGAATTGAGGGCAGCCTGAAGCGCTTCCACGATTTCAGCGTTACCTGGTTTGTCTTTTGCAGACTTAGCTTGTTCAAGCTCCTGGGAGATTTGTTTGGCGTCAGGGGCCGTTGCGGCGTACAGCGGTGAGCTAAGGCACAAACCGATCAGAAAAGTGATTATCAGGCGCACGGCACGTCGGTTCCTATAGGTGAAACAGCCCTCGTTGTGAGGGCTGAGGATAACGAGTTAAACGTCTGGCTTGTTTTCTGGCGGTGGGCTGGTTTCCGTTTCCGCTGCAATTTCTACTTCAGGAATTTCGCTCACCGGCACTTCTGGCTCGTTTCTGAATTCGGTGGAAATAGCCAGCGGCTCACCAATTTTCGTGGCTGACAGGTTTTGTAACTGCTCGACCAGATTCACTTTACCTGGGGCGAATAAGTTAATGACCGTCGAACCCAGTTTAAAACGACCCATTTCCTGGCCTTTTAACAGGGCCACAGAACCTTCGCTTTCACCCGCAGGCCATGTCCAACGTTTAATAACGCCTTCACGCGGTGGAGTGATCGTACCAGCCCAAACGGTTTCGATGCTGCCAACAATGGTGGCACCCACCAGAATCTGCGCCATCGGGCCAAACTCAGTGTCGAACAGGCAGATAACGCGCTCGTTACGAGCAAACAGATTCGGTACGTTTTGCGCCGTTAAATGGTTCACGGAGAACAGATCGCCGGGCACGTAAATCATTTCGCGCAAAATACCGTTACACGGCATGTGAACGCGGTGGTAGTCGCGCGGTGACAGATACGTCGTAACGAAGCTGCCGTTACGGAACAAATCTGCCATTAAGTAATTACCCGCAAGCAGGGCTTCAAGGCTGTAGTTGTGGCCTTTTGCCTGCAAGATTTTGTCTTCTTCGATTGGACCTAACTGGCTGATAACGCCGTCTGCTGGCATCACCAGTACATTCGGATCGGTATTCACAGGACGAACATCGTCACGCAGCGGGCGTACGAAGAATTCATTGAAGGTGCGATAGCTGGCGGTGTCCGGCTTCTGCGCTTCCTTCATGTCGACTTTGTAGTATTTGACGAACAGGTCGATAACCAGTTTGGTCAACCAGCCAGCTCGTTTGCTTGCACCCCAGCCTGCCAGGCGAGTTAGCCAAAGTTTAGGCAGAATGTATTGGAGTGAAAGTTTAAATTTGTCTAACAAGATAGCCTCCTGGCTAATGCCCGTCGTCTTTCAAGCCGTAGGCGTTTGGCTACGTTCGCTCGCCCGAATCACTTACTTATGTAAGTGATTCGGACCTCGTTCTCTTACCGCCTTCCTGCAACTCGAAATACATTGGGCATAGAGATATATGCGTACACAAAAAGAAAAATGGAGCGCGATTCTAGCGATGCTCAGCTTAATTGTCAGCGGTCAGTATCGGAAAAGGTTTTACGCGATTTTACCTCGGACATGCTTTCCAGTATGCGATGGTAGTTTTCGAAACGCGTTTCGGCTATTTCCCCACGTTCCACGGCCTCGCGCAGTGCGCAGCCTGGGTCGTTGGTGTGGCTGCAGTCACGGTATTTGCAACGGCCTAAATAGTCATGGAATTCAGTGAATCCATGGGTCACCTGGTCCGGCTCTAAGTGCCATAAGCCAAATTCACGCACGCCCGGGGAGTCGATGACATCGCCGCCGCCTGGGAAATGATACAGACGCGAAGCTGTGGTTGTGTGCTGACCCAAACCGGAGTTGTCAGAAACGTCATTGACCAGAATCTGGACTTCTTTAAAACCAAGCAGGTTATTCAGCAGGCTGGATTTACCCACGCCCGATTGCCCGGCAAAAATACTGACGCGCCCAATTAGCGCTTCTTCCAGCTCTTTCAGGCCTTCTACTTTGTGGCTGGAAACCAACAACACGCGATAACCAATGCGGCGGTAGATATCCATTTGTTCGTTGACAAACTTCAGGCCTTCTTCGTCGAGCAGATCGGTTTTGTTCAGCACCAGCAACGGTTCAACGTCGAGGGTTTCGCACGCGACCAGATAACGGTCAATAATATTCAGTGACAGCTCGGGCAAGATTGCGGAAACAACGATGATTTGGTCGATGTTGGCGGCAATCGGTTTTACGCCGTCATAGAAATCAGGGCGTGTCAGAACGGTTTTACGTTCGTGTACTGCATCAACGATGCCTTTGATTGTGACGCCTGTCGCAGCTTCTTTCGCTGGACGCCAGACCACGTTATCGCCGGTTACCAGCGAACGGATGGTGCGACGAATATTGCAGCGGTGAATTTCACCACCGGGAGATTCAACATCGGCATGTTGGCCGAAGCGGCTGATGACGCGACCATCGCGCGGCTCGCCAAACTGAGAGTCGTCAGGATCGGCTTTCTCCACAGTCTGTTTAAGCCGACGCTGGTGGTTTGCACTAACCCTGCGCTGCTGTCCTTTGGAGAGTTTATTTTTGCTCAATCTTACTGGCTCCTGGTCGCCCGTGATGGGCAAAACCTCTATGATACACACTATTTTATACGAATTAACCCATCGACAAAGGTGGGCTACGCACAAGAAGGGTGGAAAATAGCATGAGTGGAAATGAAAACAATCTCATTTGGATTGATTTAGAAATGACCGGCCTGGACCCCGAGCGGGATCGCATAATTGAAATTGCCACTCTGGTTACTGATGCCAATTTGAATATCCTCGCCGAAGGGCCAACTATCGCTGTTCATCAGTCTGATGAACAGTTGGCGCTGATGGATGACTGGAATGTGCGTACCCATACCGGCAGCGGCCTGGTTGAGCGTGTTAAAGCCAGTACAATGGATGACCGTGCGGCGGAACTGGCAACGCTTGAGTTCCTGAAACAGTGGGTTCCGGCAAATAGCTCTCCAATTTGTGGTAATAGCATAGGCCAGGATCGCCGTTTCCTGTTTAAGTACATGCCTGAGCTGGAAGAGTACTTCCACTACCGTTATCTGGATGTCAGCACGCTAAAAGAGCTGGCTCGTCGTTGGAAACCTGAAATTTTGGCTGATTTCAAAAAGCAGGGCACTCATCAGGCAATGGACGATATTCGCGAGTCGGTGGCAGAGTTAGCATTCTACCGTGAGAATTTTATTAAGCTTTAAAGCTTACGGAAGGAGGCATTTTGCCTCCTTCGTTGATAAAGTAATCATCTTGTTGGTTAAATCACCACTTGAACATAATTTTTGAAAAAAGTGGTTTGAGGGGCTTGCGACTAAAACGATTTCTCGTATAATGCGCCTCCCGTACCGATGCAGAATTTGCAGCGTTACACAGAGCGGGAATAGCTCAGTTGGTAGAGCACGACCTTGCCAAGGTCGGGGTCGCGAGTTCGAGTCTCGTTTCCCGCTCCAAATTTGATTACAGCAGTACCACCAAATTCGATGGCTTTTAAGCATCAGCTTAAAAGACGAAGAATATGCGGGAATAGCTCAGTTGGTAGAGCACGACCTTGCCAAGGTCGGGGTCGCGAGTTCGAGTCTCGTTTCCCGCTCCAAAATTTGATTTGGCTTTTAAAAGCCAGCACCACCCAAGCGGGAATAGCTCAGTTGGTAGAGCACGACCTTGCCAAGGTCGGGGTCGCGAGTTCGAGTCTCGTTTCCCGCTCCAAATTCTTATCTCCAGTACAAATTATCCACAACGCTAAGCAGCGTCGGTGGTGGTTTTTACGTTCCTGATAAATTGTTGTAAACAGAGTTATCCACAGCTCGCTTCCTTTCTCTTAGATTGCTAATTATTTCTTAACTTTTACATGAATATTTTAAGCTATTGATTTTTATCATGTTTTAAATAATTAGAAATGTTAACT
Organism: Buttiauxella selenatireducens; assembly: GCF_031432975.1. Taxonomy (GTDB): domain Bacteria; phylum Pseudomonadota; class Gammaproteobacteria; order Enterobacterales; family Enterobacteriaceae; genus Buttiauxella; species Buttiauxella selenatireducens. The sequence goes on along the minus strand of NZ_CP133838.1, from coordinate 4,688,550 downwards.
CTATCGCTTGACGTTTTTTTTCTTTTTACGCCATAAGGTGTTCTAATTTTTATTCACATCCTGTGGACATGTCACGCATCACGTTTTAACCCCTTTTCAATGACGCGGACCAGACGCTGTTTTTGCGGTAGCTGGACTTCCGTAGCATCCGCGCTTCGCTTGGTTAATTGTTGCGCAATCGCCCAGTCAATGTGTTCATCAAGAAGTGGGTGCTCACCTTTTCGCTGTTGTAACGCTTCCAAAATTGTTTCATCCCAGGGTGCATTGCCCATCGCCACAGCAATATTTCGCAGCCAGCGCAAATGTCCAATCCGTCGAATCGCTGAACCTTCCGTCACGCGGAGGAAGTAATCTTCACTCCAGCCAAATAGCTCAACGAGTGGCGGTGCATGCAACGCGCGGCGCGGGCTAAAATCGTCTTCTACGGTTAATTGCGAAAAACGGTTCCACGGGCAAATCAGCTGGCAATCGTCACAACCATAGATGCGGTTACCTATTAACGGTCTGAACTCTTCAGGAATTGCCCCTTCCAGTTCAATGGTCAGGTAAGAGATGCAACGCCTGGCGTCCACGGTGTAAGGCTCAACAATTGCGCCGGTAGGGCAAATTGTCATGCAGGCCACGCAGCGCCCGCACTTTTCCTCGATTGCTTGATCAACAGGAAGAGGAATGTCGACCAACAATTCGCCCAGGAAAAAGAACGAGCCTGCTTCTTGATTGAGGATAAGTGAGTGCTTACCTGTCCAACCCAAGCCGGCCTTTTCAGCCAGAGGGCGCTCAAGAAGCGGCGCTGAATCCACAAAAGGTCTAAAATTCAGCGTGGAACAGTGTGACTGGATCATTTCACCCAGTTTTTTGAGCCGATTACGCAGGAGTTTGTGGTAATCGCGTCCCAGGGCATAACGGCTGATATAGCCAATTTTGGGATTTTTGAGCGTTGATGCAAACGCGGCATTAGCTGGAAGATAGTTCATCCTCACGCTAATCACACGTAATGTACCGGGGAGCAATTCGTGAGGTCGGGCACGCATCATGCCGTGACGAGCCATCCAGTCCATCTCGCCGTGGTATTGTTTATCCAGCCACAACTGAAGCGCGGGCTCACTGGCGGTGAGATCGGTATCGGTTATCCCCACTTGCTGGAAGCCGAGTTCGATTCCCCACTGTTTAATATTTTGCGCTAATTGATTGAGATCGAGGGGCTGTGACATGACGGACCTGAGCCTAAAAATAACCGCTAAAAGTATACCACACTCAGTCTGGTCAGCAGACTGGCTACGTACAGCGGAAAAGCAGGCAGCAGATGACTTAGGATTAACGCTGTATGAATTGATGCAGCGGGCGGGAGCGGCGGCGTTTAATTTGGCTCGCGAACTCTATCCACAGAGTCAGCATTGGCTCGTGGTGTGCGGGCATGGGAATAACGGCGGTGATGGATACGTGGTGGCTCGCCTCGCTCAGGCTGCCGGGCTCCGTGTGACATTGTTGGCGCTAGAAAGTGATAAAGCATTGCCAGAAGAAGCCGCCACTGCGCGGGAAGCCTGGCTGAATGCTGCGGGCGTCATACATGCAGCGGAACATCTCTGGGCTGATGATATCGACCTTGTCATTGATGGCGTGATGGGAATAGGTCTGAATAGCGCTCCGCGCGAAGCTGCCGCACAGCTTATCGAAAAGTGTAATCAGTGTTCAGCGCCCGTCATAGCGCTTGATATACCTTCCGGTTTGCTTGCAGAAACAGGTGAAACACCCGGTGCGGTGATTCACGCGTCTCATACCCTTACGTTTATTACCCTCAAACCTGGTTTACTGACTGGAAAAGCGCGTGATGTCGTGGGAACGCTGCATTTCAATGCGCTCGGTCTTGAAGAGTGGTTGAGCGGACAGACCGCGCCAATTTCTCGCGTGGATAGCGCGCAATTATCCAGCTGGCTACACCCAAGAAAACCGACATCGCACAAAGGTAGTAACGGGCGTCTGGTGATTATTGGTGGCGACCACGGAACGGCGGGCGCGATTCGCATGACGGGTGAGGCCGCATTGCGTGCAGGAGCGGGCCTGGTCAAGGTGTTGACTCGTTTTGAGAACGTCGCTCCATTGCTGACTGCACGTCCTGAATTAATGGTCCAGGAACTGACACCACATTCACTGGATGAATGCCTTGAGTGGGCAGATGTCGTGGTCATAGGGCCAGGTTTAGGGCTACAAGAATGGGGAAAAAAAGCCCTGCAAAAAGTAGAGAACAGCCGCAAACCGATGCTCTGGGATGCCGATGCGTTGAACCTTCTGGCAATCAATCCCGATAAACGTCAGAATCGCGTGATTACGCCGCATCCTGGCGAAGCTGCCCGGTTATTAAATTGCCCTATATCTCAAATTGAGAGTGACCGCTTACTTTCAGCAGACCGCCTGGTAAAACGTTATGGCGGAATTGTGGTCTTAAAAGGTGCCGGTACGGTTGTTGCCAGCCAACACGGTGAATGCGCAATCATTGATGTGGGCAATGCTGGGATGGGCAGTGGTGGAATGGGGGATGTGCTATCCGGAATTATCGGAGCATTGCTGGCACAGAAGCTAACCCCGTATGATGCAGCTTGCGCTGGATGCGTTGCTCATGGAGCCGCAGCTGACTTGTTGGCCCATCGCTACGGTACACGTGGCATGTTAGCAAGCGACTTATTAACGATGCTGTACCCTTTTGTTAACCCGGATTTGAATAGCAAAGAAAATGATTAATCGAGTTATCGCATTACCTGATGAAGACGCGACATTAGCGTTAGGCGCCTGTCTGGCTAAAGCCTGTGTCGGTGCTACCGTCATTCATTTGTATGGTGACCTGGGCGCGGGGAAAACCACATTCAGCCGCGGTTTTGTGCAAGCGCTAGGCCATAAAGGGAACGTTAAGAGCCCAACATATACATTGGTGGAGCCTTACACGCTCGGCGAATTAATGGTGTATCACTTTGATCTGTACCGACTTGCCGATCCAGAAGAACTCGAGTTTATGGGAATTCGTGACTATTTCACTAATGACGCTATCAGTCTGGTGGAGTGGCCGCAAAAAGGTCAGGGTGTGCTTCCAGAACCGGATGTCGAAATCCACCTAAGTTACCAGGCTGACGGGCGCGAAGCGTGTCTGAAAGCAGTTTCCTCATCTGGTGAGTCGTTACTGGCGCGGTTAGCCAAATAACAAGGATGACGGGATGATCTATCGCGTAAAAAGTTGGTTGATGGCTGTGTGTTTACTGGTGTTGACGTCACAGGTCAGCGCCGCAAATTTGGCAGATATTCAGGTATCAAACGGTGATTCTCAGGCCAGAATCACGTTCAGTTTTATTGGCGACCCTGAATATGCATTTTCTCAGGATGATAAGAAAAGCGTTGCTCTGGACATCAAACAAACCGGCGTGATCAAAGGTCTGCCATTGCTATTCAGTGGCAATAACCTGGTGAAAAGCATCCGTTCGGGGCAACCGAAAGATAGCGATTCCCTGCGTCTTGTTGTTGATCTCACCGAGGCGGGTAAAACGCGCGCCGTGAAACAGCAAAATGGTGCTAATTACACGGTAGTGTTTACCATCAATGCTGATGTTCCTCCTCCGCCACCTCCGCCGCCAGTCGTGGCCAAACGCGTTGAAATGCCAGCGGTTACTCGCTCAACGGAACCAGCAAAAAATCCCTTTAATTCACAAACCGTTACTGGCGCAATAAGTTCGAATACTGCGATGCACCCCGCACGTACAGAACACCCTAAGCGTGTCAGCACCCAATCCGATGCTGTCGTAGTCGCTATCGATGCCGGGCATGGTGGTCAAGATCCTGGCGCAATTGGGCCAGGTGGCACCAAAGAGAAAAACGTCACCATCTCGATTGCGCGTAAACTTCGCTCACTGCTTAATGACGACCCGATGTTTAAAGGCGTGCTGACCCGCGATGGCGACTATTTCATTTCGGTAATGGGGCGCTCGGATGTAGCTCGTAAGCAGAACGCCAATATCCTGGTTTCGATTCATGCTGATGCCGCACCTAATCGTGATGCAACCGGGGCTTCAGTCTGGGTGCTATCAAATCGACGTGCGAATAGCGAAATGGCGGGTTGGCTCGAGCAACACGAAAAACAATCTGAGCTACTCGGCGGTGCGGGTGACGTGCTGGCCAACAGCCAGGCTGACCCTTATCTCAGCCAGGCGGTACTGGATTTGCAATTCGGCCATTCGCAGCGTGTCGGGTATGATGTGGCAACCAAAGTTCTGTCGCAGATGCAGCGAGTAGGAGCGTTACATAAACGTCGTCCTGAACATGCGAGCCTCGGGGTATTGCGTTCCCCTGATATTCCTTCTGTGCTGGTGGAAACCGGGTTTATCAGTAATAACTCGGAAGAGCGTCTGCTGGATAGCGATGACTATCAGCAAAAAATTGCCCAGGCTATTTATCAAGGGTTAAGGGATTATTTCCAGACGCATCCGTTACAATCTGCCCCTGAATCTTCTCAGACCGCACGCTCTGGCGTGGGTATTGATCAGGTCGCGATTACTCAATAAGGATATTTCATGCCGATTCAGGTTTTGCCGCCGCAACTTGCCAACCAGATTGCTGCTGGCGAAGTGGTAGAGCGCCCCGCGTCGGTGGTGAAAGAGTTGGTTGAGAACAGCCTTGATGCAGGCGCGACGCGGATTGATATTGATATCGAACGCGGTGGCGCCAAGCTTATTCGCATCCGCGACAATGGCTGTGGAATTAAAAAAGATGAGCTGGCACTGGCGCTGGCTCGTCATGCCACCAGTAAAATCGCCACACTTGATGACCTTGAGGCCATTATTAGTCTCGGTTTTCGTGGCGAAGCGCTAGCGAGTATTAGCTCGGTTGCACGGTTAACGTTAACGTCACGAACCGCTGAACAAAGCGAGGCGTGGCAGGCCTATGCCGAAGGGCGCGAGCAAGATGTGACGGTGAAACCCGCCGCGCATCCGGTTGGAACGACGCTCGAAGTGCTGGACCTGTTCTACAACACGCCAGCACGTCGCAAATTTATGCGCACCGAGAAAACCGAATTTAACCACATTGATGAGATCGTCAGACGTATTGCGCTGGCGCGGTTTGATGTGTCGATTAATCTCACGCATAACGGCAAAGTGATACGCCAATATCGTGCAGTCGCGGAAGGCGCACCACGTGAGCGACGCCTTGGGGCGATTTGTGGCACCGCGTTCCTCGAACACGCGTTGGCCATCGAATGGCAGCATGGTGATTTGGCGCTGCGAGGCTGGGTGGCTGAACCGTCAGCGACGACGCCTGCATTAGCTGACATCCAATACTGCTATGTGAACGGACGTATGATGCGCGATCGCCTGATCAACCATGCGATTCGCCAGGCCTGTGAAGATAAACTTGGGGCCCTTCAGCAACCCGCGTTTGTGCTATATCTTGAAATTGACCCCCATCAAGTGGATGTGAATGTGCATCCGGCTAAGCATGAAGTTCGTTTTCATCAGTCGCGCCTGGTGCATGATTTTATTTACCAGGGGGTGCTGAGCGTCTTACAGCAGCAGAGTGAAAATCGTCTGCCGCTGGAGGAATCAGCCGAAGATCCGCAGCCGCGCTGGGAACCCGAAAACCGCGTGGCGTCGGGGCGTAATCAATTTGCGACGCCGACTCCCGCGACGGCACATCGCGAAGCATCATATCGTGAAACTGCACCTCGCAGTTCTGGGCAAAATTTCACTGGGGATAGTGGCGGTAGCACGAATAAAAGTGCACCGTTGTGGCCCCATGCGGCACCGGGTTTTCAAAAGAAAGAAGGCGCGCTGTACCGCGAATTACTGAATACGCCTGCACCTGCGGTGGAAAATCGTGTTGCTGAACCTGAAGTATTCGACGTGTTAGATGCACATGCGCAGAGTTTTGGCCGCGTGCTGACGGTTCTTGCGCCGGATGTCGCACTATTGGAACGCGATGGCAAATTGATGCTGTTCTCGCTGAGCGTCGCTGCGCGCTGGTTGAGAATGGCGCAGCTCGTACCTGGTAGTGAAGGTGCGCGAGCTCAACCATTACTGATCCCTGTTCGTTTAAAAGTCACCAAAGAAGAGCAGGACGTTTTGGTGAAAAATCAGCCGCTTTTGCTGGAAATGGGCATCGAATTTGTAGTGGAGTCGCGTCAAATAACAATTCGCACGGTACCTTTACCTTTGCGTAAACAAAATTTACAAATCTTGATTCACGAACTGCCAGGATACCTGGCGCAACAGACAGAGGTTAACGCAACACAGATTGCTCAATGGTTTGCTCGTCAAATGGACGGCTCTCATGAGCAATGGAACCAGGCGCAGGCTATTGCCCTGCTCGCTGATGTGGAGCGCCTTTGTCCGCAGCTGGTGAAATCACCACCTGGCGGTTTGTTACAACCTGTTGATTTACAATTGGCGATGAACGCCCTGAAACATGACTGAAGTTAAGCAAAACCTGCCACAGGCAATTTTTCTGATGGGGCCGACGGCCTCAGGTAAGACAGCGTTAGCCATTAATTTGCGTAAAACGTTGCCGGTAGAGTTGATAAGCGTCGATTCGGCCCTTATCTATCAAGGGATGGACATCGGTACAGCGAAGCCAACGGCACAAGAACAAGCCCAGGCTCCGCATCGGTTACTTGATATTCTCGATCCGGCACTGTCTTATTCCGCCGCAGATTTCCGGCGTGATGCGCTGGCTGAAATGGCGGAAATTACCGCGAGCGGACGTATCCCCTTGTTAGTAGGGGGAACGATGCTCTACTTCAAGGCATTGTTAGAAGGTTTATCGCCGTTGCCATCCGCCGATCCACACGTTAGGGAGCGGATAGAAAAACAGGCGGCAGAGCAAGGATGGGATGCGTTGCATCGTGAGCTGGCACAGGTTGATCCGGTAGCCGCTGCTCGTATTCATCCAAATGATCCACAAAGGCTTTCCCGAGCACTGGAAGTTTTTTTCATTTCGGGTAAAACTTTAACGGAACTGACACAAACGTCAGGAGAAGCTCTGCCTTACCAGGTGCATCAGTTCGCCATCGCCCCGGCGAGCCGTGAACTGCTCCATCAAAGAATTGAGCAGCGTTTTCATCAGATGTTAGCTTCCGGATTTGAAGCTGAAGTACGGGCTCTTTTTGCCCGTGGTGATTTGCATACGGACATGCCTTCCATTCGTTGTGTGGGTTACCGGCAGATGTGGTCTTATCTGGCGGGTGAAATTTCACATGATGAAATGGTTTATCGTGGTATTTGCGCGACGAGACAATTGGCTAAGCGACAGATGACCTGGTTGCGAGGTTGGGAAGGGGTTCACTGGTTAGACAGTGATAATCCGTCTCAGTCTTACAACGAAGTAGTACAGGTAGTTAGTGCGAAGCATCAATGAATGTGTACAATTGAATCGTTATGGTGCGCAGTATCTTACGCAGTTTTTCAGAGCCTCAGGGTTCTTGAGTTACAAACAACAAGCATATAAGGAAAAGATAGAATGGCTAAGGGGCAATCATTACAAGATCCGTTCTTGAACGCACTGCGTCGCGAACGTGTTCCAGTTTCTATTTATTTGGTGAATGGTATTAAGCTGCAAGGTCAGATTGAGTCTTTTGATCAGTTTGTGATCCTGTTGAAAAACACGGTTAGCCAGATGGTCTATAAGCACGCGATTTCAACTGTTGTTCCGTCTCGTCCGGTATCTCATCACAGCAATAACACCGGTACTAGCGGTTCTGGCAGCTACCACCATGGTGGAAGTGCGCAAGGTTCTGCGCCACAACAAGACAACGAAGACGCCGAATAAGGCTAACGTTGTTTTTCCAAGCCGGGGAACCAGGGATGCTGGGTTCCCCGCTGGTCTTTTTGAGAGGTTATACGCTTGTTTGACCGTTATGATGCCGGTGAGCAGGCGGTGCTGGTACACATCTATTTTACGCAAGACAAAAATAAAGAAGATCTGGATGAGTTTGAATCCCTGGTCTCTTCAGCTGGCGTCGAAGCGTTAGAGGTCGTTACTGGTAGCCGTAAAGCTCCTCACCCGAAGTATTTTGTTGGTGAAGGTAAGGCAAGTGAAATTGCCGATGCAGTGAAAGCCACTGGGGCATCGGTCATTTTGTTTGATCATGCGTTGTCTCCAGCTCAGGAGCGTAACCTCGAAGCGCTGTGTGAATGTCGTGTCGTCGACAGAACCGGCCTGATATTAGATATTTTTGCTCAACGTGCACGTACCCATGAAGGTAAGTTGCAAGTTGAACTGGCTCAGTTACGTCACATGGCAACTCGCCTTGTACGCGGCTGGACCCACCTTGAGCGTCAGGGTGGGGGGATAGGTTCACGAGGACCTGGGGAAACTCAGCTCGAAACCGACCGCCGCTTGCTGCGCAATCGGATAATGCAGATCCTTGGTCGCTTAGAACGAGTCGAAAAACAGCGTGAACAAGGGCGAAGATCGCGTGCCAAGGCTGACGTTCCAACCGTTTCTCTTGTGGGCTACACCAACGCCGGTAAATCCACTCTGTTTAACCAAATAACAGCTGCAGACGTGTATGCCGCAGATCAGTTATTTGCCACACTGGATCCAACATTGCGTCGTATTGACGTGGTGGATGTTGGCGAAACCATTCTGGCAGATACAGTAGGTTTTATTCGTCATCTGCCACATGACTTAGTGGCTGCCTTTAAAGCGACCTTGCAGGAAACGCGTCAGGCGACATTGTTATTACATGTCATTGATGCAAGCGACCTCAGGATCCAGGAAAACATTGCCGCGGTTGATACCGTTCTCGAAGAGATTGAGGCCAATGAAATTCCTACTCTGCTAGTGATGAATAAAATAGATATGTTGGATGACTTTGTTCCGCGTATCGACAGAGATGATGAAAATATGCCGATACGGGTCTGGCTTTCTGCCCAGACCGGTGACGGCGTTCCACTGCTTTTCCAGGCTTTGACTGAGCGTTTATCTGGTGAAATTGCACAACATACATTGTGCTTGCCCCCCCAGGCTGGGCGACTGCGAAGCCGTTTTTATCAGCTTCAGGCAATAGAAAAAGAGTGGATGGAGGAGGACGGCAGTGTTGGCTTACAAATTCGTATGCCTATTGTTGACTGGCGCCGCCTCTGTAAACAAGAACCGGCACTCGCTGACTATATTGTCTAGCAAGTCAAGGGAATGTCCTGAAGACTTTTTCCCCTTCGGGGGATATCACCGCACAACAAATATGGAGCATAAACATGGCGTGGAATCAGCCCGGTAATAACGGACAGGACCGCGACCCGTGGGGAAGCAGCAAACCTGGCGGCGACTCTGGGGAGAAGAAAGGAGGGCGGGATCAGGGGCCTCCTGATCTGGATGATATCTTCCGGAAATTAAGCAAAAAACTCGGCGGCCTTGGTGGCGGTAAAAGCGGTGGTGGTGGTACCGGTGGTGGTTCTTCACAACTTCCGCGTCCTCACGTCGGTGGCCGTATGGTCGGCATCGTTGCTGCTGTAGCCGTGGTTATTTGGGCTGCAACTGGGTTCTATACCATTAAAGAAGCTGAACGTGGTGTTGTGACGCGTTTTGGTCAATTCAGCCATTTGGTTGAGCCGGGCCTGAACTGGAAACCGACCTTTATTGACAAAGTCACAGCAGTCAACGTTGAAGCAGTCCGCGAATTGGCGGCTTCTGGTGTGATGCTGACGTCCGATGAGAACGTGGTTCGTGTCGAAATGAACGTCCAGTATCGTGTGACCGATCCACGCAACTATCTGTACAGCGTAACCAGCGCAGACGACAGCCTGCGACAGGCTACCGACAGCGCACTGCGTGGTGTAATTGGTAAATACACCATGGATAAGATCCTCACAGAGGGTCGTACCATCATTCGTAATGATACTCAGCGCGAGCTGGAAGAAACCATTCGCCCGTACAACATGGGTATCACCTTGCTGGACGTCAACTTCCAGGCTGCTCGTCCGCCGGAAGAGGTGAAAGCTGCGTTTGATGATGCGATTTCCGCACGTGAAAACGAACAGCAATATATCCGTGAAGCAGAAGCCTATACCAACGAAGTTCAGCCACGTGCTAATGGTCAGGCGCAGCGTATTCTTGAAGAAGCTCGTGCTTATAAAACACAGACCGTGTTAGAAGCGCAGGGTGAAGTTGCTCGCTTTGCCAAGATGTTGCCGGAATATAAAGCCGCACCGGAAATTACCCGTGAGCGTCTGTATATCGAAACCATGGAAAAAGTGCTTAGCCATACCCGTAAAGTTCTGGTTAACGACAAAGGTGGCAACCTGATGGTTCTGCCTCTGGATCAGATGCTGAAAGGTGGCTCACAACCTGCAGCAAAGAGTGACACCAGTGCGGCAAACAACTTGTTACGTCTGCCGCCGGCATCCAGCTCTAGCAGCGGTAGCGCCAGCACACAGTCCTCATCAAGTCGGGGCGATATCATGGATCAGCGCCGTGCCGATGCACAGCGCACTGATAACCAGCGCGTAGGGAGTGAATAACGATGCGTAAGTCAGTCATTGCTTTAATTATCATCGTGCTGGTAGTGCTGTTTACCTCGGTCTTCGTGGTACAGGAAGGCGAGCGCGGGATTACGTTACGCTTCGGTAAAGTGTTGCGTGACGATGAAAACAAACCCGTGGTCTATGAGCCAGGTCTGCATTTCAAAGTACCGTTTATCGAGTCGGTAAAAACGCTTGATGCGCGTATTCAGACCATGGACAACCAGGCCGATCGCTTTGTTACCAAAGAGAAAAAAGACCTGATCGTTGATTCTTACATCAAATGGCGTATCAGCGATTTCAGTCGTTACTACCTGGCAACCGGTGGTGGTGATGTTTCTCAGGCAGAAGTGCTGTTAAAACGTAAATTTAGTGACCGTCTGCGTTCTGAAATTGGTCGTCTTGATGTGAAAGACATCGTGACTGATTCTCGTGGCCGTCTGACTCTGGATGTACGTGATGCGCTGAACTCTGGTACAGCGGGCGCTGATGATGAAGTGTCAACACCTGCTGCGGACGATGCCATTGCCTCGGCTGCTGCGCGTGTAACGGCGGAAACCAAAGGCAAAGTGCCAGTGGTTAACCCGAACAGTATGGCAGCGCTGGGTATCGAAGTGGTCGATGTGCGTATCAAGCAGATCAACCTGCCAGCAGAAGTTTCTGAAGCCATCTACAACCGTATGCGTGCAGAGCGTGAAGCTGTTGCTCGTCGTCACCGTTCACAAGGTCAGGAAGAAGCTGAGAAGCTGCGTGCTACCGCCGACTACGAGGTCACTCGTACTTTGGCAGAAGCTGAGCGTCAGGGTCGTATTAGCCGTGGTGAAGGTGATGCTGAAGCTGCCAAACTGTTTGCTGACGCATTCAGCCAGGATCCAGACTTCTATGCCTTTATTCGTAGCCTGCGTGCTTACGAGGCAAGCTTCAACTCTGGTCAGGACGTGATGGTGTTAAGTCCGGAGAGTGATTTCTTCCGTTACATGAAAACACCAGCGAACAGTTCACGTTAATCTTCGCGAGTGATACAAGAGCCGGTCTAACCGGCTCTTTTTTATTGGTGTTTGAGGGAAATATGAATTCGACTATCTGGATGGCATTAGCGTTAGTTTTAGTGCTCGAAGGACTCGGGCCAGTGCTTTATCCGCGTATGTGGCGCCGAATGATTGCCGCTTTAACTCAGCTTCCCGACAACACGTTGCGCCGTTTTGGTGGTGGACTAGTGGTTGCGGGAGTCGTTATCTACTATATGTTGAGTCGTATGAGTGGCTGAATATCATTCAGGATACTGATTGTCATTTTGTGGACTAAAAGGGCTGATCATCATGGAAACCGATGGTAGAATCCTTTTTTAAGCAAACGGTGATTTTGAAAAATGGGTAACAACGTCGTCGTACTGGGCACCCAATGGGGTGACGAAGGTAAAGGGAAGATCGTTGATCTCCTGACTGAACGGGCTAAATATGTTGTGCGCTACCAGGGCGGTCACAACGCAGGCCATACTCTCGTAATCAACGGTGAAAAAACCGTTCTTCATCTTATTCCATCAGGTATTCTGCGTGATAACGTTACCAGCATCATCGGTAATGGCGTTGTGCTGTCTCCTGCTGCACTGATGAAAGAGATGAAAGAGCTGGAAGACCGTGGGATTCCGGTACGTGAGCGCCTGCTGTTATCTGAAGCATGCCCACTTATCCTTGATTATCACGTAGCGCTGGATGTGGCTCGTGAAAAAGCTCGTGGTGCTAAAGCAATCGGGACTACCGGTCGTGGTATCGGTCCTGCATACGAAGACAAAGTGGCCCGTCGTGGCCTGCGCGTTGGCGACTTGTTCGACAAAGCCACCTTTGCAGACAAACTGAAAGAAGTTCTGGAATACCATAACTTCCAACTGGTTAACTTCTATAAAGTTGAAGCGGTTGATTACCAGAAAGTCCTGGACGATGTCATGGCAGTGGCTGACATTCTGACCAGCATGGTAGTTGATGTGTCCGATCTGCTGGATCAGGCACGTAAGCGCGGCGACTTCATCATGTTCGAAGGTGCTCAAGGCACGCTGCTGGACATCGATCACGGTACCTATCCGTACGTAACCTCTTCCAACACCACCGCGGGTGGCGTGGCAACAGGTTCCGGCATCGGTCCACGTTATGTTGATTACGTTCTGGGGATTATCAAGGCGTACTCGACTCGCGTTGGCGCAGGTCCATTCCCTACTGAACTGTTTGATGACATCGGCGAGTTCTTGTGCAAACAAGGTAACGAGTACGGTGCAACAACGGGTCGTCGCCGTCGTACAGGCTGGCTGGACATCGTTGCTGTGCGTCGCGCAGTGCAGATCAACTCCCTGTCAGGTTTCTGCCTGACCAAGCTGGACGTACTGGACGGCTTGAAAGAAGTTAAACTCTGCATCGGTTACCGCCTGCCAGATGGTCGCGAAGTGACCACCACCCCAATGGCTGCGGACGACTGGGAAGGCATCGAGCCAATCTACGAAACGATGCCAGGTTGGTCCGAAACCACCTTTGGTGTGAAAGAGCGTAGTGGTTTGCCTCAGGCAGCGCTGGACTACATCAAACGTATTGAAGAACTGACTGAAGTTCCTGTAGATATTATTTCTACTGGTCCAGACCGTTCTGAAACCATGATTCTGCGCGATCCGTTCGACGCATAATTGTGTGATGGGGTGTGCCTGGCACGCCCCATATTGTTTTCCCCCTGTCGTTTTATCCACCTTCCCCGTTAAATAAATTAGCCGCCAAACATACGGCTGGTTTATCATCAATATATCGCCACAATGGCGACAAGTGTTTCCCCTCCCACCCAAGAGGTTGATGTGCAGTTAACGAGTTTTACTGATTACGGTTTACGTGCTTTGATTTATATGGCGTCTTTGCCAGAAGGCAAGATGACTAGCATTTCTGAGGTGACAGAGGTGTACGGCGTGTCACGTAATCATATGGTGAAAATCATCAATCAACTCAGTCGTGCAGGCTACGTGACGGCAGTGCGCGGCAAAAACGGTGGCATTCGCCTCGGCAAACCGGCGGAATCTATCCGCGTTGGTGATGTGGTGCGCGAGCTGGAACCGCTTTCTTTGGTGAACTGTAGTAGTGAGTTTTGTCATATTACACCCGCATGTCGCCTGAAACAGGCACTGGCCCAGGCGGTGCAAAGCTTTCTAACAGAGCTAGATAAGCACACGCTGGCCGATTTGGTGGACCAAAACCAACCGCTCTACAAATTATTGCTGGTGGAATAAATTACGATTTCCTCAGCAGATGACAACGGAGGAACCGCAATGTCAAAAGATCCTTTTCAGGAACGAGAAGCCGAAAAATACGAAAACCCGATCCCAAGCCGGGAGTTTATTCTCGCCCATCTCTCCAAACGTGAAAAACCAGCCAATCGTGACGAACTGGCTGAAGAACTCAATATTACCGGTGAAGAGCAACTAGAAGCGTTGCGCCGCCGTCTGCGTGCCATGGAACGCGATGGTCAGTTGGTCTTTACCCGTCGCCAGTGTTACGCCCTGCCAGAACGTCTTGATTTGCTAAAAGGCAAAGTTATCGGCCATCGCGATGGTTTCGGCTTCCTGCGTGTAGAAGGTCGTAAAGACGATCTCTATCTTTCATCCGAACAGATGAAAATGTGTATGCACGGCGACATTGTGCTGGCGCAACCACTGGGGGCCGATCGTAAAGGTCGCCGCGAAGCGCGTATTGTACGTGTGCTGGAGCCAAGAACAGGGCAAATCGTTGGCCGCTACTTTACCGATGCAGGCATTGGTTTCGTGGTGCCAGACGATAGCCGTTTGAGCTTCGACATTCTGATCCCACCAGAAGAACTGATGGGCGCACGAATGGGCTTTGTGGTGGTGGTTGAACTTACCCAACGTCCAACTCGCCGCACTAAAGCCGTGGGCAAAATCGTTGAAGTGCTGGGCGATAACATGGGTACCGGCATGGCCGTTGATATGGCGCTGCGCACCCATGAAATCCCTTATGTCTGGCCGCCAGAAGTTGAAGCGCAAGTTGCGTCGTTGAAAGAACAAGTGCCAGAGGAAGCTAAGGTCGGTCGTGTCGATCTGCGCGATCTGCCGCTCGTCACCATTGATGGTGAAGATGCGCGTGACTTCGATGATGCCGTGTTCTGTGAGAAAAAACGTGGCGGTGGCTGGCGTTTGTGGGTGGCCATTGCTGACGTAAGTTATTATGTCCGTCCGCCAACCGCGCTGGACAAAGAAGCGCGCAACCGTGGCACGTCAGTCTACTTCCCGTCGCAGGTCATCCCGATGCTACCGGAAGTGCTGTCTAACGGTTTGTGCTCACTGAACCCACAGGTTGACCGTCTGTGCATGGTCTGCGAAATGACCATCTCTTCGACGGGCCGCCTGACGGGTTCGAAATTCTACGAAGCGGTAATGAGCTCTCATGCGCGTCTGACCTACACCAAAGTGTGGCATATGTTGCAGGGCGACCAGGAATTGCGTGAGCAGTACGCGCCGTTGGTCAAACACATCGAAGAGCTGCATAACCTGTATAAAGTGCTGGATGTTTCCCGTGCCGAGCGCGGTGGCATCTCGTTTGAAAGCGAAGAAGCGAAGTTTATCTTCAATGCTGAGCGTCGTATTGAGCGCGTCGAACAAACCGTTCGTAACGATGCGCACAAGCTTATCGAAGAGTGCATGATCCTTGCGAACATTGCGGCGGCGCGTTTTGTTGAAAAACATAACGAACCGTCACTGTTCCGCGATCACGATCGCCCAAGTACTGATGCGATCACCTCGTTCCGTACTGTGTTGGCAGAGCTGGGACTGGAACTGCCTGGCGGGCAGAAACCAGAGCCACGCGATTATGCCGAATTGCTGAATTCGATTGCCGATCGTCCGGATCATGAAATGCTGCAAACGATGTTGCTGCGCTCCATGAAACAGGCGGTTTATGACCCAGAAAACCGTGGTCACTTCGGCCTGGCTTTGCAATCCTATGCGCACTTTACTTCGCCGATTCGTCGTTATCCGGACTTGCTGCTGCACCGTGCGATTAAATATCTGCTGGCAAAAGAGCAGGGGCACAAAGGCAATAGCACCGAGTCTGGTGGCTGGCACTATGACATGGAAGAGATGCTGCAACTTGGTCAGCACTGTTCTATGGCAGAACGCCGTGCCGATGAAGCCACTCGTGATGTTTCGGACTGGCTGAAGTGTGACTTTATGCAGGATCAAGTCGGCCAGACCTTTACCGGGATCATCGCAAGCGTTACCGGTTTCGGCTTCTTTGTACGTCTGACGGACCTGTTCATCGATGGTCTGGTACATGTTTCGTCTCTGGATAACGACTACTACCGTTTCGACCAAATTGGGCAACGCCTGATTGGCGAGTCTGGTGGTCAGACATATCGTCTGGGTGATCGCGTAGAAGTGCGTGTTGAAGCCGTCCACATGGATGAACGCAAGATTGATTTTGCTTTGATCTCCAGTACTCGTGCGCCACGTGGTGCCGGTAAAACGGAAAAAGACAAAGCTAAAAAAGGTGCTAACGGCAACGGGCCAAAACGTCGTCAGGGTGGTAAACGCGTAAACTTCGAGCCAGACAGTGCTTTCCGTAAAGAGAAAGGACCTGCAAAACCGAAGAAAGCGAAAGCCGACAAGAACGAGAAGAAGGAGAAGAAAGCAAAAACTCCGTCTGATAAAACCCGTAAAATAGCCGCAGCGACTAAAGCTAAGCGTGCAGCGAAAAAGCAACCAAGCTAACACCACCCTCACCCTGGCCCTCTCCCTGATGGAGAGGGAACCGGACCGGTTTTCTCCCTTTACTGAGGGATGGGGAACAGGATCGGTTTTCTCCCTCTGCTGAGGGATGGGGAACCGGATCGATTTTCTCCCTCTCCTGCGGGAGAGGGCTGGGGTGAGGGCAACCATATCAGCATCAAACACAGTCGCATCAGCGGCTAAAACGAGTGACATCAATGAGTGAAATGATTTACGGCATCCACGCCGTCCAGGCGCTACTTGATAACGCCCCCCAGCGTTTTCGGGAAGTCTTTATTCTTAAAGGCCGCGAAGACAAACGTCTGATGCCTTTAATTCATGCGCTGGAAGCTCAGGGTGTGCCAGTGCAAATGGCAAACCGCCAATGGCTGGATGAAAAATCTGAAGGCGCGGTGCACCAGGGCATTATTGCTCGTGTGAAACCGGGTCGTCAGTATCAGGAAAATGATATTCCGGACCTGCTTGCCAGTATCGATACCCCGTTCCTGCTCATTCTGGATGGCGTTACCGATCCCCACAACCTCGGTGCCTGCCTGCGTAGCGCAGATGCCGCTGGCGTGCATGCGGTTATCGTTCCGAAAGATAGATCTGCCCAGTTGAACGCGACTGCCAAGAAAGTGGCCTGCGGTGCCGCAGAGCACGTTCCGCTTATCAGTGTGACCAACCTCGCTCGGACTATGCGTTTATTGCAGGAATCGAACGTCTGGATCGTCGGTACAGCGGGCGAAGCTGACCACACTTTATTCCAGAGCAAAATGACTGGCCCAATGGCACTGGTGATGGGCGCTGAAGGTGAAGGCATGCGTCGCCTGACGCGTGAGCATTGTGATGAGCTGATCAGCATCCCAATGGCCGGGACGGTTTCTTCATTGAACGTCTCTGTTGCGACGGGTATTTGCCTGTTCGAAGCTGTGCGTCAACGCAGTTAATTCCCAGTGGGGTGCGCTCGCACCCCGCTTTGTGATCCTCCTCCATGCATAACTGCTGTCACCGTCCATACTAATGGCATTGCCATAAATGGAGGGAACACGATGCGCTGGCAAACTCATACCGTTTTTAACCAACCGATACCCCTCAATAACAGTAATCTTTTTCTTTCTGATATTTCGTTAACTGAAGCTGTTGCCCGTGAAGGTGCAGGTTGGGATGCTGAGCTTCTGGCGAGTATTGGCCAGCAACTTGGCTCGGCTGAATCACTGGAGCTTGGGCGGTTGGCAAACACCAATCCTCCCGAATTACTGCGTTACGACTCCAGCGGCGAACGACTCGATGACGTACGTTTTTATCCGGCCTGGCATCTGCTGATGCAGGGATTGTGTGCCAATCGAGTACACAATTTGCCGTGGCAGGAAGATGCTCGCCAGGGTTCATTCGTTGCCCGTGCCGCGCGTTTTGTTCAGCACGCACAAGTGGAAGCGGGCACGTTATGTCCGATAACCATGACTTTTGGTGCGATCCCGTTGTTGCAAAAGCATCTTCCTAAGGAGTTTCAGTCGTGGCTGAAACCGTTACTTAGCGATCGGTATGATGCGCATCTCTCTGCTGGCTCCCAAAAACGTGGCCTGCTGATCGGCATGGGCATGACCGAAAAACAGGGTGGCTCGGATGTACTCAGCAACACCACGCGAGCGGAAGCTATCGACAAACGTGGCGCTGGCGAAATGTATCGCCTGGTGGGTCATAAATGGTTTTTCTCCGTCCCTCAAAGCGACGCACATTTGGTACTTGCTCAGGCGAAAGGCGGACTATCCTGCTTTTTCCTGCCGCGCTTTTTGCCCGATGGGCAACACAATCAGGTTCGCTTTGAGCGCCTAAAAGATAAACTTGGTAATCGCTCAAATGCCAGCAGTGAAGCTGAATTTTTCGATGCAACAGCATGGCTTATCGG
Source organism: Buttiauxella selenatireducens (assembly GCF_031432975.1). Taxonomy (GTDB): domain Bacteria; phylum Pseudomonadota; class Gammaproteobacteria; order Enterobacterales; family Enterobacteriaceae; genus Buttiauxella; species Buttiauxella selenatireducens. The sequence goes on along the minus strand of NZ_CP133838.1, from coordinate 4,670,405 downwards.
CGAAGAAGGCGAGGGGATTCGCTCGATTCTGCAAATGGGCGGTTATACGCGCTTTGATTGCGCGCTGGGCAGCCATGGCCTGATGCGCCGCGCACTATCGGTTGCGTTGTATCACGCTCATCAACGACAAGCATTCGGCAAAACGCTGATCGACTTGCCCATTATGCGCCAGGTGCTTGGACGTATGGCTTTACAGCTTGAAGGCCAAACGGCGTTTCTGTTCCGTCTGGCGCGCGCCTGGGAATCACCCGGTAACCCGCATGAATTGGCATATAGCCGCCTCTTTACCCCAGCCGCCAAGTTCAGCGTCTGTAAATCGGGTATCCCGTTTGTTGCGGAGGCGATGGAAGTTCTCGGGGGTATCGGTTATTGCGAAGACAGCGAACTGCCGCGTATCTATCGAGAAATGCCGGTGAACAGTATTTGGGAAGGCTCCGGCAATATCATGAGCCTGGATGTATTGCGTGTTCTGGCCAAACAACCGGGTTCGATGGAAATGTTGCACGCTGAATTTGATGAGGTGAAGGGGCAAAACCGGCATTTCGATCGTAGTTGGCGGCAATTACAACAGCGTTTGCATAAACCACAAGAGGAGTGGGGCAGGGAACTCACACGGCTGCTGGCACTACTGGCAACTGGTACGCAAGTATTACAACATCTCTCTCCACCGTTGGGCGAGGCATGGTGTCGTATGATGCTGGATTCGCGAGGGGAAAGTGTATTACCGAATCAAGTATTGACTGATGTGCTGTTGCGGGCGACGGGGCGTACAGGATAGAAATATAAAAGCCAGCGCCATACAGTTGAATTAAATGGTCGCTGGCTTAATTACGCATAAATAATGGCTTGTACACGCCAACCTTCGGCAAGCTGGTTTTCCTGCATTTTAACGATGCGATAGTACGACGCACCATGCTCATCAGCTTTTAAGGCAATGACTTTTTCCACATCTTGTACGGTACCGGCGATACCATTAACTGAAATCATGCCGATTTCGTTCAAGCCCGTCACACAATCTGCGGCAACATCCTCTGCCGATTGCGCCGACGTTGTGATTAGCCCCACGGACAGCAGTAATGACGTTAAGGCAAACGATCGTTTCATAGTGAGCTCCTTTAATACTTACCCTAAATCAGTAGGGCATTCCTTCGCGTTAGGTGAACTCCTGGCCTGTCCATGGGCTGAAGCTCATTGTGCATAACAAACGATCAGTTGGCGCAAAGCTATGTAAATCTTAATAAAGTAAACACAGCGCTACATTACTTGCGGAACAAAATTGCCTGGGCATACCATTGGCCTGGAATCACCGTCTCATCGTTTAACACGATTTGGTAGTAATCCGCTTTCGCAGCAGCAGCTTTCTCTTTTATCACCCGCTCTGAGTCCATTGGAGAGCCGCGTTCGAGTGCTGATACTGTCCCTATTTTGGTTAATCCCTGCGTTTGCGAACGCTGAATTTCCTGGGGAGTTCCGGTTACCGGTGGTGCGGGTTGTGGTGTACCCTGTAACACGCTACAAGCACTGAGTGCTGTCGCAAGTAGCAAAGCAGATAGCAGTCGCATGATCGTTTCTCGTCTATTAATAGCCATATTGTAGCCCCGGTTTTTTTCTGGGAAGAGGGAATGTTCCCATTCTGTTAGCTTCCCCGCGCTTTTTAATCACTTTCGAATGAAAATCGCTAAGCAGATCGCATAGTGAATAATAATCTCTGTAAGCCTTTGGCTTGCCATGTAGTGAATGCTGGCTTACAAAGGAATGCGCACAATGATACGGAGCGATTCCAATGATAGAAATGTACACTGAACAGTTAGGCGGTATCGAAGTTCTGCATGCGGTACCTGCCGGGAAAAAAGAGAACACGCTGCCGGTGGTTTTTTTCTATCATGGTTTTACTTCATCCAAACTGGTGTACAGCTACTTTGCTGTAGCACTCGCTCAGGCCGGCATGCGCGTGATTATGCCCGATGCCGAACAGCATGGTTCCCGCTTCGATGGTGATGACACGGCACGCCTTTATCAATTCTGGTCGATTCTCAAACAAAACATTGATGAGTTTTCTCTACTTCACCAGGCACTCTGCGAGCGTTACCCCGTCGATGAGCATCGTGTCGCCGTGGGCGGCGCTTCGATGGGAGGCATGACCGCTCTAGGTATTATGGCGCGTTACCCACAAGTGCGCTGTGTGGCATGTCTGATGGGCTCTGGATATTTCCTGTCGCTTGGGAAAACACTGTTCCCGCCTCGAATAGAAGAGATCGAATCGCTTAACGCACTCGCGGGCTATGACATTAGCCACCAACTGGAAAGTCTCGGTAACCGGCCACTTATGTTATGGCACGGCGAGGAAGATGATGTGGTTCCGGCAGCCGAAACATGGCGCTTACAACAGGCGATGATTGAGAAGGGGCTGGATAAACAGCTGATCTGTTTACGCGAGCCGGGCGTAAAGCATCGTATTACCCCCTCCGCACTCACGGCAACAAGCCGCTTCTTTAACACAAATTTATGACTAAACCAGAATGACTTGCACACCCTGTTCTTCAAGCTTCTTGATGACTTCAGGGTTTGCTTGTTTACCGGTAATGACCAAATCAATTTGTTCTGCCCGGCTAAATAGCATTCCAGCACGCTGACCAATCTTTGTGCTGTCGACCAGTACCGCCAGTTTACCCACCACACCCAACATTTTCTGTTCTGCCATGGCAGTCAGCATATCTGTTTTATAAAGGCCTTCTGCTGTCAGCCCTTTTCCGCTGGTAAACATCCAGTGTCCCGCGTAGAGCGAGGTTTCATTGTCCTGCGGGCCAAGCGTGATGGAGTGACTTTTATTGTATTGACCGCCCATGATCACAACACTTTCATGCTCTTGATCGATAAGATAATTTGCCAGTGGCAGGTAGTTAGTGATGATTTGTACCGGCTTCCCACAAATTTGCTGCCCAAGCAGAAAAGCCGTTGATCCACAGTTAATAACGACGCTTTCTCCTGGTTTTACCAGCGCTGAAGCCGCACTGGCAATACGGCTTTTCTCATCATGATTTTGAGCCAGATGAATGTTCATCGGCGTCCAGCGTGGGCGCTGTTGGCTGATAGCTTCGGCACCGTTACGGACTTTCTTCAGCCTGCCACTTTCATCCAATTTATTGATGTCGCGCCGTGCGGTTGCTGGCGAAATGGCGAGACGTTCCATCACTTGCTCGACAGTAACAAACCCTGTTTGCTGTAGCAGTTCGAGCAGTATCTGGTGGCGTTGTGCTTCAGTCATGCGTGTTTCCGATGGATGATGATTTTTAAAGATGATATTTGAAATAGGATGAAATACCTATGAGTAAACTGAAAAAGCCGGGCATTACCCGGCTTAACATTAGAGGAAAGATTTAAACGGTAAATCCGGTTCGATCGTAAAGCAGTCCTCAAACCCGCGTGGATAGTGGTATTCAAACTGATCTTTATCTAATGGCCAGATAAATTTGCCACCCACTTGCCAGATAAATGGCTTAAAGCCATATTTCAGACGATTTTTCTTCATCTCCCACAGCACGCGGATCTCTTGTGGATCGGCCTGGAAGTTTGACCAAATATCATGATGGAATGGGATCACCACTTTGGTGTTCAAAGATTCAGCCATGCGTAGGATGTCTGAACTGGTCATTTTGTCTGTAATGCCGCGCGGGTTTTCACCATAGGAACCCAGTGCAACGTCAATCTGATGGTCGTTACCATGTTTGGCGTAGTAATTGGAATAATGGGAATCACCGCTGTGATACAGCGAACCGCCCGGCGTTTTAAACAGATAGTTCACCGCCCGTTCGTCCATACCATCCGGCAGCACGCCAGCCGCTTTTTCTTCCGCAGGGAGGGTGATCAGAGCGGTGCGATCGAATGCGTCAAGTGCATGAATTTCAATATCTTTCACTTTTACGATATCACCTGGTTTCACCACGATGCAGCGTTCACGTGGCACACCCCAGCCAACCCAGATATCAACGCAAGTTTGCGGTCCGATAAATGGCACATCAGAGGCACAGTTCTGCATCACTGCCGCTGCAACGTTCACGTCGATATGATCGTTGTGATCATGAGTGGCAAGTACCGCATCAATACTGCGAATAGCAAAAGGATCGAGTACAAACGGCGTGGTTCGGAGATTCGGCTGTAACTTCTTCACGCCAGCCATGCGTTGCATCTGATGGCCCGTTTTCATCAGCGGGTTACCGTGGCTTTGTTTACCTGTACCGCACCAGAAATCGACACAGATATTTGCCTCTCCCTGTGATTTCAGCCAAATACCGGTACAACCCAACCACCACATAGCAAAGGTACCTGGTGCGACCACTTCCTGCTCAATCTCTTCATTTAGCCAACTACCCCATTCCGGGAAAGTGTTCAGTATCCAGGATTCACGAGTAATGGTTGCCACTTTGCTCATTCAATCTCTCCTCATTTAATACAGTTTTAATCAAAAATAATCATTTATTGACTTGATATGATTAATACTGGCATTAAAAATCATCATTGAGAAGTCATTTTTATGTGCTTCATGTCAGGTTTTTAGGTGTTTCTCAGCTGGAACTGGTTTGATTAGCTGTTGTTTTAATTGTGTAACTAATTGATTTGTTGGTTTTTTATTGATTTTCTTTTTGATGATTATTAGCCGCATTCTAACCATGGATAATAATTTGCGGCGCATCTCACAAATAATCAAATTCAATCTTGTTGTGATTATATTTGACGAATAGAGTGAGTGCGAACACAACATCCGCCTGTTTTCTGACCGGGAACAGGGAGCGACTACCCAACGGAGAGCTTTATGGAGACCCTCTACAGCGCCTTTACTATTTTCTTTAATCAGGTAATGACCAATGCCCCTTTGCTACTGGGGATTGTCACTTGCCTGGGCTACGTGCTGTTGCGTAAAAGTGCGAATGTAATCATCAAAGGAACGATCAAAACAATTATCGGTTTTATGTTACTGCAGGCGGGCTCCGGGATTTTGACCGGCACCTTTAAACCCGTGGTGGCAAAAATGTCAGAGGTCTACGGGATCAACGGCGCAATTTCGGATACCTACGCATCAATGATGGCAACCATCGAAAGAATGGGTGATGCCTATAGTTGGGTGGGATATGCCGTTTTACTGGCTCTGGCGCTCAATATTGGCTATGTGCTGCTGCGGCGAGTAACAGGGATTCGCACCATCATGCTTACTGGGCACATCATGTTCCAGCAAGCCGGGTTGATTGCGGTGTTCTTCTTTATCCTCGGCTACTCAATGTGGACGACGATCATATGTACTGCCATTCTGGTATCGCTGTATTGGGGAATCACCTCCAATATGATGTTCAAACCCACGCAAGCTATTACTGAAAATAGCGGATTCTCCATTGGTCATCAGCAACAATTCGCGTCGTGGATTGCCTACAAAATTGCCCCTTATCTCGGTAAAAAAGAGGAAAGTGTTGAGGACCTCAACCTGCCTGGCTGGCTGAACATTTTCCATGACAACATCGTTTCTACCGCGATTGTGATGACACTATTCTTCGGGGTCATTCTTTGCTCATTCGGGATTGATGTCGTGCAAGCGATGGCCGGTAAAACTCACTGGACCATCTACATCCTGCAAACCGGTTTCCAGTTCGCCGTTGCGATTTTCATCATCGTACAAGGTGTCCGCATGTTCGTTGCGGAACTGTCAGAAGCTTTCAACGGTATTTCACAACGGCTCATCCCCGGCGCAGTGCTCGCCATCGACTGCGCAGCGATATACAGCTTTGCGCCGAATGCCGTGGTGTGGGGCTTTATCTGGGGAACGATAGGTCAGCTTATTGCCGTGGGTATTCTGATTGTTCTTGGCTCCTCCATCATGATCATCCCAGGCTTTATTCCTATGTTTTTCTCTAACGCCACGATTGGCGTGTTTGCAAACCACTTTGGCGGCTGGCGCGCGGCACTAAAAATCTGTCTGGTGATGGGTATGATTGAAATCTTCGGCTGCGTTTGGGCTATCAAACTTACCGGGCTTAGCGCATGGATGGGAATGGCTGACTGGTCAATTTTGGCTCCACCATTGATGCAAGGGCTTACGTTTGGCCTGTGGTTTATGGGTGTCGTTATCGTTATTGCACTGATTTACATGTTCTTTGCCGGACGTACTTTGCGTCAGGAAGAAGATGCTGAAAAACAACTGACAGAATCATCAGCTAAATAAGGAATTGAGATTATGACCGTACGCATTCTCGCTGTTTGTGGCTGTGGGCAAGGCAGTTCCATGATTATGAAAATGAAAGTGGATCAGTTCCTGACGCAAGAAGGAGTGGACCATAGCGTCAATAGTTGTGCAGTTGGCGAGTACAAAAGTGAACTGAGTGGTGCTGACATTATTATCGCTTCAACTCATGTTTCTGGCGAAATCAACGTGTCGGGTAACAAGCATGTCGTCGGTGTTCGCAACATGCTTTCTGCCGCCGATTTTGGCCCAAAGTTAATGGACGTGATTCGCGCTCATTTCCCACAGGATATTAAGTGAGGGAAGCCAATGAAACTGCGTGACTCACTAGCACAAAACCATTCTGTACGCTTGCAGGCTGAAGCGAAAACCTGGCAGGAAGCCGTAAGAATTGGCGTTGATTTGCTGGTGGATGCGGGCGTCGTTGAACCGCGTTATTACCAGGCGATTCTCGACGGAGTCGCACAATTTGGCCCTTACTTCGTGATTGCGCCAGGGCTTGCAATGCCACATGGCCGTCCGGAAGAAGGCGTGAAAAGTACGGGTTTCGCACTGGTGACATTGAAAACACCGCTGGTGTTCAACCACGAAGATAACGACCCGGTGGATATTCTTATCACCATGGCCGCCGTTGATGCCACCACCCATCAGGAGGTGGGCATCATGCAGATCGTCAATCTGTTTGAAGACGAAGACAATTTTGACCGTTTACGTGCCTGCCTTAGTGAGCAGGAAGTTTTGGACTTAATCGACCGCGCTACGGCCGCGGCAGTATAAGGAGCTTGGTATGTCTCAATCTTTACCGATGTTACAGGTCGCACTGGATAACCAGACAATGTCAGATGCTTATAAAACGACGCGCCTGATTGCCGAAGAAGTCGACATTATTGAAGTGGGTACGATTCTTTGCGTGGGCGAAGGTGTGCGAGCGGTACGCGATCTCAAAGCCCTTTATCCGCATAAGATCGTGCTGGCTGATGCCAAAATTGCCGATGCCGGGAAAATCCTCTCGCGTATGTGTTTTGAAGCTAATGCAGATTGGGTCACCGTAATTTGTTGTGCCGATATCAACACCACCAAAGGCGCGTTGGAAGTTGCTCGCGAATTTGAAGGTGATGTGCAAATTGAGCTGACCGGTTTCTGGACATGGGAACAGGCGCAAGAATGGCGCGCGGCAGGCATTGAACAGGTGGTTTATCACCGAAGCCGTGATGCGCAGGCGGCGGGTGTCGCCTGGAGTGAAGCGGATATCACCGCTATTAAACGCCTTTCTGATATGGGCTTCAAAGTCACTGTAACGGGCGGCCTGGCACTCGAAGATTTGCCGTTGTTTAAAGGCATCCCTATTCATGTGTTTATTGTCGGGCGCAGTATTCGTGATGCGGCAGATCCTGTAGAGGCTGCTCGACAGTTTAAACGTTCCATCGCCCAATTGTGGGGATAAGGAACCATTATGTTGCACAAACAGGTCCCGCTAGGCATCTATGAAAAAGCACTCCCCGCTGGGGATTGCTGGCAGGTAAAACTGGCGCTCGCCTCTCGCCTGGCGTTCGATTTTGTCGAGATGTCGATTGATGAAACAGATGAACGCCTGGCGCGTCTTGACTGGAGCAGTGAACAGAGGCTGGCGTTGGTCCAGGCTGTTGCGGACACAGGCGTTCGCGTTCCTTCAATGTGTCTGAGTGCGCACCGTCGTTTTCCATTGGGTAGCGAAGATGATTCTGTGCGAAATCACGGGCTGGAAATTATGCGTAAAGCCATTGAGTTTGCGCAGGATGTGGGTATCCGCGTGATTCAACTGGCGGGATATGACGTCTATTATCAACAAGCCAATGACGAAACGCGTCGTCGTTTTCGCGAAGGTTTAACTGCCGCTGTGGAAATGGCGAGCCGTGCACAAGTAACGCTGGCGATGGAGATCATGGATTATCCACTGATGAACTCCATCAGTAAGGCGATGGGCTATGCACATTATCTCAATAACCCGTGGTTCCAGCTCTACCCGGATATTGGCAATTTATCCGCTTGGGATAATGACGTGCAGATGGAGCTGGAAGCAGGGCGTGGGCATATCGTTGCCGTACATGTAAAAGATACTCGTCCAGGAGTATTTAAGAATGTGCCATTTGGAAGCGGTGTGGTGGAGTTTGAACGCTGTTTTGAAACACTAAAACGCAGTGGTTACCGTGGACCGTATTTAATTGAAATGTGGAGCGAATCCGCGGCTGACCCGATTGCTGAAGTGACTGCGGCTCGTGACTGGGTACTAGCTCGTATGGCAAGCGCAGGGCTGCTGGAGGTTGATCATGCAGCAGCTTAAGCAGCAGGTGTTTGAAGCCAATATGGCGCTTCCGCGCCATGGTCTGGTCACTTTCACATGGGGTAACGTCAGCGCTATTGACCGTGAGCGGCAGTGTATTGTCATCAAGCCAAGCGGTGTGGCTTATGAGCAAATGTCTGCCGATGACATGGTGGTAGTCGATATGAATGGTGCCGCCATTGAAGGGAAATATCGGCCTTCTTCAGATACGGCAACCCATTTGGCTCTTTACAAACAATATCCTGAACTTGGTGGTGTTGTGCACACCCATTCAACCCACGCAACCGCATGGGCGCAAGCTGGGTTGAGCATCCCCGCATTGGGTACGACTCACGCAGACTACTTTTTTGGCGATATACCCTGCACCCGAGCGCTAACGGAGCAAGAAGTGCAGGGCGAATATGAGCTAAATACCGGCAAAGTGATTATCGAAACGTTAGGCGAAGGTAACCCGCTGCATACGCCAGGAATTGTGGTCTATCAGCACGGCCCCTTTGCCTGGGGTAAAGATGTCGATGACGCGGTGCATAACGCGGTGGTTATGGAAGAAGTCGCGCGTATGGCGTGGATAGCACGCGCAATAAACCCTGCGCTCAAGCCTATAGATAGTTATCTGATGAATAAGCATTTTCAGCGTAAACATGGCGCTCATGCTTACTATGGTCAACGCTAAAACGTGTATAAAAAAGCCCCCGACTAACGGGGGCAAGTCAAACGTTGGCTTTCTATGTCGTTGTGGTATTCCTGGTGTTAACGCGTTACTTCATTACCTCATTGCATTTGGTTACCGATAGATGTCCGCACTAACGCGCATATTGCCGTTACTGCCCGGTTCTCTCATCAGTATTGTGTGGTAGTACTTTGCTCCGTGTTGATCCGCGTCGTCATTAATCGCGACTTCGGCCTCTTGTTCGGTAGCAAAATTATGATTGATATAAATCACACCTAAGCTCATTACATCATCCATATTTTTGGCCTGATGGTTGTCAATTTTGATCGCGGCTGTTGCATTTGAGCTAAGCAAGAGTGCCGCTACAAAGGCATAAGCGATAGTTTTCATAATCCGCTCCACGACAACTTAATGTGTCAGCTTTGGTCGTCGCTCCTGTTAATGAATAGTGGCGGCCTATGACAATAAGTGTAACCCCTCAATGTTGAATAAAAAGCGACCATTTCTGATGGTGTTGGTCAAAAATTTTAAGTGATCCACGTCAAAGTTAAAGATTTCACCGAGTTAGTACGCTGTTCGAATTTTATCCTTCATGCAAAAGAATTAATTTCTCTGTGGCCTTGAGTTTATTGGGCTGCGCTTGTATGATTACGCGTCAATTTTTCAGCCGCCTTTATAAACACGTTCCTTGCTTCCATGGGCCGCGGCTGACCCTGACAGGAGGCTGAATAATCCGTAAGGAGCAATTCGATGCGTCATTACGAAATCGTTTTTATGGTCCATCCTGACCAGAGCGAACAGGTTCCGGGTATGATCGAACGTTACACTGGTGCAATCACTGCAGCAGAAGGTACGATCCACCGTCTGGAAGACTGGGGCCGCCGTCAACTGGCTTACCCGATCAACAAACTGCACAAAGCACACTACGTTCTGCTGAACGTTGAAGCTCCGCAGGAAGTGATCGATGAGCTGGAAACTAACTTCCGCTTCAACGACGCCGTTATCCGTAGCATGGTTATGCGCGTTAAAAACGCGGTAACTGAAGCATCTCCAATGGTTAAAGCTAAAGACGAACGTCGTGATCGTCGCGATGATTTCGCTAGCGAAACTGCTGATGATGCAGATGCTGGGGATTCTGAAGAGTAATTTCCAATGACGGCCAACCGCCTGGTGTTGTCTGGCACAGTGTGCAAGACGCCCCTTCGCAAGGTCAGCCCGTCAGGAATTCCTCATTGCCAGTTCGTGCTTGAGCACCGTTCTGTGCAAGAGGAAGCCGGTTTAGGTCGGCAGGCGTGGTGCCGTATGCCAGTTATTATTAGCGGGCACGCACACTCAGCCATTACTCAAAGTATAACGGTCGGCACGGTACTCACGGTTCACGGTTTCATTAGTTGCCATCAGGCAAAAAATGGTCTGAACAAAGTGGTATTGCATGCCGAGCAGATTGAATTGATAGATACTGGAGACTAGCCATATGGCACGTTATTTCCGTCGTCGCAAGTTCTGCCGTTTCACAGCGGAAGGCGTTCAAGAGATCGATTATAAAGATATCGCAACGCTGAAAAACTACATCACCGAAAGCGGTAAGATTGTCCCAAGCCGTATCACCGGTACCCGTGCAAAATATCAGCGTCAGCTGGCTCGCGCTATCAAACGCGCTCGCTACCTGTCCCTGCTGCCGTACACTGATCGTCATCAGTAATCGGTCACGGTCCATTAATACGACTTTGAGAGGATAAGGTAATGCAAGTTATTCTGCTTGATAAAGTAGCAAACCTGGGTAGCCTGGGTGATCAGGTTAACGTTAAAGCGGGTTATGCTCGTAACTTCCTGGTACCACAGGGCAAAGCTGTTCCTGCTACCAAGAAAAACGTTGAATTCTTCGAAGCACGCCGTGCAGAACTGGAAGCTAAATTAGCTGACGTTCTGGCTGCTGCTGAAGCTCGCGCTGCGAAGATCAACGCACTCGAAACTGTTACTATCGCGTCTAAAGCTGGCGACGAAGGTAAACTGTTCGGTTCCATCGGTACTCGCGACATCGCTGACGCTGTAACTGCAGCTGGCGTTGAAGTGGCTAAGAGCGAAGTTCGTTTACCGAACGGCGTTCTGCGTACCGCTGGTGAGCACGAAGTGGACTTCCAGGTTCACAGCGAAGTATTCGCTAAACTGATTGTAAACGTAGTTGCTGAAGCGTAATTTTCGCTAAGGTACACGTTAAAACGCCGGCCTCGTGCCGGCGTTTTGCATTCTTAAGTCGCCTGGCTGCAACTCGAATGACTTAGAGCAAAAAAATCAGCGAGCCCGCGTGAAACTGCCATCCGGTTGGCGTGTAAACAGTACCTGCTGATCGTTTCCGATATCTATAGTGAGCCCCGTCACCACGCCATTCGCATTTTGGCGAATCTGCACCATTTGCCCGGTTTGCAACGTACTCAGCGGCTTATTGCTACCTTCGACCTGTGCCATTGAATAAACATCAGCTGGCGGTAAATTATGATCGCGGAAGAGCTGCGCCATGGTTTGCCCGGACTCAACACGGTATGAACGCCATTGTTGGTCAATATCGTTATTGGCATGAGGAACCGGAGCTTGCGTATCAGCCTGCGGCTGTTCTTCAACGCGTGAAGGTTCGACAGGCGTGGCAGGCGCCGTATTAACCGGTGGATTTACCAGTTCGGCATGTATAGGGGATTGTGATTCAATAGATAGCTGTGCATCACGCGTGACTGGACGGAGTGGCTCATCAGGCGTTGGCCACAGGAAACCAACCACGACGACCAGTGCCGCAATAATAATGCCACGGCGATGCGGAACTGGCAGGGGGTCCATCAGGCGGATGTGATCGGGTGCGTGCCAAATCCGCGCAAGCCAAGGTTTAACAGCGAATCGCATCAGCAACACTCCTCATATTCACACAATATGCTCTGTAATTTACCCTTTCCATTATAGAACGCTAACTATTTGATGCATTGAACAATCCCGGTTTATGTGACGTTCTACCCGTCAGCTGTCTCGAACACGCAACCGCCATTTAGCGCTCATTCAAACCATTGTTCCTGTTTCACCTGCATTTGTCACCTTTGCCGTTTTTGCATTTTACCCGATAGATTGACGCTGCTATGCTGCGGGCTTGCTTTTAAACACATGAAAGGAAAACCCATGACGACCCCTTCTTTTGACAGCGTCGAAGCGCAAGCAAGTTACGGTATTGGTTTACAGGTAGGTCAACAACTCAGTGAATCTGGTCTGCAAGGTCTGCTGCCAGAAGCACTGGTCGCTGGTTTGCGTGATGCGCTGGAAGGGAATGCTCCGGCAGTTCCAGTTGACGTGGTTCATCGCGCACTGCGTGAAGTCCACGAGCGCGCTGATGCCGTTCGCCAGGAACGCCAGAAAGAAATGGCTGTTGAAGGTCAGAAATATCTGCAAGAAAACAGCAGCAAAGAAGGCGTGAGCAGCACCGAATCTGGTCTGCAATTCCGCGTTCTGACTCAGGGCACTGGCCCAATCCCGGCACGTAAAGATCACGTTCGCGTGCATTACACCGGTAAATTGATTGATGGCACCGTGTTCGACAGCTCCGTACAACGTGGGGAACCTGCTGAATTCCCGGTCAGCGGCGTTATTGCGGGTTGGATTGAAGCACTGACTCTGATGCCAGTTGGCTCAAAGTGGGAACTGACTATTCCTCATAACCTGGCTTATGGTGAGCGTGGCGCAGGCGCGTCCATTCCTCCATACAGCACCCTGGTTTTTGAAGTTGAACTGCTGGAAATTCTGTAAGCGTTCAAATGACCCCGCTGCGGCGGGGTTTTTATTTGTCTGTTAACAAAATTAGCGTGATTTAATCTGGCTTGCGCCTTAATCTTGGGTGTTTTTGTGAAGTATTTCTCGTTATGAAAGCGATTTCACACTCATTTCAAACAATAAATTAACAATAATCTTCGCTATTAGTATTCATCCCCTAAATATTTACCTACTATCTTTGCGTTCCCCGGAACAACATCACTTCTCTACAATTTTTATAAAGGCCAGAAGAGCCTGAACACAACACAGACAGGTACAGGAAAAATACAAATGGTAGATCAGATAAAAGTAGCTGACGTAGCTGAAGCTCCGGCTGAACAGTCGCTACGGCGCAATTTAACTAACCGTCACATCCAGCTTATTGCCATTGGTGGCGCAATCGGAACCGGCCTGTTCATGGGGTCGGGTAAGACGATTAGCCTCGCAGGACCTTCAATCATCTTCGTTTACATGATCATTGGCTTCATGCTGTTCTTCGTGATGCGAGCGATGGGCGAGCTGCTGTTATCGAATCTCGAATACAAGTCATTTAGTGATTTTGCGGCGGATTTACTTGGCCCATGGGCGGGATATTTTACCGGCTGGACGTACTGGTTTTGCTGGGTAGTCACCGGTATGGCCGACGTGGTGGCGATAACCTCCTACGCGCAATTTTGGTTCCCCGGCCTTTCGGATTGGGTGGCATCGCTTGCCGTCATCGTGGTGCTGTTAAGCCTGAACCTTGCCACCGTGAAGATGTTCGGTGAAATGGAATTCTGGTTTGCGATGATCAAAATCGTCGCCATCGTCGGTTTGATTGTTATCGGCCTGGTGATGATTTTAACGAACTTCCATTCGCCGTCTGGCGTTGAAGCTTCCCTCAACAATCTGTGGAACGATGGCGGCTGGTTCCCGAAAGGCCTTAGCGGGTTCTTCGCGGGCTTCCAGATAGCAGTGTTTGCGTTTGTGGGTGTTGAGCTGGTGGGAACCACTGCCGCCGAAACGAAAGACCCGGAAAAATCGCTGCCACGCGCCATCAACTCGATTCCGATTCGTATCATCATGTTCTACGTTTTCGCGCTGGTCGTGATTATGTCGGTGACGCCGTGGCGTTCAGTGGTGGCGGATAAGAGCCCGTTCGTTGAATTGTTCGTGCTGGTGGGCCTGCCTGCTGCCGCGAGTATCATCAACTTTGTGGTGCTGACTTCCGCAGCTTCTTCAGCTAACAGTGGCGTGTTCTCGACCAGCCGTATGTTGTTCGGCCTGGCACAAGATGGCGCTGCGCCAAAAGCGTTCGGCAAACTGTCTAAGAATGCGGTTCCGGCGAAGGGTTTAACCTTCTCCTGTATCTGCCTGCTGGGCGGCGTGGTGATGCTTTATGTTAATCCGGACGTGATTACCGCCTTCACTATGATCACTACCGTGTCGGCGATTCTGTTCATGTTCGTCTGGACGATTATTCTGTGTTCGTACCTGGTGTACCGCAAACAGCGTCCAGAATTGCATCAGAAATCCATCTACAAAATGCCGCTCGGCAAGTTCATGTGTTGGGTGTGTATGGCGTTCTTCGTGTTTGTGATTGTGCTGCTGACGCTGGAACAAGATACCCGCCAGGCGCTGATCGTGACGCCATTGTGGTTTGTATTGTTGGGTGTGTGCTGGATGTTTATCGGCAAGAAACGCATCGCGGCAATGCGTAAGTAACAGAAAACCCCCTCTCCCTCAGGGAGAGGGCCGGAGTGAGGGGGGGTTAGACAAATTCCCCCTCATCCCAACCTTCTCCCAGTGGAGTAGGAGATAACGACTATTCTCCAGCTAACGCGCGTGGAAACAGCACGTTATTCTCAAGACTGATGTGATTCATCAAATCATCAATCAGCTCATTAATCCCGTTATACATGGCTTTCCACGTGGTACAGGCTTCTGGCGGTGGAGTCACGTTATTGGTGGTGTGTTTGATAACGTCCAGCAATTCACCGGCTTCGTCATGCTCGCTTTCCATCACGCTAATCGGGCCATTCGCCTGAGTCCCCATCCCTTGCTTGATCATCGGGAACAGGATTTGTTCTTCTTTCATCATATGGCTGCTCAGTTCCTGATGCAGCATGGTGAGATATTTCGCCAGGCCTTTCGGCACATTCGGTTTATCTGCGTGTACGCGCTCAACTTTTGTTGCCTGAAGAATCAGTTCTGGTAATTGTTCGCGGTGGCGGTCGTGATAACGCACGATGATGTGGTCGATGATTTCGGCCAACGGTGCGGCACGCCACTCTTTCTCGATAGGCTCTTCAGCAAGGGCAGCGAGTTCAGCTTCAATCGCCTCCAGATCCAACTCTTTACGGGTCGCTGCACGCTCAAGCGTTTGCTTCCCGCCGCAGCAGAAATCGAGATCCAATTTACGGAACAGCGCAGAAGCGCGTGGGATGGTTAAAGCCAGTTCACCTAAAGGTTGGTCGCGGAATGCCATGAGAAGATACCTCGTTGTCGAAAATATAAGATGCATATTAAATGCATCTTTAAGTCGGCGCTATGACTATTTCGAGGTAAGGCGTTATTTATCCGTTGTTATAACCACCTCAGCGAGCGTGTTTTTCTGTGGCTTTGTCATCACGGCCATCACTACACCCGCTACCAAACAAACGATGCCCAGCAACGTGAGTAACGGTGGCCAGCTTTGGCGCAACATAAAGGTGTAAGCCAGTCCCGCCAGCGTTTCGAAGACGATTAGCGGGCCAACGATAACCGTCGGCAAACGTTGGCTGGCAATATTCCAGCAAAGCGCACCCAGCCAGGAACAAAATAGTGCGATGGCTAACATAAGGGTTAAAAAGACCTCCGGACGCGGCCCGAAGGGGAGGGTAAAGTCGCTTTGTGTGCGTGACATCCACAGGCAAACCGCGATGTATCCGAGGAGTGAGAACGGCAAAATAGAAAGCCCTTGCGCCGTCGCCCACATCAGTGGATTTTTATCCGGATTTTCACGTAACCAACGCGCATTTCGCAGCGCATACCACGCCCAGCAAATCACGGAAATAAATGCCAGCCCGATACCACTAACATAACGCCACCAGCTAAATTCGAGCTCCCCGCTACGCAATTCAGCGGTATTCACCATCACCAGCCCCAGCGCGATAATCACCAGCGCGGGTGCCAGGCGGTGCCATGGGAGTTTGCCATCGCGTTTGCTGTAAAGCAGGTTGGCAAACACAGGAATGACAACAGGCAGTGTGCCGATAATCATGGTGGATATCGGGGCTCCGGTGCGCTGAATCGCACTGGCCAGGCACACGTAATAAATGAGATTACCGACGGTGGAGAGTTTAAGCGCCGTGAACCAATCCTCGCGGCACAACTGGCGCAGGCGTTGGCGTCCAAACCAGGCCAAAGGCAGAGCAATGAATCCCAACGCCAGGTAGCGTCCGGTTGATTGCATTGCGGCGGGGTAGTCAGGAACAATCAGTGGGCCGACGAAAATCAGCCCCCACATCAACCCCGCAAGCAGGGCGTACAGCACACCAGTTAACATTTTATTGTTTTTCCACTTAGCTCTTTGCGTAGAGTGTAGGTGTGATGAGACTAAAAATATTGTACCAGCTTGCGGTGTATCTAACGGGCGACCTGTTTTTGGTAACGCACAGGTGTGATGCCATAACGCTGGGAAAAGGCGCGTGTCAGATGTGCCTGGTCAGTTAATCCGCTGGCAGCAGCCACTTGTGCGGCAGGCATACCGCTCGTCAGAAACTGTTTTGCACGCCACAGGCGAATCGCCATCAACATCTGATGCGGCGTAACGTGGAAATGCGCTTTAAACATGCGTTGAAAGTGGTATGGACTCAGCGAAACGACAGCGGCAAGTTCGTCGAGTGTCACCGGATGCATATAGTTATCGTGAAGATAGTCCCGAATTTGCTCAAAACGATGTGGCGAACCTGGCGAGCCAGAAGGGAGATGCCGTGCGTACGGTTGAAACGTTTCGATGAGATTGAGTAACAGGCCTTGCTGCGCCAGCGAATCACTCTCGCGCCATAGCCCATTAATCAGGTGTGAAATGTGCCCCGCGCGCAGCGGATCGTGATTGACCACTTCGCTAAACGACCAGTTGCGTGAACCCGTCACGGCCTCAAGAATTTCCGGCTCGAGGTAAATCATGCGGTACTGCCAGCCGTCTTCGGTTGCCGCTTCTCCTGTGTGGAGTTCGTCGGGATTCATTAATACTAAAGAGTCGGTGGCGGCGACGTGCTGGACGCCACGATAGCGAAAACGCTCAGCACCCCATGTCACGGTCCCAATACCAAACGCTTCGTGGGTGTGAGGCTCAAAAGCGTAACGCGAAATATGAGCATGATACAGCTCAACGCCGGGCAACTGCGGCAAATGCCGAAATTGGGCGCTGTCTTTCTTATCGTGGAACTGCTCAGGAACACCTTGCACGTTTCACTCTCCGCTCGGACATCCCAGTAGTATAGGGATGTCCTGGTTTAACGGAAAGTTAACAATTACAGTGCAGCGCGAATGCTTTCTTCAAGCGTGGTGGTTGGACGACCGATCAGTGCGCTGAGCTGGCGGCTGTCATCAAACAGGCCACCTTTAGACGCCCCGACATCGGAGTTTGCCAACAGCGCCGCTAACCCTTCTGGCAAGCCTGCACCCAGCAATGCTGCTTTAAAATCAGCTTCTGGCAGGTTCTGATACACCACAGTTTTGCCACTTTGTTTAGTCAGTTCAGCGGTGAGTTCGGACAGCGTCCAGCCATGGTCGCCCGCCAGCTCGTAAACTTTCCCGCCCTGATTTTCCAACGTGATCACTTTGGCTGCGGCCGCTGCGTAATCCGCGCGGGTTGCCGATGCAATTTTCCCATTCCCTGCGCTACCAATAAACGCGCCGTGTTGCAGAGCTGGCGGTACACTGGCGAGATAGTTTTCGGTGTACCAACCGTTGCGCAGCAGCACAAATGGAATGCCCGACTCGTTGAGCATTTTCTCTGTCGCAATATGTTCATCTGCCAGGCCCAATGGGGATGAATCCGCATGCAGCAGGCTGGTGTAAGCAATCAGTTTCACGCCCGCTTCTTTCGCGGCTTCGATGACGTTGCGATGCTGAACTGCACGTTGGCCGACTTCACTCGAAGAGATCAGCAGCAGTTTTTCAACGCCCGCCAGAGCCTGCACCAGCGCGGCTTTATCTTCATAACTGGCAGCACGAACCTGAACGCCACGTTCAGCAAACGGCTTTATTTTTGCTGGGTTACGCACAATAGCAACCAGTTGGTCTGCCGCTACGGTTTTCAATAATTCTTCAACAACGAGTTGGCCCAGTTGGCCGGAAGCACCGGTAATTGCAATCATGGTAAATCTCCTGTGGGGGTTCTGGTTAAGTTGTGCCACACTATCACTGACACTAACTTTTAGTAAGTACGCACAAAAAGGTAAGTATGAAATGAGTGAAATTGAAAACCGTGCGCCGTCGTTAACTGAGCAAATGCGTAACGGCAATTTGTTCGCTGAACAATGCCCATCGCGCGATGTGCTTAAGCACGTCACCAGTCGCTGGGGCGTATTGATTCTGGTGGCGTTGCAGGGCGGGACGCATCGCTTTAGCGACCTGCGCCGCAAAATGGGCGGGGTGAGTGAAAAAATGCTCGCGCAAACGCTGCAATGGCTGGAGGCGGATGGTTTTGTGAATCGAAAATCGTACCCGGTTGTGCCGCCGCATGTGGAATACAGCCTGACGCCGATGGGTTATGAGGTGAGCGAAAAAGTGGCTGAGCTTGCGGACTGGATTGAAGGAAATTTGCCGAAAGTGATGGCGTCCCGAAGCGAACGGGACGCCTGATAGCCTTCATCTTTCAAGTGGCCGCCTTCCTGCCACTCGAAATCTATTGGCAATTAAATTATTTACTTAAATCCAACTGATAAATCGCAAAGCCGATTTCATCGGTAGCGACGTTCTTCATCGGATACTGGCCTTTATCTTTGATAAACGCAGCGGCTTTTTCACCTGGTGAAGTTTCAAAGCGAATATCTAATGGCTGCTCGCTATGAATCGGAGCCAGGCGCCAGTTGTTATCGGCAGCAGGGTGGATCTCTTTGCTCGCAGTGATCCAGTTTGCCAGCACGGAGCGGTTCTCATCCGGGGAGGCGAACGCGATATGGCTATCGCCCGTACCGGCAAATTTACCGCCGTAGGCACGATAGTTATTGGTCGCTACCAGGAAGGTCGCATTCGGGTCGATTGGTTTACCTTTAAACGTCAGCCCTTTGATACGTTCTGCTTTCGGGTTCACCATCTGGCATTCGCCGTCGTAGCGAGCCGGTTGCGACACATCAATCTGGTAATCCACGCCGTCGATGACATCGAAGTTATAGGTACGGAAACCGTCCCAGTTAATCAGCGACTGCGGCTTAGTGCTGTTCACATCAATCTGATTAAACTGCCCGGCAGAACACTCCAGCCACTCTTTGACCTCTTTGCCACTGGCTTTCACCACCACCAGAGTGTTTGGATAAAGGTACAAATCAGCTGCGTTGCGGAAGGTTAACTGGCCTTTTTCCACTTCGACAAAACTGGCTGGATCGTTCTTACGTCCACCGACTTTGAATGGCGCTGCGGCAGAGAGAACTGGCAGATTTGCCAGATCCGGGTCGCCCTGAATGTATTTTTCAACGTAAGCAGTTTGGGCGTTATTCACCACCTGTACGGTTGGGTCGTCCTGCACCAGCGCCAGATAGCTGTACATGTTGTCGGATGATTTTCCGATTGGTTTGCTGACGAACTCACGTGTAGCGTCGTGATCGTGCTTCAACACTGTCACCAGTTTTGCATCTTCAGGCACCAGGGCTTTCTTCGCCACGCTATCGTAAATCGGGCGTGCTTCCGCTTTGCTGCTCGTGACTTTCCACGCGCCGCTGTCGTTATTGAGCACCAAATCAACCACGCCGAGATGGTCGCCCCACATACCAGGCATCACCGCAGGAATACCGTTCAGTGTGCCTTTCTCAAGATCGACACCTTTAATATTGGCAAAATCTTTACCAGGGAAAACGGCGTGTGCGTGGCCAAACAGAATGGCATCAACGCCCGGAACTTCGCTGAGGTAATAAACCGAGTTTTCCGCCATGGCGTGATACGGGTCGCTGGAAAGGCCTGAGTGGGCGACAACTACCACTAAATCAGCACCTTGCTTACGCATCTCTGGCACATATTGGCGAGCTGTTTCGGTAATATCTTTAACCGTGACCTTGCCTTCCAGGTTGGTTTTATCCCACGTCATAATTTGTGGTGGAACAAAACCGATATAGCCGATGCGCAGCGTCTGTTCTTTGCCGTCTTTATCTTTCACGGCAGTTTCTTTAATCACGTAAGGCGTGAACAGCGGCTTATTGGTTTTGGCGTCAATAACGTTGGCATTCACATACGGGAATTTTGCGCCTGACAGCGCCATATGCAGGTAATCAAGGCCATAGTTAAACTCGTGATTGCCTAAGTTACCCACCGCGTAATCCAGCGTATTCAGCGCCTTATAAACCGGGTGGATATCGCCTTTTTTCAGGCCCTTTGCCGCCATGTAATCGCCAAGTGGGCTGCCCTGAATCAGGTCTCCGTTATCAACCAGGACGCTGTTTACTGTCTCACTCCGGGCGGCATTAATGAGACTCGCGGTACGCACCAGCCCGAATTTCTCTGTTGGTGTGTCTTTGTAGTAATCGAAATCCATCATATTGCTGTGGAGATCGGTCGTTTCCAGGATACGCAGGTCAACTGTTGCCGCATGAACGCTGGTAGTAACCAGCATGGCAACAACCGTTGCACTAAACTTAATCATGATAAAGGTCCTTTTCTCGAGCCAGGTCATAAAAGACTATGTATATAAACGTTGTTGCTTACAAAAATGTGAAGTGTACCAGAAATGAGAATCGTTAAACCGGAATCGCTTCACAGATAGCGCAACCAGGTGCAATGAGATATAAATAAAACAACAGGTTATTCGCGCGATGCTGCGTGTGAAACACAACATGAGGTGCAGAATGCTAGAAAAAATTTGCCAACTGGCGCGCGAAGCGGGAGCCGCCATTATGGATGTTTACCAGGGTGTGAAACCGCTTGAGGCGACGAAAAAACTGGATGACTCACCCGTGACTGCGGCCGATATTGCGGCTCACACCATTATCCTGAAAGGGCTGCAAGCGCTCACCCCAGAGATACCCGTGCTTTCAGAGGAAGATCCGCAGACGTGGGAAACGCGCCAACATTGGCAGCGCTACTGGCTGGTGGACCCTCTGGATGGTACTAAAGAGTTCCTGAAACGTAACGGGGAATTCACCGTCAATATCGCCCTGATTGAGCAGGGGAAAGCGGTGTTGGGCGTGGTGTATGCGCCGGTTCTGAACGTGATGTATAGCGCGGCTGAAGGTAAGGCCTGGAAAGAGGAAAATGGCACACGTAACCAAATCCATGTGCGCGATGCACGCCCGCCGTTGGTGGTGATTAGCCGATCGCACGGCGATGACGAACTGAAAGAGTATCTTCATCAATTGGGTGAACACCAGACAACGTCTATCGGTTCATCGTTGAAGTTCTGTCTGGTGGCTGAAGGGCAGGCGCAGCTTTATCCGCGCTTCGGGCCAACCAACATCTGGGACACCGCAGCAGGCCACGCGGTTGCATCAGCAGCAGGTGCGCACGTTCATGACTGGCAGGGTAAGTCACTTGACTACACCCCGCGCGAGTCATTCTTAAACCCAGGTTTCCGGGTCTCTATTTACTAAGCCACTATTTACTGAGTAATTCGCGCAGCAGGCTCATGACCTGCTGCACTTCTTGCTGCGTCAATGCGCCATCCTTCGCAAACTGCACGCGTCCTTCTTTATCCAGCACCACAATCGCTGAACTGCCGGTTTCGAGCAGCCAGGATTTTTGCGCCACGCCGTTGCTGTCGACGATAAATTGCGACCACGGATACTGTTTTTTATTGTTCTCAAGGCTGCTGCGAACGAACATCCCGGTGCCGACGATGGCATCATCGGTGTTCACAATCGTGGTGGTTTGATAGCGGTCATGCGGGAATTTTGCCGCCTTAATCGCTTCAATCAGCCCTGCATTTTTCTCTTTCGCACTAGAGCGCCCGGCAATATGTTGCACCACTCGCACTTTTCCCACCAACTGCGCACTATTCCAGTTTTTATAGCTAAACTTATCATTGTCGAGCATCAACTCACCTTTATCCGTAATACCAATAGGTGAGACTCGCTGATTTTTCTCGAAATTATGTGCCGATGCTGCAAGAGGCAACAGCAGCAAGGCAAGCGCAAGGGTTGTGCGTAGGGACATGATGACTCCTTATCTTATTATTGACTAAAAATAGCAGGTGATCCGACCACTCGTCGTGACGTTTTAAGCATATGTGCTGAATAGCTTTCTGTCCCGCAAGAGCAATGCCAGTTTGAGAGATACAACACATATCCCTATTTTTTGAAGGCTTAAACTAAGATTTGTTTACATTTGAAAAGATTATTCTGAGATTTTGTAATAATACCGTAAATAAGATTGTGCAAACTAGGTGTCGATTTGCATATGGACTATAGTTTCCAGGCACCAAATTTTTCGCCTCGTTTTGTCGGACCAAATGTGGAACCGCAGGGGCGTTAACACTGCAGGAGAAAAAAAGAATGAAAATTTTCCAACGGTACAACCCGCTTCAGGTGGCGAAGTACGTGAAAATCCTGTTCCGTGGACGGTTGTACATCAAGGACGTTGGCGCTTTTGAATTTGATAAGGGTAAGATTCTTATTCCAAAAGTGAAAGATAAGCAGCATCTATCTGTTATGTCTGAAGTAAACCGCCAGGTACTGCGTATGCAGGCGGAAATGGCGTAAATACCCGTCATACTTCAAGCCGCAGGTGCGTTGGCTCGCCCTCTCACTCCAGTCACATAATGGATTATGCTCCTGGAGATTCGTGGACTTTGCCGCCTGCCTGCAACTCGAATTATTTAGGGTATTAAATTGAAGTATAAAAAACGGCACCCGAGGGTGCCGTTAGTGTTTCTGGGAATTGGAATTATGCAGTGGTCTGCTCATCCGCATCCGGCTGCTTTGGCGTCAGCGGTGTCGGCTTGGTATCGATACGCGTGACCAACAGCTGGTCGATACGGTAGTTATCAATATCCACCACCTCGAACTTATAGCCCGAGAACTTCACCGAATCAGTTCGCTTCGGGATTTTGCGCAGCATAAACATCATGAAGCCGCCGATGGTTTCGTAATTTCCAGACTGCGGGAACTCGTCAATATCCAACACACGCATGACATCATCAATCGGTGTGCCGCCTTCAACCAGCCAGGAGTTTTCATCACGAGCGACAATCTGCTCCTCCATGCCCTGGCCAACCAGGTCGCCCATCAGTGTTGTCATCACGTCGTTGAGCGTAATGATACCCACCACCAGCGCGTACTCGTTCATGATAACCGCAAAGTCTTCACCGGCAGTTTTGAAGCTTTCCAGCGCTTCAGAAAGGGTCAACGTATCCGGCACAATCAGCGCATTACGCAGATGCACACCACTGTTGAGCGCCAGGCTTTGGTTGCCCAACACGCGGTTCAGCAGCTCTTTTGAATCAACATAGCCAACGATGTGGTCGATATCGCCGTTACACACCAGGAACTTGGAGTGAGGATGCTCGGCGATTTTATTCTTCAGGCTCTGCTCATCGGTATGCAAATCAAACCAAATGATGTTTTCGCGTGACGTCATGGACGACGGCACGGTACGCGATTCCAGCTCAAACACGTTCTCGATCAGCTCATGCTCTTGCTTACGCAGCACACCCGCCAGCGCGCCTGCTTCAAAAACGGCATACACATCATCAGATGTGATGTCGTCATTACGCACCATTGGCAGTTTGAAAATACGGAAAATGACGTTTGCCAGTCCGTTGAAGAACCACACTAATGGACGGAAGACAAACAGACAGAAGCGCATCGGGTTGATGATTCGCAAAGCAACAGATTCAGGCGAAATCATACCGATGCGTTTCGGAGTGAGGTCTGCAAACAAAATGAACAAGCTGGTGACCAGGGTGAAAGAGAGCATAAAGCTCAGTTGGTCAGCCATTTCTGGCGAGAAGAAACGCTCCAGAAGGACTTTAAACGCTGGAGAAAACGCCGCGTCGCCGACGATACCGCCGAGAATTGCAACCGCGTTCAGGCCAATCTGCACCACGGTAAAGAACATGCCAGGACTTTCCTGCATTGTCAGCACGCGTTGCGCGTTAACGTTACCCTCATCAGCTAAAAGCTTGAGTTTAATTTTACGGGATGCTGCCAGCGAGATCTCCGAAATAGAGAAGAACGCACTGACGGAGATAAGAAGAAGTATTAGTAAAATACTGTTTAACATAGTTTATCCGGCTTAGAGCCAGAGCCTCGGAAGGAAAGTTGAAAATCTAAGGGTTAATACGTTTTGACTGCCAGTCCGTGGAGGTTGGGCCAGCAATATCAAGGGGTAGTATAGCTTAAGGGTGTGTGAAGCTGCCAGAGGGGATAATTTGGTGGCGTGAGCGTTATTTAACCTCTCTGGATTTTAGTTCTTTTCTGATGATCCGCTTAATCCAGGCCGCCAGAGATTCATCACCATCCTGGCGTTGTGCTTCTTCCATTGCCTTACGCAGTTCGGGATCTAACCGAAACTGGAATGGGGGATTTCCTCTTCTTTCATTCATCAACTTTAATCCCCTTTGACTGCAGTTCCTTTCTGATGATCCTCTTAATCCATGCAGATACAGATGCATCGCCATCAAGTTTCAGAGCTTGCTGTATTCCTGCTTCGAGAGAGGGCTCAACACGTAAAGCAATTTGTTTGTTTCCTTTCTTTTTAAATTCTATGATTGACATGTGTCTGACACCTAATTAAAGTGATTGTGTCTTACAAGTGTATGACACCAGTCATGCAAAAACAACGAAGCCCGGCAGTGCGCTAACACTAACCGGGCCTCTAACCACAACCATTACTTAGGATAATGCTATGGCTGACGCTAATAGTAACACAGCAGCACAATCTGCCGACCACACGTTTCCACATCTCGCCGATACGGATGTTCTCTATTCCGATATGGCTCACACGATATCCGCAATTAACCTTGATGCTTTGACGAGCGAGGAAACTTTAGAGCTTGCCAGCCATTGCGAAGAAAGCATTGCAGGCCTTTGCCACGCGCTGCGTTTTATTGGTAAATCATTTATTACCTTTGCGGAACAGAATGTAGTGGAGTTTTCGCAGGAAACGCTTTGCCAGGCAGGGCATGGGATTGCGGTAATTAGCTCGCTGATTCCGGCATTACATCGGCTTGAGCGAAAAGCGGATAGTTTAAATCAGGCATAGAAGTGAAAATGAGCTGGCAGCCTGTATTCGGCTGCTACTTGAGATACTAATTTGTATGACTTAGATGTATTCGCACAAACTCGAACTGGCACTATCACAACGCAGAGCTAAAAATAATCTGACAGGCCTCTCTGTGCCAGATATAGTCATTCGAACCCTGAGAGTTACACTTTTAAGTGATTCAGGGTATGCGCTTACTGGTTACGAATATTGTGCCAGAATCATGTGATTTGATGATTGCCGCTTTGCTTTCGAGCCAGTAAGTGCTCCACGTTCGCTAACGAATACTCAGGGCATGCAGAAAACTGCTGACTATATTTCTTTCGAAGAACGTGGAATGCATACCAATCCCCGATAAAAAGGAGTTGGTGATGACTGCGATAGATAAGTTTGCTGCTCATGTTGGTCTGGATTGGGCAGATAAAAAGCATGATGTCTGCGTTCAGTTTAAAAACGGCGAACGTATATTCCATGTGGTTGAACATACCCCGGAAGCGCTTGATATCTGGCTCAACGAATTGTACCAAAAGGTGAAAGGCAGGATCGCTATAGCCCTTGAGCTGAAGAAAGGCCCGGTGGTGTATGCTCTACAGAAGTACCCATTTGTCACTGTTTTTCCTGTGCACTCGTTGTCACTGGCCCGCTATCGGCAGACCTTCTGGCCAAGTGGTGCGAAGGATGATCCCCAGGATGCTGAGTTAGCATTAGAGCTAATGCTACGTTACCCCCAAAAGATAAAGGCCATCGAGCCTGACAATGCAGATATCAGGTTGCTCCAGCAGTTAGTTGAACAGCGTCGCCAGTTGGTTGAAGACAAACGCCGCTTCGTGAACCGCCTTATCAACACATTGAAGCAGTATTATCCTCAGCCTCTGGAATGGTTCTCACATAGGGGGAGTTTACTGTTGTGCGAACTGATTATACGGTGGCCCAGTCTGCAGCAACTGAAACGCGCCAGGCGCGACACGATCCGTAACTTTCTGAATACCAAAGGTGGTCGTGCAAGATCCCTTACCGAGCAGCGTGTTGCGAGCATTGAGAGTTCGATTCCATTGACTACAGACCCAGTAGTTATAGAAGCTAATGCTTTGATGGCTACAGCACTGGCGGCACAAATTAAAGTCGTGAGTGAAATCATCAAAACCTATGACGAACGAATCGAAACGCATTTTGACAAATTGCCAGATGCTGAACTGTTCAAATCACTGCCGGGCATGGGACCGTGTATGGGCCCGCGAATGCTTGCAGCATTGGGTGATAACCGCAACCGCTTCAACAGCGCAGAAGAAATACAAAACTATGCTGGCATCGCGCCAGTAACCGAGCGAAGCGGCCAAAAATCCTGGGTGCACTGGCGTTGGCAGTGTGCGAAGTTCGTCCGACAGACATTCGTGGAATGGACTGCGAAGACGGTAAACTCATCATACTGGGCCAGACGGTATTATCAGGGGCAGCGAGAAAAGGGAAAATCTCATCAGTCCGCGATCCGGGCTCTGGCATTCAAATGGATAAGGGTTATTTACCGCTGCTGGAAGACCAGAACCCGTTATGACGAAGCGAAATATTTACTGGCGCTTGAAGAGCGAAAATCGCCCTTACTAGGGTCGTAAAAAGCTTGTCGAATGTCTCAGGGCGTGAAGCGGACCTTCATACAAATGCACCAACTGCTGGTGAAGATGCTGGTCACAGAAACAACAAAAGCGCCAAAAGGCGCTTTTGTTGTTTGGGCAAACACACTACTAAATTCATGTATCTGACCGCATTCTGCATATGTATTATGTAAGTACAGGGAATAACATACGCGTTCATTACGTTAAACTTTACCAGTAGAGAGGGCACTTTGCAACTACACAACAATCTCGCGATTGAAGCCTACGTATCTAAGGCTCGACTTAAGACATACATTGCTCTAACAAACAATGCCACTCTTGGAGAGTGCATCGGAGCCTATGTTTGGAACAAACGCGTAGGCGCTGCACTTTTCCCTCTTTTGCAATGCCTTGAAGTAACCTTGAGAAACGGTATTCATAATGCAGCTTCTGCTCACTTTAACAACCCTGCTTGGTTTGATCCTTTAACGAAGCTGGCTGGGCATGATTATTTTAACTCCTTCATGACTCAATATCCTCATTTATCAAACAATTTCTATCGAAAAAACATAAGTAGCGGAAGTCGTAAGAACAAAAAGGTGTGGACATCACGCCATGAAAGCATGCTGAAACAAGCAAAAGAAAAGTTGACTAGTGGCCATAAGCCTCAACATGCAGATGCAATTGTTGCTGAATTGATGTTCGGTTTTTGGGTTGGCATGTTTGAGAGAAACTATCATGATCTCAATACATCTGACCGATTATGGCCACATTTAGAACCGATGGTTTTTCCCAATTTATTGCCTTCAGAACGTCGACATGGCGATATTCATAATAAATTGCTACCTATCAAAGAGTTGCGAAATAGGGTTGCACACCATGAACCTATCTGGAAGCACGCTTCAGTAGGAAATAGTGTCACCGCAATCAAAATGCTTACAGCAATAATCGATGATCTCGTCTTCCTCATCAATGGAATCAGCCGCGATCGCGCAGAAATGCTGCATGAATCTGGTATCGAAGGTGCGGCGCGAGCAATTTGCCGTAAAGAATCGCTTGATTTTTACCTTAACGGACGGATTTCTAAGGAAATATCATTAAGACGTTTGAAACGGGACCTGCTCCGCCACATAGAGGGAAAAAGCCTTTTCCCCTTGTCTTTCAGTAATGCAGGCAAAGAAACGGTCATTCTCAACTTCAATATTTAAATTGATATCATGGATTGGCAGACTAAATGATAAATATGGTGTTTTGGCATAGAGGCTTTGTAAGCATCCTGCATAATCGTACCATTCACATTTAGAGAACATACGGCAATCCAACTTCTGCTCATCGCTCAAACCAGACTGTCAGCTTTGATTAGATTCTACCTACTCAACCTCTCAGATAAAGTCTGAGCTAATTCAACTTAGAGACTCATCCTCACCCTGACAGAAATCGCCAGGATCATGACAATCCTGGCGCGAGTCAATTTACCGTCTTACTTTTTATCCGCGTCCAGTTTGGCAACGTACGCCTTCACTACCTGATACACATAGTCCTGACAGGCCAGGCCGGTTTGCGGATCGTATTTACCATCGTTGGTGATGTTATTGGATAACACGCGGATCCCGACGAACGGGATCGCAAAAGCCGCGGCGGTTTGTGCGGCTGACGCGGTTTCCATCTCCTCTGCAGAGGTTTGATAGGTCGTGTGGAAATGGCTGATTCTGTCCAGTTCGCTGTTCCAGAGATCCGCCGAACCAATCACCCCATCCACCACTTTACCTCGGGTGTATGTGCTTTTAACGCTGTCCGCAACCGCAAGCAACTGGGCGTCACCCGGGAATTTACGGATGGTGTGCGGGGTTTTATCTTCACCGGCGCTGCCTTTAGAGGCCAACAGATCCATCGGTTTCCACTGCAGGGAATCGCTGCCTTCACCTTTCAGTTTGTGCGGGGTTTTGAACGCGCCCAGGTTTACGGAGTATTTGCCCAGCACGATGTCATACACGTTCAACGCCGGGTCGTGGCCACCTGCCGTGCCCTGGTTAATGATTGCCACCGGATGAAACTGGGTGGCGGCAATCGCCGTGGCAGCCGCGGCGTTTGACATGCCCTTCAATGTCTCAGAAACCACCACCGGATAACCGTCTACCGTGCCGCTCCAGAAACGCCAGCCGCCAATCTGCTGTTCCTTCGGGTTATCAAGGCGTTGAGCAAAATGTTCGGCTTCAATTGGCATTGCGCCCTGAACCACGATCGGCCCTTTCGGTGACGGCTGGGCGAAACTCAGGGAAGGCAGTACCAGGCAACATGCTGACAGTGCCAGCAGACATGTTTTTTTGATGATCATCGGGCTATTCCTTTATACGCAAACGATTACTTTAACCAATGCGCGGCGCTGAAGGTACGCATTTTCTGGATTAATGAATCGGTTGCGCGTTTGTTCGCCGTTCTCGCTCCCGCGAGTTTAGAACTGTCCGGCTTTTATCGACCCTGTGTTAATCAGCACCGGCATACCAGAACGACGTGTCAGCGTAGCGCTGACTACGCCTGCATCCACGCCCGCCCCTTCGGTGGCATTACGCAACTGCGTGGTCATTGGTAGTGGGACTTTCCGGTCAGATTCAAACTCGGCGCGGTTACGCGACAGCGGCTCGTGTACTTCAAGCCAGCGCTGCCCGTCTGGCTCAAGGGTGGTTTTCACCGGCTGATCGATAAACTGCACGCGCGTGCCGACCGGCACGTTATCGAACAGGTATTTGATATCGTCTTTCCTCAGGCGGATACAGCCCTGACTCACCCGCAGGCCGATGCCAAAGTTGGCGTTGGTGCCGTGAATGGCGTACAGCTTGCCGATGTAAATGGCATACAGCCCCATCGGGTTATCTTCCCCCGGCGGCACGAACGCCGGCAGGGTTTTACCCTCGCGGGCGTACTCTTTACGGGTGTTCGCCGTTGGCGTCCAGGCCGGGGCCTCCTGCTTACGCTCCACATGAGTCACCCAGTTACGCGGCGTTTCCCGCCCCGCCTGACCGATACCAATCGGCAGAACCTGCACCGTATTGCTCCCTTCCGGATAGTAGTACAGGCGCATCTCCGCGACGTTTATCACAATGCCCTGACGTGCGGTATCCGGCAAAATCAGCTGCTGAGGAATGGTCAGTTGCGTTCCGGCACGCGGCAGAAACAGATCCACGCCGGGGTTGGCCTCGGTCATATTGCTGAACCCCTGATCGTACTGTGCAGCAAAATACTCCAGAGGTTGGGTGTTCCCCTCCGGTACGGTGATAACAAACGAATTACCGACCAGGCGACTCCCTTCCGGCGGCAGAGGATAGGTAACCGCCAGTGCGCTGTGAGTCACGGCGGCAAGCACGAAGGCCAGCGAGGTTAAACGAATCATCATTTCCCTGTTCTCGAACATGATTGAGATAATTTAAATATAACCCGCCGGAGCGAGTTGTATGAGGAAAGTCTAAGAAATTGGGGGGAATGGCTCGAATAACAGGAGCACTTAGATTTTAAGTGCTGCAAGGATTGCGGCTTCCATTTTCTCTGGGGTGGTGAACGGTGCAAAACGCTTGATCGGTTTGCCGTCGCGTCCGATCAGGAACTTAGTGAAGTTCCACTTGATCCGCACGCCCAGCACGCCGGGCAATTCTTCTTTAAGGTAACGAAACACCGGATGCGTAGCGGCACCGTTGACCTCCACTTTCTCGAACATCGGGAAGCTCACACCATAGTTGATGTGACAGGTCTGCGCGATTTCGTCGGCACCGCCGGGTTCCTGCTTACCGAACTGGTTGCAGGGGAAACCAAGCACCACCAGCCCCTGGGCGGCGTACTTCTTGTAGAGCGCTTCAAGGCCTGTGTATTGCGGCGTGAAGCCACAATGGCTGGCGGTATTAACCACCAGAACCAGTTTACCCGCGTAGTCGGCCATTGAGATGAGCTGGCCACGCAGGCTGGTAGCAGTCAGTTGATGAAAAGTGGTCATGTCGGAATCCTCTGGAGCAGAACCAGTTCGACGATGACATTGGCACGAAACCAACCATAAAGCCATCGTCGGACTGCTGTGAGCGAGGTGCGGACATATGGCGGGGTAGTGGTCAAAACACGTTGTTTAGCTGATCGACTTAGGTCTTTTCTTGAGCATCTGAAACGTATAAAATTTTGACTTAGCTCAAAACATTTTTACCGATCAAGAGCTATTTATTTGCCGTTAAATCAACTCGTATCGATACATCAAAAAAGGAGGAATGATGATGTTGACCTATGATTGCTACCGTAACGCTATCTCTACTGGCAGCCGTGTTATGGTGTTCAATAAGGGTCTGACTGGTGTCATTAAAACCATTCACGGCGAAGGTAAATCAGCCGAACAAATTCGTCGTTCTGAATGTGTTGAAATCGAAGGTTGTGAAGGTGTGTTCTGCCCGATGGAGTTGGTCAGACTTGAACTTCACTGATAGGGCATATCGCGTCAAATTAGATAACCCTGAAAACCCATTGTTTAAGGCCACCTATTATTTGGTGGCCTTTTTTGATGAATGACTTAGTCGCTCAACTTCTCTTCAAACCTTAACAATCGCCCGGCATTACCCAATACCAGCAGCGTGCTCAGGTTATGCAATATCGCGGCAATGACGGCGCCGGACGCACCCAGCCAGCCAAACGCCGCAGCGGCGACAATCACCAGCGTCCAGCCCAGGCCAATCATCACGTTCATCTGCAATGTGCGTCGGCACAGACGGCTTAATCGCACGCAGGTTCCCAGACGGCGTAAATCATCGCCAATCAGTACGATATCTGCCGATGCCATAGCGATATCCGAGCCGCCTGCGCCCATCGCCACGCCGACGACGCCCGCTTTTAGCGCCAGTGAATCGTTGATGCCATCGCCGACCACCATCGGCCGGAAGCCATTGTCGATTTGCGCGCTGACTTGCTGCAATTTATCCGCGGGAAGCGCGCCGGCGATAACGTTGTTGATGCCGACGTTTTTTGCGATGCGTTCTGCTACAGCCTGGCGGTCACCGGTCAGTAATAACTGCTGGTTCAGCCCTAACTCACGCAATTCTTTCATGGCGTTAGCGGCTTCGTCACGCAAGCTATCGGCCAGTAAAATCCAGCCACGGAAACGGCCCGCCAGCACCAGGCCAACAATCGGCCCGTCATGCTGTGGCTCTTGGGGTAAATCGACAACCTGGGTTTTTAAGAGTTCATGCCTGCCGAGAAATGCCTCGCCTGCCGCCGTGGTTGCCGACACGCCCAGGCCCTGATGTTCATGCACATTTTCCAGATGTGGCCAGGCGTTTTGCGGCGCGATATTCACCATCGCACAACTGACGGGATGGTTACTGGTTGCGCCCAGGCTTGCCGCCAGCGCAGAGAGTGCTTCTGGCGATTCGCCTGCTTGTGGGAGCAGCGCATGCAGTTGCAATTTGCCGTGTGTAAGCGTGCCGGTTTTGTCGATGATGACCGCGTTCAGTTCGGCTAATTCTTCGAGGAATGCCGCACCGCGAATCAAAATACCGTGACGCGCAGCGACGGTCAGACCGGCAATGGAGGTTGCGGGTGCGGAAAGCACCAGCGCACACGGGCAGGCGGCAACCAGCACCGCTAACATCGCCTGCGTGTTTTGCGTTAAAAACCAGGTACTGGCCGCAATCAGTAACACCAGTAGCAGGTATCGCGCCGCGTGGCGTTCCAGTAAACGGGTGATTGGCGGGCTGGCCTGCTCGGCGCTTTGCATTAATGCCACAACTCGTCCAAGGGTTGAGGTTTCCCCGGTGCGCGTGACTTCAATGCGCAACCGCCCATCAAGATTTATCGCCCCGCCATAAACATTCATCCCGGCTTTTACTTCCTGCGGTACGGATTCCCCGGTTATGGGGGCTGTGTCGAGGCTGGCCTGGCCGTCCAGCACGCGCCCGTCGGCAGGTAATCGGTCACCCGCACGCACTTCCACAATATCGCCCGCGACCAGTTCATGGTTATCGACTTCATGCAGATTGCCGTTTGCATCGAAGCGTCGCGCCCGGCTGCGGGTCAGTTTGCTCAATGATTCAATGGCTTCTTGCGAGCCAATCACGCTGCGTTCTTCGAGGATATGGCCGACGATCATAATCAGCGGTAACAACGCAGCGGTGAGCAAATCTCCGGTTGCCCACGAGCCAATCAAAGCCAGCGCCACCAGTTGATCGGTAATGCCGTGCAAACTTGGATAACGCAGGCTGTAAAAGGCGTGGCGCAATACCGGGACGGCGACCATCAGCGAAGCGCTACCCAATATGATATCGGCCACGGCAAGTTGATCGGGCGCCAGGACTCGCCACAGCAAACCCAAAATGAGCGTGCCACCGGCGGTCAACGCCAGGATGAGCTGGCGGGCTACCTGCCGCTGTTCTTGGTGCGACAGCGCACCGCCGGGATTCACAGAATGGGTGCTCATGGTTTAGAAGGTTCCTTTTGCCCGGCCGCTTGCAGGATCATATTCGCATCATCCTGCGGGGCGACGGTGATGACGGATGCGGCCTGCGCGAGAATCGCCGCAATGCGTTCGCGGTACACTCGCGCTAATAAATCTGGGTCATTTGGACTCCTGGCCAGCCGGTTCACCATCGCCGTATCGGACTGGGCTTTCGCCACGTTTTCTCGCGCCTGCGCTTGTGCTGTCTGGCGTAGCTGATCCGCAAGCTGCGTGGATTTCTGTCGAATTACAGACGCATCGGTATTTGCGGTCGCAATAGCTTGCGATGCCTGCTGGCTGGCGGTTAACACCGCATTGAAGGCGGTGACGGTGGGAGTAGGCAGCGTGGATTGCACCGTTACGCGCTCAAGTGTGATGCCCAGCGAACTGCCCGATTGCGTCAGGCGTTGCAGGTTCTGTTCGATGTTGTGCTGCACATCGGCCCGCAGGCGTTCACGCTGCTGGGCAACATTCAAATCGCTGCTGACCATTTCCGGGCGCGCAACCAGAATCGTATCCAGATCCCTTGATGCACACACGGCAATGGCTGCGCGCTGAACCAGACGGTCGAGTGCCGGGATCACATGTTCACCCTGCAACACATAATCCATTGGCGAAATGACGCGATAAAACACGCTGATATCCAGTTGCACCACCGCCGTATCACCCGTGAGCAGATAACCTGAACCGGCCAGCGCATCGCTGCTGCTGTCGCCGCGAGCATCTGCATGCTGCGCGTCGGTCGAACGCAGAAGTGCCGTAACGTGATGTTCGATAACGCGGTCGGGAGCAGGCACCATCACCACATCGTCAATGGGCTTTGGCCAGGTTAGCAACAAACCCGGCTCGGCCACGCGCTGCTCCGCGCCAAAATGCAGCACCACCGCGCGGCTGTCGGCGGGTATTTGGCGAATGTTAGAGAACAACCACGACGCAGCCGCCAGCAGCGTCAGCCCGTACAGCGCATAAAAAGCGAGGCGTATCGACTGCGTCCACGGGCCAGCCGACTTTTTGGTCTGGATATCACTCATGAGTTTTATCCAGTTTCGGCCCTTCAACCAGCAGCCGGAACGGCGCAGCATCGGTGCGTAATACCAGACGGGTACTGGAATTCACCACGCCACTCAGTGCATCAAGCTGGCGTAACAGGCGATAAAGCTGCGGCGAGCTGGCGTACGCTTTGCCATAAATTTCTGCCGCCTGTGCCTGAGACTGCGCTTCGATGTCAGCGGCCTGAACCTGCGCCTGCGCTTCCACAATACGTGCATCACGTTCTGCCGCTGAGCGGATTTCTGCTGCCGCGCGTTTGCCTTCAGCGGTGCGTTCGGTGGCAATGGTTTCGCGCTCGGCACGCATTCTATCGACCGTGGCGTTGAGCGTCACCGCCGGTAGCGTCAGGCGTTCGGTGCCAACTTGCACCAGCCGAATCCCATAACTTTCCAGCAGCGGCTGGCTGATTTGCGCCTGCAAATGGGATTCAAACTGGTTGAGTTGCACGTGCTGGCTGTCGGTATTCACCAGTTGCGAGAGGGTAAATCCGCTGGCGGTGGTTTCCAGCGCTGAACCTAAATAGGCACGGATTTGCCGCGCGGCTTCGTCCGGCTGGTTTTGCACCGCTCGCATAAAGCGCTGCACATGTTCCGGCGTGTTATCGACCTGCCAGACGGCAAAAGACTGCACGATAATCCGCAGGCCATCGCGCGTGCCAACATCCTGTAAGCCGCTCGACGTGGTGCGTAGACGCAAATCCACGGCGGTCGACATTTCAAACGGTGCGGGCAATCGCCAGGCAAGGCCAGGGTCGAGTAACACGCGCACCGGATTGCCAAAGCGGGTGATGATCAGTGATTCCCCTGAGCGCACCTGCACAAGACTTGCCGCCGCGACCAGCAAAACAACCAGCAATCCCGCACCCGCAATGCGTTTCCATGCTCCCTTTTTATGAGTGTCCGAAGCAGAATGTGGGTTGTGTTGGCAACCACAACCATTATGATGTGAATGGCTCAACGGGAGGACTCCTGTGTCGGTTTAGAAGGCGCGTCGCGCCGTGCTACTTCATTTAATGAGGGGAAATCGCGCAGATCGATAGTCGGTGGTGAGCCTGCGCCAATGCGGTGGTCGATAATCAGCAACGGGCTGTGGCCGAGTGTCTGGTGTAGCTGGCTGTACCATAATTCATCGACAAACACCTGCCCCGACTGCGCCACTGCCTGTTTTTGTGCGGCGAAACGCACCGCCGTGGACTGTGCTTTGCTGGTCACATCGGTGGCGTTCATTTGCGCCTGATTCTGGCGTGTAGTGGCGGTGGTTTGGGCGCTGGCAGCCAGTTCAGCGGCATGTCCGCGTTCGCGGGATATCAGCGCCTGAGCCGAAATTTGCGCCGCCTGCACCCCATGGAAAGCGTCAGCTGCGCCTGCCGGAGGATGAATGGCTTCGACCACGGTTGAGAGCAGTTCGACGCCTGAATGCAGACTATCAAGTTTTTGCTGCACCGCTTGCTTAATCTGGTTGGCTAAGGCGTTGCGTTGCTCCCCCAATAGCTGCTCAAGCGTCTGAGAGGAAAACTGATGCACCAGCACCTGATTCGCGGTGCTGCGAATCAATTCCTGGAGATTGGTGCTGTGATAGGTCGCCGCCAGTGCGGCGTTGTCGCTCATGCCAATGCGCCACATAAACCGCACATCGCTATTAATGATTTGCAGACTCTGTTGGCTACCGCTTTGGCTGGCAATAATCTGCGCTTTATCAAAACTATGGATAGCATCCCACAGGCGATCGGCACTTTGCGGCGCCTCGCCTTCCGCGCTTGCTAAAGGCTCTGTTGCACTATCGGGTTCTTCGCCTGCGGCTAACTCGTGTACCTGGCCATTTTCCGTGAGTATCACTTGTCCGAACGGCCACGGTAGCCCGTAATGCAGGCCGGATGACAACACTTTTACGGGCTTACCAAAGCGTTCATAAATCCCACGCTGGGTGGCAGAAACTTGCTGCATCCCGGTTAACAGCCAACCACAAAGCAGCATCAACGCCAGCACGGGTAAGAATGCGCGTTTCAGAACGGTGAAAGCCCATAACTGGCGTAAATCGATACCGAAGTGTTGATGTAACTCATGCTGCAAAAAGAGTAACGGGCGTGGAGGCCATACAAGCTGCGCGGCCAGTTGGCTCTGCGCGAGGAATGCGGGCTCGCACCCTTCTTCATTTGGCGGTGTGAACAGCGAAAACAGGCCGCGCAGCAGGAATTCAAGCGCGACCAGAATAACCAGAATGGCAGGGAGATTGACCAGCAATGGGATAGTGGGTGTGGGGAAAATCAGCGCTGGTAAAGAGAGAAATTGCACCGCCAGAGTCAGGCGTAACAGCGGTGCAATCAATTTTGCTTCAGGCCAGGCTTCGTCTGCGGTGGCGGCCAGGTGGCGTTCAGCCACTAACGTGGCAAACATCGCTGCCGCAAGGATCCCAACTGCCACCCAACGCAGGTTGCCTTCATCGAGCGCAAGGTAGTTAGCGGATACTCCCGCTTGCGTGACAAACAGGGTAAACAGCGCCATTGACCCAAGCCAAACGCCATCGCTCTTGAGCAACACATTGATGCGGCTGAAGTTGATGGGAATAAGCGCCCAAAGACGTTGGTAAATCGTCGGCGGTAATTCGGCTTCGACTTCCGCTTCAGGTTTTAGCCGAGGCGAGTACTTCGCAGCCCGCCACTGGCAAATTCGCTGTGCATTAAATAAAGAGGTCGCGAGCAAAATCAGGGCAGCGGCATTGCTGGTTAAAAACGTTGGCCAGCGGGAAGATGGCTCGAAAATACTGGCAATCAGCGCCACCACCATCATCAGGAAAATCACGGCGCTTAAGCCAAAAACTAATCTTGCGGTAAGCATTGCCTGCGCGGGAGCGAGGGCGTAACGAGCCTGAGAGGTTAGCGGTGAAGGCTCCGCTGATTCAGAAGGTTGAGAGGGCTGCATGGGATCATTATTGAGGTGTAATTGTTACCATATAACATATCATGGTT
Source organism: Buttiauxella selenatireducens (assembly GCF_031432975.1). Lineage (GTDB taxonomy): Bacteria > Pseudomonadota > Gammaproteobacteria > Enterobacterales > Enterobacteriaceae > Buttiauxella > Buttiauxella selenatireducens. Next base: position 4,632,970 of record NZ_CP133838.1, on the reverse strand, counting down.
GTCAATTAGCCGTAAACGAAGCGCGGGTAACCGTTTGTACAAACGCAGTCAGCGGGGGAGTCGGGGAGAGGCGATACGCTAAAAGCGGATAGCCATCAAAGCTATCCGCTTGAAAGGGAATAGATTAGTTCTGTGGCGGTAAACAAACGCCAATGCCACCAATGCCGCAGTATCCATACGGATTTTTATGCAGATATTGCTGGTGGTCGTCTTCGGCATAATAGAACGGACCCGCGTTGGCGATTTCCGTGGTCACTTTACGGTCATCTCCGGCGAGAGCCATCGCGTCCTGGAAGCGTTCGAAACTGGCGCGAGCGGCGCTATCTTGCTCTGGCGTCAGCGGGTAAATCGCGGAACGATATTGCGTGCCGACATCTCCGCCCTGGCGCATGCCCTGAGCCGGATCGTGATTTTCCCAGAACACATGCAGCAATTGTTCGTAACTCACCACTTGTGGATCGTAAACCACACGCACGGCTTCGGTGTGCCCGGTCATGCCGCTGCACACTTCGCGGTAGGTCGGATTGGGTGTAAAGCCGCCAGCGTAACCTGCGGCGGTGCTGTAAACCCCAGGTATCCGCCAGAACAGTCGTTCAACGCCCCAGAAACAACCCATCGCAAAATAAGCGGTTTCCATCCCATCTGGTACATTTGTCATTGAATGTTCGTTAACCGCATGCAACGTGGCGATCGGCATCGGGGTGTTGCGGCCAGGCAACGCTTCTGACTGGGTCACGGGATGGGTTTTCTCAAATAATTTCATCAGTCATGTTCTCCCGATATCGGCAAAATTTAACAACAACCGTCGCGCGGTTGTAACGAGGCGTGTTATTGCGGACAATAACCACGCATTATCAGACTACAGTACATATAAGAAATATTTGGGTTATTGTGCAGTTTTCAACCCCAATTGTTGGGGTTTTGTTAAGCCTAAGGGCGGCGATAACGTTTCCTTCCAGGGGTGGGAACAAGGATATTCAGGAGAAAACGTGCCACAAATCCGTATTATTTGCTCGGCCTGTTTGTGCCTGGTAAGCACGTGGGCGGGAGCTGCCAATGTGCGTTTACAGGTTGATGGGTTAAGCGGCGAGCTACAAAAAAACGTTCGTGCTCAACTTTCAACGATTCAGAGTGATGAGGTCACGCCGGACAGGCGTTTTCGCGCGCGCGTGGATGATGCCATCCGTAATGGTTTGAAAGCGCTCGGGTATTATGAGCCGACCATTGAGTTCGACCTGCGGCCACCACCGGCCAAAGGGCGTCAGGTTTTGATAGCTAAAGTCGATCCAGGCCCGCCTGTGCTGATTGGCGGCACCGAGGTTATCCTGCGCGGCGGCGCGCGCGATGATAAAGATTACATCGCGTTATTGGGCGAACGCCCGAAGATCGGCACTGTTCTTAATCACCACGATTACGACAGCTTCAAAAAAGATCTTTCCAGCATCGCGCTGCGAAAGGGCTATTTCGACAGTGAATTCCTCAAAAGCCAACTCGGGGTTTCCCTTGAGCGTCGCCAGGCGTTCTGGGACATCGATTACAACAGCGGTGAGCGATACCGTTTTGGTGCGGTGACCTTCGAAGGTTCACAAATTAATGAAGATTATCTGCAAAATCTGGTGCCTTTTAAGACGGGTGATTATTACCAGTCGAGTGATTTGGCAGAGTTAAACCGCCGCTTATCGGCAACGGGCTGGTTTAATTCGGTCGTTGTGGCGCCGGATTTTGATAAATCTCGCAAAACCAAGGTGTTGCCATTAACGGGCGTGGTTTCACCGAGAACTGAAAATACGATTGAAACGGGTGTGGGCTATTCCACGGACGTTGGGCCGCGCGTAAAAGCATCGTGGAAAAAACCGTGGATGAACTCTTACGGCCACAGCCTGACCAGCAGTATCAGCCTTTCAGCCCCTGAACAGATTGTTGATTTCAGCTACAAAGTCCCGCTGCTTAAAAATCCGCTGGAACAATATTATCTGGTGCAGGGTGGCTTTAAAGCGACTGACCTGAACGATACCAAATCCGACTCCAGCACGCTTGCGGTCTCCCGATACTGGGATTTATCCAGCGGCTGGCAACATGCCATCAACCTGCGCTGGAGCCTCGACCACTTTACTCAGGCAGACGTCACCAACACCACGATGCTGCTTTATCCGGGTCTGAGCCTCAACCGTACCCGTTCACGTGGGGGGTTGATGCCAACCTGGGGGGATTCACAACGCTACTCGGTTGATGTTTCCGACACCATGTGGGGGTCAGATGTCGACTTTGCCGTCATTCAGGCACAACAGGTTTGGATCCGAACGTTGCAGGAAAAACACCGCTTCGTGGTGCGCGGCAATGTGGGCTGGATTGAAACCAACGACTTCGACAAAGTGCCACCAGACTTGCGTTTCTTCGCCGGTGGCGACCGCAGTATTCGTGGTTACTCCTATAAATCTGTCTCACCGGAAAACGACAAAGGCGAGCTAACGGGTGCATCAAAAATGATCACCGGTTCACTGGAATACCAGTACAACGTTACGGGTAAATGGTGGGGAGCCGTGTTTGTTGACTCGGGCGAAGCGGTCAATGATTTCAAACAGAGCAACTTTAAAACTGGCGCAGGTCTGGGTGTGCGCTGGCAGTCACCTGTCGGGCCAATAAAGCTCGATCTTGCCGTTCCTGTGGCTGATAAAGATGAGCACGGTTTACAGTTTTACATCGGTTTGGGGCCTGAACTATGAGTCGTTGGAAGAAGATAAGCCTCGCGGTGTTGTTTTTTGTTGTGCTGCTGATAGGTGCAGTCGGTTTCCTGGTGGGCACGACGAGCGGGCTGCACGTCTTATTTAATGCCGCTAACCGTTGGGTGCCGGGGCTGGATATTGCGAGCGTAACAGGGGGGTGGCGCAACCTGAGTATCAAAGGTTTGCGATACCAACAGCCGGGCGTCAATGTGACCGCCGGCGAAATTAATCTCGCGGTAAAACTCGGTTGTCTGCGCGACAGCAGTCTGTGCGTGAATAATCTCTCGCTCAAAGATATCGACGTCGTGGTCGACACCAAGAAAATGCCGCCATCGGCACCGGTGCAGGAGGAGGACACGGGTCCGTTAAATCTCACCACGCCGTATCCCATCACGCTGAGCCGTGTGGCGCTCAACAACGTCAATATCAAGATTGATAACACCACCGTTTCGGTAATGGAATTTACCTCGGGCCTGAACTGGCAAGAACGCAACCTGACGGTGACGCCGACAAATCTTGAAGGGTTACTGATTGCGCTGCCGAAGGTTGCCAAAGTTGCCAAAGAAGAGGTGGTCGAGCCGAAAATCCAGAACCCGCAACCGGAAGAGTTACCGCTTGGCGAAACGCTAAAACAGCTGTTTGAACATCCTGTTTTGCCAGAAATGACCGATGTGCATCTGCCGCTAAACCTGAATATTCAGGAGTTTCGTGGCTCGCAGTTGCGCCTCACCGGTGATACCGATTTGCTGGTCAGCAGCCTGTTGCTGAAAGTCAGCAGCATCGACGGTTTACTTAAACTGGATGCGCTGGATGTCGATTCAAACCAGGGGCTGGTCAACGCCACGGGTAGCGCGGAGCTACGTGATAAATGGCCGGTGGATCTCACCTTAAACACCACGCTCAACATCGATCCGATTAAAGGCGAAAAGGTGAAGATGAAGATTGGCGGGGAACTGCGAGATGTGCTGAAAGTCGGCATGAATCTTTCAGGCCCGGTCGACATGGAACTCACCGCACACACCCAGCTTGCCGAGGCCGGTTTGCCGCTTAATCTGGAGGTGGTGAGCAAACAGCTTTACTGGCCGTTTACCGGGAAAAAAGAGTTCCAGGCAGACAACCTGAAACTGAAATTTAGCGGAAAGATGACCGACTATACGCTGTCATTGCGCACCGCTGTGAAAGGCGAACAACTCCCGCCAGCCGTCATCACGCTTGACGGCAAAGGCAACGAGCAACAGCTTAAACTCGACAAGCTCCGGGTTAGCGCATTGCAGGGTAACACCGACCTGAAAGCGGTTCTCGACTGGAGCAAAGCGATTAGCTGGCGCGGAGAGTTGACACTCGACGGCATCAACACGGCGAAGGAATTCCCGGAATGGCCTGCGAAGCTTGATGGCCTGGTGAAAACCAGCGGCAGTTTGTACGGCGGGACCTGGCAGGTAGATGTATCAGAGCTGAAGCTTGCCGGTAACGTCAAAAATAACAAAGTGAATGTTGCCGGGAAACTCAACGGCAACAGTTACATGCAGTGGAAAATCCCCGGTGTGCATGTCGAACTGGGGCGCAACAGCGCGGATATTAAAGGCGAACTGGGTGCGAAAGATTTGGAGCTGGATGCCCACATTGACGCCCCGAGCCTGGATAACGCGTTACCGGGACTTGGCGGTACGGCAAAAGGTCTTATCAAAGTGCGTGGCGACGTGAAAGCGCCGCAATTACTGGCGGATGTCACGGCGAATAATCTGCGCTGGCAAGAGCTGTCCATTGCACGCGTTTTGCTGAAAGGGGATGTGAAATCTACCGATCAAATCTCCGGCAATCTGGATCTGCGCATTGAGCAAATTGCCCAGCCAGGCGTCACCATCAACCTGGTAACCCTCGCGGCAAAAGGTTCTGAAAAGCAGCATCAGTTGCAATTGCGACTCCAGGGTGAGCCGGTGTCCGGGCAACTGGATTTGAGCGGCAGTTTTGATCGGGCAGAAGAACGCTGGCGCGGCAATCTCAGTAACACGCGCTTTGAAACACCGGTTGGCCCGTGGTCGCTCAATCGCGCTATGGCGCTGGATTACCGCAATAAAGAGCAGAAGATTAATATCGGCGCGCATTGTTGGACTAACCCGAATGCCGAGCTTTGCGTACCACAACCGATTGATGCTGGCGCGAAAGGCCGTGCGGTCGTTAACCTGAATCGCTTTGATCTCGCGATGCTCAAACCGTTTATGCCGGAAGATACACAAGCCGTGGGCACTTTCACGGGCCGCGCGGATGTAAGCTGGGATAGTGAATCTAAGGGGCTGCCGCAAGGTACCGTCACGCTGCAAGGTAGCGGTGTGAAAGTCACCCAAATGGTTAACGACAGCCCACTGCGGGTGGCGTTTGATACGTTGAATCTGAATGCACAACTGAAGAATAACCAGGCGCAACTTGGCTGGTTGATTCGCGTCGCGCAAAACGGCCAGTTCGACGGCCAGGTCCAAATTACCGATCCTCAAGGTCGTCGTAATCTGGGCGGTAATGTGAATATGCGTAACTTTGATTTGGCTATCGCTAACTCAATTTTCTCACGCGGGGAAAAAGCCGCCGGGAAGCTCAACGCTAACTTACGCCTGGCGGGTAACGCAGAGCGACCGCAACTGTTTGGGCAAATGCAACTTAACGGCATCGATGTTGATGGTAACTTTATGCCGTTTGATATGCAGCCAAGCCAGATTGCCATGAACTTTAACGGCATGAACTCAACGCTTGCCGGTACGGTGCGCACCAAACAAGGGGATATTGCTCTGAGCGGTGACGCGGACTGGACGCAAATCGACAACTGGCGTGCGCGTGTGGCGGCGAAAGGCAATAAGGTGCGCATTACGGTGCCACCGATGGTGCGCCTCGATGTTTCGCCAGATATTGAGTTTGTGGCGACGCCGAGTCTGTTCACACTGGATGGCCGTGTCGATATTCCGTGGGCGCGTATCGTGGTGCATGACGTGCCTGAAAGCTCGGTCGGCGTTTCCAGTGACGAAGTGATGCTGGATAAAAACCTGAAGCCAATTAAACCGCAAAGCGCGGGGATCCCAATCAACAGTAATCTGATTATCCACGTCGGCGATAACGTGCGCCTGAGTGCATTTGGTTTGAAAGCACGTTTGAACGGCGATTTGAAAATGGTTCAGGATAAACAGGGGTTGGGTCTTAACGGGCAGATCAACATTCCGGAAGGGCGATTCCACGCTTACGGACAGGATCTGATCGTTCGCAAAGGCATACTGTTGTTCTCGGGTCCACCGGACCAACCGTTGCTCAATATCGAGGCGATTCGTAATCCAGATTCGACGGAAGACGACGTTATTGCCGGTGTTCGTGTCACAGGAACGGCTGATGAGCCAAAAGCTGAAATATTTTCTGATCCGGCTATGCCACAGCAAGAAGCCTTGTCCTACCTGCTTCGCGGGCAAGGTTTAGACACTTCTGGCGACGATGGTAACGCAATGACATCAATGCTTGTTGGCTTGGGGGTTGCACAAAGTGGCCAGGTTGTGGGTAAAATCGGCGAGACGTTTGGCGTAAGCAACCTGGCGCTGGACACCGCAGGGGTGGGGGACTCTTCCCAGGTGGTGGTCAGTGGCTATGTACTGCCAGGTCTCCAGGTAAAATATGGCGTGGGTATTTTTGACTCGTTAGCGACACTCACACTGCGCTATCGCCTGATGCCTAAGTTGTATCTGGAAGCGGTGTCTGGTATCGATCAGGCACTTGATCTGCTTTATCAGTTTGAGTTTTAGCAATGCGAATATTTGTTTACGGCAGTTTACGACGCAAGCAAGGTAATAGTCACTGGATGACCAACGCCCAGTGGCTTGGGGAGCATCATGTCGAAAATTACGCTTTATACAGCCTCGGCCATTATCCGGGCGTCGTTCCGGGTGAAGGCGCGGTGGTGGGTGAAGTGTATCGCATTGATGCTTCTACTCTTTCTGAATTGGATGCGTTGCGCACCAAAGGCGGCGAATATAAACGCCAACTGATTCAGACCCCCTATGGCAGTGCGTGGATGTATGTCTACCAGCGGCCAGTCGATGGGCTAACCCGCATTGAAAGCGGGAACTGGTTGGATAAAGACCAGTATTAACATGCTTTCAACGGCCACTCATTCGGGTGGCCGTCTCTATTGCGAAACATAAAAAAACACCGCCAGTTGGCGGTGTTTTCACAAGCATTCAGCAAAGAAAGAATTACTTCTTAGCGCGCTCGAAGGAAGCAATGATTTCAGCTTTAGCCGCTTCTGCATTGTCCCAACCTTCAACTTTAACCCATTTGCCTTTCTCGAGAGCTTTGTACTGCTCGAAGAAGTGGGAGATCTGCGCTTTCAGCAGTTCTGGCAGGTCGTTCACATCTTTAATGTGATCGTATTCTTTGCTCAGTTTGGTGTGCGGAACCGCAACCAGTTTGGCATCTTCGCCCGCTTCGTCGGTCATTTTCAGCACGCCAACTGGACGGCAGCGAATCACAGAACCTGGTTGCAGTGGGTACGGAGTTGGGACCAGAACGTCAACCGGGTCACCGTCTAAAGACAGGGTGTGGTTGATGTAACCGTAGTTGCACGGATAGAACATTGCGGTGGACATGAAACGGTCAACGAACAGCGCGCCGGTGTCTTTATCAATTTCATACTTGATAGGGTCAGCGTTTGCTGGGATTTCGATAACAACGTAGATGTCTTCTGGCAGATCTTTGCCCGCAGGGACGTTGAGTAAGCTCATGTCTTTTTTCCTTTAAACTGGTGTCATTCAAGTGCCCGGTATTATAGCGGAATAGCACAGAATGTCTTTTCCTCTTTTCTTAGTCTGTTCCCTGGTTTTAAAGCCCTGCGGCAACGCGAATATCCATAAACATAGCCGTATTCTTTATAAAAATTTGTAAGCGGTTACAAGCATGTAGATGACTTGTTTGAATTGTGATGTAACTCATTCTGTTAACCCATACGTCGTCTATAGTTTTTCCCGAAGGCCAGGTATTAACCAACAATAACCCTACGAGGATGTACCTATGTGGAAGCGCTTACTTTTGGTCTCTGCTGTCTCCGCAGCTATGTCGTCTATGGCGATTGCTGCTCCGTTAACCGTCGGATTTTCGCAGGTAGGATCTGAATCCGGCTGGCGCGCAGCAGAAACGTCAGTTGCGAAGAGCGAAGCTCAGAAACGTGGAATCACGCTGAAAATCGCTGACGGTCAACAAAAACAAGAAAACCAGATTAAAGCGGTACGTTCGTTTATCGCTCAGGGCGTTGACGCTATCTTCATCGCGCCAATCGTCGCCACGGGTTGGGAGCCTGTATTACAAGAAGCAAAAGAGGCAAAAATCCCGGTATTCCTGCTGGACCGTAATATCGATGTCAAAGACAAATCGCTGTACATGACGGTGGTGACGGCCAACAACGTGCTGGAAGGCCAGTTGATTGGCGAGTGGCTGCTAAAAGAGCTCAACGGCAAGCCGTGTAACGTGGTTGAACTGCAAGGCACCGTGGGTGCGAGCGTGGCAATCGACCGTAAGAAAGGGTTTGCCGACGCCATCTCTAAAGCGTCCAACGTGAAAATTATTCGTTCCCAGTCCGGCGACTTTACCCGCAGTAAAGGTAAAGAGGTCATGGAAAGTTTTATCAAAGCTGAGAACAACGGCAAAAACATCTGCATGGTTTACGCACATAACGATGACATGGTGATCGGTGCGATTCAGGCGATTAAAGAAGCGGGCCTGAAACCGGGCAAAGATATCCTGACCGGCTCCATCGACGGTGTGCCAGATATCTACAAAGCGATGATGGATGGTGAAGCGAACGCAAGCGTTGAGCTGACACCAAACATGGCAGGCCCGGCGTTTGACGCACTCGAGAAGTTCAAGAAAGACGGCACCATGCCGGAAAAAGTGACGATCACCAAGTCCACGCTGTATCTCCCGGATACGGCGAAAGAAGAGCTCGAGAAGAAGAAATCGATGGGTTACTAAGTAATACCACCCTCACCCTAACCCTCTCCCTGAGGGAGAGGGGATGATTCTGTGTTCTCCCTCTCCTTTGGGAGAGGGCTGGGGTGAGGGGATGGGATCGAGTTCGGTTTTGCTTTTCCCCCTCTCCCTTTGTGAGAGGCACGGGGTGAGGGGATGGGATCGAGTTCGATTTTGCTTTTCCCCCTCTCCTTTGTGAGAGGCACGGGGTGAGGGGATGGGATCGAGTTCGATTTTGCTTTTCCCCCTCTCCTGGGGGAGAGGGTCGGGGTGAGGGGCTGTAATGAACACAAACAACAACCAGGAAATTCTGCGCACGGAAGGCTTATCGAAACATTTCCCAGGGGTCAAAGCGCTCGACAAAGTCGACTTCAGCCTTAAACGCGGCGAAATCATGGCGTTATTGGGCGAAAACGGCGCTGGAAAATCTACGCTTATCAAAGCCCTTACCGGCGTTTACCAACGCGATAGCGGCAATATTTATCTCGAGGGTGAACTGATTTCACCGAAAAACACCGCTCATGCCCAGCAGCTTGGCATCGGTACGGTGTATCAGGAAGTTAACCTGCTGCCGAACATGTCGGTGGCAGACAATCTGTTTATTGGCCGCGAGCCACGCCGCTTTGGGTTTTTACAACGCAAAGAGATGGAAAAGCGCGCCACCCGTCTGATGGAATCCTACGGTTTTTCGCTGGATGTCGCCGAACCGCTGAACCGTTATTCGGTGGCGATGCAGCAGATCGTGGCGATTTGCCGGGCCATTGATCTGTCGGCCAAAGTGTTGATCCTTGACGAACCGACCGCCAGCCTCGATACCAAAGAGGTCGAAATGCTTTTTACCCTGATGCGCCAGTTGCGCGATCAGGGTGTGAGTCTGATCTTCGTCACGCACTTCCTCGATCAAGTTTATGAAGTCACTGACAGGATCACCGTTCTGCGCAACGGCGCGTTTGTTGGTACGCGGACAACAGCCGATCTGCCGCAGATCGAACTGGTCAAAATGATGCTGGGGCGCGAGCTGGAAACCAACGCGCTGAACCGCGCAGGCCGCACATTGCTAAGCGATAAACCCGTCGCCGCGTTTAAAGACTTCGGTAAAAAAGGGGTGATCAACCCGTTCGATCTCGACGTTCGCCCAGGTGAGATCGTCGGTCTTGCCGGGCTGCTGGGATCGGGCCGTACCGAAACGGCTGAAGTGATATTTGGGATCAAGCCCGCAGACAGCGGCAACGCGTGGATCAAAGGCAAGCAGCAGTCGTTGCGCTCACCGCATAAAGCCTCGTCGCTGGGGATTGGATTCTGCCCGGAAGACAGGAAAACCGATGGTATTATTGCCGCCGCTTCGGTGCGCGAAAATATTATCCTCGCCTTGCAGGCCCAGCGCGGCTGGCTGCGACCGATCCCGAAACGTGAGCAGTACCAGATTGCCGAACGGTTTATCCGCCAACTGGGGATCCGCACGCCTGGCCCCGATCAGCCGATTGAATTTCTCTCTGGCGGCAATCAACAAAAAGTCCTGCTGTCGCGCTGGTTGCTGACCAAACCCCAATTCCTGATCCTCGACGAGCCTACTCGCGGGATCGACGTTGGCGCGCACGCCGAAATTATCCGTTTGATCGAAACGCTCTGTGCCGATGGCCTGGCGCTGTTGGTTATCTCGTCTGAACTCGAAGAACTGGTGGGTTATGCGGACAGGGTGATCATCATGCGTGACAGGCAGCAGGTGGCGGAGATCCCACTGGCTGAGCTTTCTGTATCGGCAATTATGAATGCCATTGCGGCATAAGGAGTTAAACGTGATGCCTCGTTCATTGCCGCAGACGGATGTCGACAAGCCAAAGCGGAGTTTCCGCTGGCCGCCAGGCATTCCGCAGTTGGTGGCGCTGGTGCTGGTCCTGTTGGTTGATAGCCTGGTCGCCAACCATTTTTTCGATATCGTGGTGCAAAACGGGCGGCTGTTTGGCAGCCCGATAGACATTCTTAACCGTGCGGCCCCTGTCGCATTATTAGCCATTGGCATGACGCTGGTGATCGCCACTGGCGGCATCGATCTTTCCGTCGGCGCGGTGATGGCGATTGCCGGAGCCACTGCCGCCACGTTAACCGTTGGCGGGCACAGTCTGGCGGTGGTGATTCTGGCTTCGCTCGGCGTCGGTGTTCTGGCAGGTTTGTGGAACGGGATTCTGGTGGCAATCCTCAAAATTCAGCCGTTTGTTGCCACGCTTATCCTGATGGTCGCCGGACGCGGGGTCGCGCAACTGATCACCGCCGGGCAGATCGTTACCTTTAACTCGCCAAACCTTTCGTATCTCGGCAGCGGTTCGCTGTTCTTCTTCCCGACGCCGGTGATAATCGTGTTGGCAACGCTGCTGATCTTCTGGTTGTTTACCCGCAAAACGGCACTGGGTCTGTTTATCGAATCGGTGGGGATCAACATTCGCGCTGCCAAAAATGCCGGAGTGAATACCCGTCTCGTTGTGATGCTGACTTACGTATTAAGTGGCCTGTGCGCGGCGATTGCCGGGATTATTGTGGCTGCTGATATTCGTGGTGCCGATGCCAATAACGCCGGGCTGTGGCTGGAGCTGGACGCGATTTTAGCAGTGGTCATCGGTGGCGGCTCGCTGATGGGCGGGCGTTTTAATATCGCGCTCTCCGTGATTGGCGCGCTGATTATTCAGGGGATGAACACCGGCATTCTGCTTTCGGGTTTCCCACCTGAGCTTAACCAGGTGGTGAAAGCCGTGGTGGTGATGTGCGTGCTGATCGTTCAGTCACCACGTTTTATTGCTCTGCTCAAAGGACTCCGTCGCCATGATCAAACGTAACTTACCGTTGATGATTACCCTGGCGGTGTTTGTGCTGGGGTATCTGTACTGTCTGACGCAATTCCCCGGTTTTGCGTCCACGCGGGTGATTTGCAACATTTTGACCGATAACGCGTTTCTCGGAATTATTGCTGTCGGCATGACCTTTGTGATTCTGTCCGGCGGCATCGATCTTTCGGTCGGTTCGGTGATCGCTTTTACCGGGGTATTCCTGGCGAAGGCGATTGGCTTCTGGGGATTATCGCCGTTAGTCGCTTTCCCGCTGGTGCTGGTGATGGGCTGTGCATTTGGCGCATTTATGGGGCTGCTGATTGATGGGCTGAAAATTCCCGCCTTTATCATTACGCTCGCCGGCATGTTCTTCCTGCGCGGAGTCAGTTACCTGGTGTCGGAAGAGTCAATTCCCATTGATCACCCGATTTATGACACTCTTTCAAACCTCGCCTGGCGTATTCCCGGCGGCGGGCGTTTGAGCGCCATGGGCTTGCTGATGTTAGCCGTCGTCGTCATTGGCATTTTCCTTGCGCACCGTACTCGTTTTGGCAATCAGGTGTACGCCATTGGCGGCAATGCCACGTCAGCAAACCTGATGGGGATTTCAACGCGCAGCACCACTGTCCGTATTTATATGCTCTCGACTGGCCTCGCCACGCTCGCTGGGATTGTTTTTTCGCTCTATACCTCAGCGGGTTATGCGCTGGCGGGTATGGGGGTGGAACTGGATGCGATTGCCTCGGTGGTGATTGGCGGCACGCTGTTAAGCGGCGGCGTCGGAACCGTTCTCGGCACGCTGTTTGGTGTGGCGATTCAGGGGCTGATTCAGACGTATATCAACTTTGACGGCACGCTCAGTTCCTGGTGGACGAAAATCGCCATCGGTATTTTACTGTTCATTTTCATTGCCCTACAACGCGGCCTGACCGTGCTATGGGAAAACCGCCAAAGCTCGCCGGTGAAGCGGATTAGTGTCCGAACTGACTAAACTTTCTCCGGTGGCTGCCGATAACCCACAAATCGTACTGCCACCGGGAAAAGAGCATGTTGAGAAATTTGTCTATTCGCACGGGGCTGCTGACGTTACTGGCAGTCATGACCTTTCTATTGTTATTTGTCAGCGGCATGGGCATTTACGCGCTGCAACAAAGTTCTGTTTCACTCCAGAATATCAATCGCTTACAGGGCGAGCAGATGGTGCGCTTGTCGGACGGCTATATCTCTTTGTTGCGTGCGCGCAACGGGGCGGGGCAGGCGGTTCGGCAGATGGAGATTGGTTTGCTGGAAGATGCGACCAAATCCACCGACTATGTCACCAGTGATGTGAATGCAGCGCAACAGCAGTTAAAAGACTTTATCGACAGCGGTGTCGGTGATGAAGAAGGCAATCGCCTGATCCAGAATTTAGCGCAAACCTATGCAGAATACGTCTCTAAAGGCATCAACCCGATGCTGGCTGCCCTCACCAAACAAAGCCCCGATGATTATTACGATTTGCTCGAACACACTCTGATTCCGTTGTCGCAGAAGTTTGATACTGACGTGGAGATTTTCAAACAGTGGGGCGAACAGCGCGGCAACAGCGAAGTTGAAGCGGTGCAACGGCACAAAACCATCGTCCTGACGCTTATCATTATTGCAGCATTGCTCACCGCCGGGATTATCGTGCTGGTGTGGCTGGCGCTGCGTCATTTGCTGCTTAAACCGCTTAACCAGTCGATTGAACAACTGGAGTTTGTCGCTAAAGGCGATTTAACCCAGACATTGCCACCTGCGGGTAATAACGAGTTCGGTCGCCTGGCGGCGGCCATTACCGTGATGCGTGATTCCCTGATGGAATCCGTAAGCCGCGTACGTGACGCCAGCTCGCAAATTGATACCGGCAGCCGGGAATTGGCCGCGGGTAACCTCAATCTTTCCCAGCGCACTGAATCAACCGCAACATCGCTCGAACAAACTGCTGCCAGCATGGAGCAGATTACCGCGACGGTTAAACAGAATGCCGACAACGCGGAGCAGGCGCATAAGTTAGCAAAAGACGTTTCGGATATCGCCGATCGCGGCAGCGAAATGGTGTGTTACGTCATTGAAAAAATGCAGGATATCTCCAGTAGCTCAGGCCGCATCGCAGACATACTGAGCGTGATTGACGGTATCGCCTTCCAGACCAATATTCTGGCGCTGAATGCCTCGGTGGAAGCGGCACGAGCGGGTGAGCAAGGTCGTGGGTTTGCGGTAGTCGCGGGTGAAGTTCGCACGCTCGCCAGCCGCAGCGCTGATGCAGCAAAAGAGATCCGCTCGCTTATTTCAGATTCACAAAATCACGTTGGCGAAGGTCGCGAACTGGCACAGCAAGCGGGTGAAACAATGGATGAGATTGCGGAAGAAGTGATGCGCATGACCCGACTGGTGCGTGAAATTGCCAGTGCATCCAATGAACAAAGCCACGGTATCGAGCAGGTGAATATCGCGGTTAGTCAGATGGATGAAGCGGCGCAGCAGAATGCGGCGTTGGTTCAGGAGTCTACAGCAGCGACCCGTTCACTGGAGGAGCAGTCGCAGCAGCTTGTGGCGGCAATGGCGACGTTTAGGTGTTAATTTTTTTGCCCTCACCCTAACCCTCTCCCCCAGGAGAGGGAACAGTATGGTTTTCTCCCTCTCTCCCAGGAGAGGGAACGGTACGGTTTTCTCCCTCTCCTGGGGGAGAGGGGCGGGGTGAGGGCGAGGGCGGGGCCTTAAGCGTCCGGGAACTCACGAATAAAGCGCTCTACATCATCAACCATATGCTCATTACCGACAAAGAACGGACGACGCTGGTGCAGGGTTTCAGGGATGATATCCAGAATACGTTCTTTACCGTCACTCGCTTTACCGCCCGCTTGCTCAGCCAGGAATGCCATCGGATTACCTTCATACAGCAAACGCAGTTTCCCTTCCGGGTGGCTTGCGGTGCTTGGATAGAGGTAAATCCCGCCTTTGAGCAGGTTACGGTGGAAGTCTGCCACCAGAGAGCCGATGTAGCGCGAGGTATAAGGGCGCTGCGTGTTGGCGTCTTCTTCCTGACAGAACTTAATGTATTTCTTCACCCCTGTAGGGAAACGGATGTAGTTCCCTTCGTTGATGGAGTAGGTGTTTCCTTTGTCCGGGAAGCGCATACGTTCCTGGCACAGGCAGAACACGCCCAGTGACGGATCGTAAGTGAAAGCATGCACGCCACAACCGGTGGTATAAACCAACATGGTTGAGGAGCCGTACACCACATAACCTGCTGCCACTTGCTTATTACCCGGCTGGAGGAAATCGGCTTCGGTGACTGGCGTACCTACCGGAGTGATACGGCGGTAGATAGAGAAAATCGTACCCACTGACACGTTGACGTCGATGTTTGAGGAGCCATCAAGCGGGTCCATCAGCACCACGTACTTGGCATGTTCCGCGCCTTCGAAAACAACAATGTCATCTTCTTCTTCGGAAGCAACACCCGCCACAATCCCTCGGGCTTTCAGTGCTGCTTTCAGTTTTTCGTTCGCGAACAGGTCAAGTTTTTGCTGCACTTCGCCCTGGATGTTTTCAGCTCCGCTGGCACCTAAAATATCCACCAGACCCGCTTTGTTGATGTCGCGGTGGATGATTTTTGCGCCGAGCTTTATTGCCGACAACAATGCAGTCAGTTCACCGGTAGCGTGCGAGAACTCATGCTGCTTTTCGACAATAAATTCACCTAACGTTTTCATAATACTTTCCCTGCATCTTATGTTGGATAAAGCGTCTGCAACAATCCTAACAAAGATTCAAATAGTCGCGTACAGGTGAATCGCGCCAGCAAAATACGGAATTAACTTAAATGCGATTTGCCAGCACCCCACATGCGGTTAGAATGTGCGCCAAATAATGAAAGGATAGATTTATGCGCATTCATATACTGGGTATTTGCGGCACCTTCATGGGTGGCCTGGCAATGCTGGCCCGTTCCCTCGGCCATGAAGTTACGGGCTCGGACGCCAACGTATACCCACCGATGAGCACTCTGCTACAAGAGCAGGGGATTGATTTAATTCAAGGTTACGACGCAAGCCAACTCGATCCTCAGCCGGATTTAGTGATCATTGGCAACGCCATGACGCGCGGTAATCCTTGTGTTGAAGCGGTGCTCGAGAAAAACATCCCTTACATGTCAGGCCCACAGTGGTTGCACGACTTCGTGCTACGCGACCGTTGGGTGATTGCGGTTGCGGGAACGCACGGCAAAACGACGACGGCAGGAATGGCGACCTGGATTCTGGAAGCCTGCGGCTACAAACCGGGTTTCGTGATTGGCGGAGTACCGGGTAATTTCGACGTTTCTGCGCGTCTGGGTGAAAGCTCATTCTTCGTGATTGAAGCCGATGAATACGACTGTGCGTTCTTCGACAAGCGTTCCAAATTCGTGCATTACTGCCCGCGCACGTTGATCCTCAATAATCTTGAGTTCGATCACGCGGACATTTTTGACGACCTGAAAGCGATTCAGAAACAGTTCCACCATCTGGTGCGTATTGTGCCGGGGCAGGGGAAAATCATCTGGCCTGAAAACGACGCCAATATTAAGCAAACGCTGGCGATGGGTTGCTGGAGCGAGCAAGAGCTGGTGGGCGAACAAGGCCACTGGCAGGCGAAGAAACTCAATCCGGATGCTTCTCACTGGGAAGTGTATCTGGATGGCGAACGCGTCGGTGAAGTGCACTGGCAGCTAGTGGGCGAACACAACATGCATAACGGGCTGATGGCGATTGCCGCTGCGCGCCATGTGGGTGTGACGCCTGCTGATGCAGCGAAAGCGTTGGACAGTTTCGTGAATGCGCGTCGCCGTCTTGAATTGCGCGGTGAAGCGAACGGCGTAACGGTGTATGACGATTTTGCTCACCATCCAACGGCGATTCTGGCAACGCTTGCTGCGTTGCGTGGCAAAGTGGGCGGAACCGCGCGTATTTTGGCCGTGCTTGAGCCGCGCTCTAACACCATGAAAATGGGCCTCAGCAAAGACGATCTCGCCCCTTCTTTAGGCCGTGCAGATGAAGTCTTTTTACTCCAGCCACCGCATATTCCCTGGCAGGTCGTGGAAGTGGCAGAAGCCTGTATTCAGCCTGCGCACTGGAGTGCGGATGTCGACACGCTGGTGGATTTGGTGATGAAAACCGCGCAGCCGGGTGACCACATTCTGGTAATGAGCAACGGTGGTTTCGGTGGTATTCATCAGAAATTGCTGGATGCGCTGGCGAAGAAAGCCGAGAACCAGTAATAGGGGGAAGGTGAAACAACCCTCACCCTAACCCTCTCCCTGAGGGAGAGGGGATAGCCCGGTGTCTGGTTTTCTCCTTCTCCCTGAGGGAAAGGGGATCCAGATTTTCTCCTTCTCCCTGAGGGAAAGGAGAGCCAGATTTTCTCCTTCTCCCTGAGGGAGAAGGCCGGGATGAGGGTCGGTGTTAAGCCTGGGCTTCGGCCAGTTCGCGCAAATAAGAGAAAATCTGGCGGTAAGATTTTGGCGGCTTGTTGGCTGCCTTCTCTTTTTGAGCGTTACGGATCAGTACACGCAGTTGCTGGCGATCGGCATCCGGGTAAAGTCTTAGCACTTCACTCATTGCGTCATCACCTTCTTCAACCAAACGATCGCGCAATGCTTCCAGTTTATGGAACAGCGCAACTTGTTGGTTGTGACGGTTTTTCAGTTTATCGAGCGCCTGACGGATAGGATCCATGTCACGCGAACGCATCATTTTACCAATCAACTGAACCTGACGGCGACGGCCTTCTTTTTTGATTTTCTGCGCTAATTCAATCGCGGCACGCAAATCATCATCAAGAGGGATCTTGTCGAGCGCGTTCTTGCCCAACTCCATCAGTTCCATACCCAGGCGTTTTAATTCCTCGGCATCACGTTTAATTTCGCTTTTACTGACCCAGATAATCTCATCATCTTCGTCTTCATTTTCGTTATCTGGTACGTCGTCGAGCCAGTCATCGGGCTGCTTAGTCATATTAGGCTCCTTAAAAAAAGTGGCTAATTCTACCAGTAAAGCCTGTTCACTGCGAAATTGTTCTGTTCCTGTTAGACTTAAATCACTCACCTTACATTATGGCAGTAGCGATGAAAGTAAACACGCAAGTAGCACAACAACGTCAGGTTCTGGAACACGCAGTATCTCAGGCGCTGGAACTGGCCTCCGCTCAGTCCGATGGCGCAGAAGTTGCCGTCAGTAAAACCACTGGTATCAGCGTCAGTACGCGATACGGTGAGGTGGAAAATGTCGAATTTAACAGCGATGGTGCGTTAGGCATCACCGTCTATCATCAAAACCGTAAAGGCAGTGCCTCCACCACCGATCTCAGCCCGGATGCCGTGGCGCGTACCGTGCAGGCTGCTTTGGATATCGCCCGCTACACGTCGCCAGATCCGTTCGCGGGTGTGGCTGATAAAGAATTACTGGCCTTTGACGCGCCAGATTTAGATCTTTTCCACCCCACTGAAATGGACGCCGACCGCGCCATTGAGCTGGCTGCGCGCGCTGAAAACGCGTCACTGAACGTCGATAAGCGCATCAACAATACCGAAGGCGGCAGCTTTAACAGCCACTACGGCATTAAAGTGTTCGGCAACAGTAACGGCATGCTGCAAAGCTATTGCTCGACTCGCCACTCGCTTTCAAGCTGTGTGATTGCAGAAGTGAACGGTGAGATGGAACGTGATTACGCGTACACCATTGGCCGTGCGATGGAAGACCTGGATAGCCCGGAATCCGTTGGCATTGAGTGCGCTCGCCGCACGCTGGCACGTCTGTCTCCGCGTAAATTGTCTACCATGAAAGCACCGGTTATTTTTGCTGCCGAAGCAGCAACCGGCCTGTTCGGGCATTTGGTTGGCGCGATTGCAGGTGGCTCGGTTTACCGTAAATCGACTTTCCTGCTTGATTCGCTCGGGAAGCAAATCCTGCCGGAATGGCTGACAATTGAAGAACACCCGCATCTGCTCAAAGGCCTGGCATCCACGCCGTTTGATAGTGAAGGGGTTCGCACAGAGCGCCGCGACATTATTAAAGACGGCATCCTGCAACAATGGCTGCTGACCAACTATTCTGCCCGCAAACTGGGCCTGAAAAGCACCGGCCATGCGGGTGGTATCCATAACTGGCGAATCGAAGGGCGCGGTTTGGACTTCGACGGGATGCTAAAAGAGATGGGCACGGGTCTGGTGGTCACTGAATTGATGGGCCAGGGCGTAAGCGGCATCACCGGCGACTATTCGCGTGGCGCGTCTGGTTTCTGGGTTGAGAATGGCGAAATCCAGTATCCGGTGAGTGAAATTACCATCGCCGGAAATTTAAAAGATATGTGGCGAGAAATTGTCACAGTAGGCAGTGATATTGAGAAGCGCAGTAACATTCAGTGTGGTTCAGTGCTGTTACCGGAGATGAAAATCGCCGGGCAGTAAAAACCCTCCATACTTCAAGCTGCAGATGCGTTGGCTGCTCTCACTCACCCCAGTCACTTGCTGATGTAAGTTCCTGGGGGTTCGTTCGATTGCCGCCTGCCTGCAACTCGAATTATTTTGGGTTTATATAACTTTTAAAAAGGTGAAGTAATGAGAAAACAACTGATTGCAATGTTGGCTGTATCGTCCGTGTTATTGACTCATTCAGTGATGGCGAAAGAAGTCGGTGACGACATGGACACTATCGCGGAAAACTACAAAACCGTATTGAGTACCGACAATGCGGCAACACTAAAAACCTCGCTCAATAATATGCGCACCGCCGCACTGGATGCGCAAAAAGGCACTCCACCTAAGCTTGAAAACGAAGCACCAGACAGCGCAAAACTGAAAGACTATCGTCACGGTTTGGATCTGCTGGTGGGACAAATTGATGGAGCGTTGAAACTTGCCAACGAAGGTAAAGTGAAAGAAGCACAGGCGGCGGCAGAAGATTTTAAAACCACTCGCAATGCCTACCATAAGAAGTACCGCTAAGGTAATACTGATCAACCCTATACCCGTCATACTTCGAGCTGCAGGGGTGTTGGCTGCACTCACTCACCCCAGTCACTTACTCAAGTAAGCTCCTGGGGATTTATGAGTTTGCCGCCTACCTGTAACTCGAATTATTTAGGGTATATAAGTTATTTTATTCTTTATAAGGACATCCGATTTATGAAACCGATTCGTACCATTGCCAAAGGTGCCGCAACTGTTTCGCTGCTTGCGTTCAGTGTTTTCTCTGCAAATGCCACACTTCTGCCTGTAGCGGGTGATCTCCAGGCCGATCACTTTTCCGCGAAAGTGGTTTCAGTCGATCAAAAAAACCATGTTGTAGTGCTGGAAGGTGAGCAAGGCAATAAAGTTTCGCTCAATGTTCCTGAAGAAGCCGGTACTCTGGCAAATTTGAAAGCGGGTGACACTGTTGATACCACCGTGACCCGCTCCGTTGCCGTTGCATTTGATACCGATGTTGATAAAGCCGCACCGACCGCTTCATCAACCAAAGGCATGGAAAAAGCGATCAAAGATAGCCCAGAGCACGAAGCTTTCCGCCAGGTTAACGTTCAGCTCAAAATTAAACACATTGATGTGAAGAAGAACGAAGTGACTTTTGTCGGTCCTAAAGGGCAGGAGAAAGTGATTACGGTTGAAGATCCTGAGGTTCAGGCTCGCTTGAAAGATCTTAAAGTTAACCAGAGCGTGCGTGTGACTTACACCGACTCAATTCAAATTACCGCGCATCCAGCCGCTAAATCGTAATAGCGCTTGCGTCAGCCCCTCTTTCTGTCTGTGGGAAAGAGGGGTACCAATAAAAATCCCCTGCGACAAAACCCTCCTTACCGCTATCTACCCCTGTCACAAAACTCAATATCCATTGTTACTCTAAGGCTAATGATTAGTCCCTGAGCTTAATTGATGGTCTAACCAGTCAGGCGCACAATTTAACCAGACTAAAGCAAATCAGAATGATGCGCTGAATCAGGAGGTTAAAATGACGGCTTACCAAAAGCCAGCACGAGTCTGGAACACACGTCGCATCGAGAAACAGCGTCGTATGGCTTCCACCAACGTGCAGGGCAAGGTGCTTCCAACCGAAGGCCTTGTCGATATGCTGGAAAAACTGATCGCTCCCGGCGATCGTGTGGTGCTTGAAGGCAATAACCAAAAACAGGCGGATTTCCTTTCCCGCATGTTGGCCGAAGTGAGTCCATCCAAAGTTCACGACCTGCATATGATCATGCCGAGCGTCGGTCGCAGCGAACACCTTGATATTTTTGAAAAAGGGATTGCCCGCAAGCTCGATTTCTCCTTCTCTGGCACCCAAAGCCTGCGTATCTCGCAGCTGCTTGAAGACGGTCAGTTAGAGATTGGCGCAATTCATACCTACATCGAACTCTATTCCCGCTTGTATGTGGATCTGGTTCCAAACGTGGCATTAATTGCCGGTTTTAAAGCCGACCGCAAAGGCAACCTGTATACCGGTGCCAGCACTGAAGATACCCCAGCGTTAGTCGAAGCGGCTGCCTTCCACGACGGCATTGTGATCGCCCAGGTTAACGAACTGGTAGACGACGAATGTGACCTGCCGCGTGTTGATATTCCGGGCTCGTGGGTTGATTACGTGGTTGTTGCCGATAAACCGTTCTTTATCGAGCCGCTGTTTACCCGCGATCCGCGCTTGATTAAGCAAGAACACATTCTGATGGCGATGATGGCGATTAAAGGCATCTATGCGGAACATCAGGTGCAATCGCTCAACCACGGCATCGGTTTTAACACCGCCGCCATCGAACTGCTGCTGCCAACCTACGGCGAACAGCTCGGACTGAAAGGCAAAATCTGTAAACACTGGACGCTAAACCCGCACCCAACCTTGATACCTGCCATTGAAAGCGGCTGGGTTGAAACTGTGCACTGCTTCGGCGGTGAACTGGGTATGGAAGAGTACGTTCGTGCTCGTCCGGATGTGTTCTTTACCGGTGCCGATGGTTCGATGCGTTCGAACCGTGCGTTCTGCCAGCTGGCAGGCCAGTACGCGGTGGATATGTTTATCGGTTCCACCTTGCAGGTTGACGGTTACGCCAACTCCTCAACGGTCACTCGTGGTCGTCTGTCCGGTTTCGGCGGTGCGCCAAATATGGGCCACGATCCACACGGTCGCCGTCATGCTACTGCCGCCTGGCTTGCGATGCAGGCTCAGCCCGATCTGATGCAACGTGGCCGTAAGCTGGTTGTGCAGATGGTGGAAACCTTCCAGGCCGGCGTTAAACCCACGTTTGTTGAAAAACTCGATGCCGTTGACGTAGCGAAAGCCTCCGCAATGCCACTGGCTCCGGTGATGATTTACGGCGACGACGTGACCCACGTACTGACCGAAGAAGGCATCGCGTATTTGTATCGCGCTGAAAGCCTTGAAGAACGCCGTGCGATGGTGGCTTCTGTTGCGGGGATCACCGATATCGGTCTGGGCGTTGATGCGAAACGCGTTGCCGCACTTCGCCAAAGCGGAAAAGTGGTCTTCCCGGAAGACATGGGCATTCGCCGCACCGACGCCACCCGTTCACTG
Organism: Buttiauxella selenatireducens; assembly: GCF_031432975.1. Taxonomy (GTDB): domain Bacteria; phylum Pseudomonadota; class Gammaproteobacteria; order Enterobacterales; family Enterobacteriaceae; genus Buttiauxella; species Buttiauxella selenatireducens. Next base: position 4,610,857 of record NZ_CP133838.1, on the reverse strand, counting down.
CTGGCAGCCAGCAGCGTAGCGGATTTAGTGGAATGGTCTGGCGGTCTTTATAACCCACCTGCGAAATTCCGGAGCTGGTAATGAAACTACAGCCACAGATGGGTGTTGAGGGCGGGGCGCTTTGGCTTGCTCGGGTTGCCACCCAAAGCTTGATCGAAGAAGTACGCCTGAGTCCGAAACCCGGTCTGGTGGACAGCCGGGGAAACGGGGCTCATCACGATCTGACCCTGGACCTGATGGAGCGCTCAGCGCACAGCCTTTCCCCGACGTTTCATGCTCTTGCGTTACAAAGCTGGCAGCGTCCGGCTGATATCGCACTGCGTCAACTGGTTGGCCGTTTAGGCCGCGAAGGCGAAGTGCAGATGATGGTGGCTACAGGCGGAGTAAACACTCACCGGGGTGCTATCTGGGCGCTCGGATTACTGGTGAGTGCCGCCGCGATGCACGGCTTAGAAGGCAGTAGTTCAGACATTGCAGCAACTGCCGCAAAACTTGCCAGCCTGCCGGACAGCTCAGCACCAAAAGTTTTCAGCAAGGGGTTGCTCGCCACACGGCGTTATCGCGTCCACGGCGCTCGCGAAGAGGCGCAGCTTGGCTTTCCGCACATCATGAATCTTGCGTTGCCGCAACTGCGTCGTAGCCGTCAGTCTGGTGCAACCGAGCAGCAGGCTCGGTTGGATGCGCTGATGGCCATCATGACCTCGCTTAGCGACACCTGCGTGCTTTCACGCGCTGGACTTGAAGGCCTGGAAGTGATGCAAAACGGTGCGCGTAGCGTGCTGGTGGCAGGCGGCACGGCAACCGTCGAAGGGCGAGCGGCATTAGCCTGGCTTGATAAGCAAATGCTGGCACTTAACGCCTCACCGGGCGGAGCCGCCGATTTGCTGGCAGCCACGCTGCTGATGGACAGCATCGCGATTGATACAACCCCGCTTCACACACTTATTTAAGAGGGTGTTATGGAACACATTACGTTGTCATTTCCGGCAACTCGCACCGTTAGCGGCAAAGCGCTGGCGGGTGTAGTTGGCTCCGGTGATATGGAAGTTCTGTTTACGGCGACTCAGGGTGAAACCCTGACTATCAACATCACGACGTCCGTAGATAACAGCGAACAACGCTGGCAGTCCCTGTTTGAGCGCATCGGCGCGTTAGCCAGCCTTCCTGCCGGGCAGATGCAGATCCACGATTTTGGCGCGACGCCAGGTGTGGCCCGTATTCGTATCGAACAAGTTTTTGAAGAGGTTGCCCATGCGTAACGACAGCAGCTTTATCGAACTCAAAGCGCGTGAACGTGCGCGCCTGTTGCTGGATGACGGCAGCTTCCGCGAGCTGCTCGACCCGTTCGAAGGCATTGTTTCACCGTGGCTAGAAGCCCAGGGCATCGTGGTGCAATCTGACGACGGCATGGTGGTTGCCAAAGGCACCATTAACGGCGGCCCGGCGGTCGTGATTGCCATCGAAGGCGCTTTCCAGGGCGGCAGCATGGGCGAAGTTTCCGGCGCGAAAATGGCCGCGGCCCTTGAACTGGCAGCAGAAGACAACCGCAACGGCATTCCGACCCAGGCCGTTTTGTGCCTCGAAACCGGCGGTGTGCGTTTGCAGGAAGCGAACCTTGGCCTCGCGGCAATTGCCGATATTCACGCAGCTATTGTTGATCTTCGCCGTTACACGCCGGTTATCGGTGTGGTGGCGGGAACCGTGGGTTGCTTCGGCGGGATGTCCATCGCGGCGGCACTTTGCAGCTACCTGATTGTGACGCGTGAAGCCCGCCTGGGTCTGAACGGTCCGCAGGTTATCGAACAGGAAGCGGGGATTGATGAATACGACTCCCGTAACCGTCCGTTTATCTGGAGCATGACCGGTGGCGAAGTTCGCTACCAAAGCGGTTTTGTTGAAGCGCTGGTGGGTGATGGTGTTAACGCGATCAAACAAGCGGTTAACGACGCACTCGCCAAAGGGGTTCCTGCTCAACATCGTACTGATAACTACGCAGAGTTTCTGGAACGCCTGAACAATTTCGACACACGCAAACAAGCCGATGCCGAACAGATTAAACAGCTTTTTGGGGAGAAACGCGCATGAGCCAGAAACTGAATCGCGCCGCCATTTGGTTGGACAAACTGACAGCCAGCGCCCCGCGCATGGCCGGATTGTGTGCCTCCGTACAGGTTGCCGATGGTGAAGTTGACGGCAAAGCCGCACGCTTTATCGCGGTTGTGCCGGATGAAAACAACCATTATCCACGCGCAGCGGGTGGGGAAGTTGGCCTGCTTGAAGGCTGGACACTGGCGAAAGTGGTTAGCGAAACCATCGCCGAAGATGCTGAAAAGACAGAAAAACGCGCCATTGTGGCGGTGATCGATGTACCGAGCCAGGCTTATGGCCGTCGTGAAGAAGCGTTTGGTATCCACCAGGCATTGGCCGGTGCGGCAGCGGCTTACGCCAATGCGCGTCTGGCTGGCCATCCGGTTATCGGCCTGATTGTCGGCAAAGCGATGTCCGGAGCCTTCCTGGCGCATGGCTACCAGGCTAACCGCTTGATCGCGTTCAACGATTCTGGCGTGATGATCCACGCGATGGGCAAAGAGTCTGCAGCGCGTATCACGCTGCGTACTGTCGAAGCGCTGGAAAAACTGGCCGCGACCATCCCACCGATGGCTTACGACATCAGCAACTACGAAACTCTGGGCCTGTTATCCGCACTGCTCGATATTGCGAACCCGCAAGCGCCGCAATGCGAAGACATGGAAAAAGTGAATGCCGCGCTGATCACCGCAGTACGTGAGGCTCGTACCGATAACACTCTGAAAAGCCGGTTGAATGCGGAAAACCGCCGCAGCTCGGCTCTGGTTCGCGAGCGTATGCGGGCAATCTGGTAAACATCGTTTTAAAAAGACAGACCTGCCAGGCGACCCGATGGGCACGATCGTTGTGCCCAATAAAAAATAGCCGTCTGAAAATAAAAACTATCGCGCTCGTGCCAGATTTCTTTTTTTAACTACAGGTGAAGTTATGACTTACGTGATTGTTCATGCTCTTGCGCCCATTTTTGTCATCATGCTGCTCGGCTTTTTCGCCGGCAAAGCAAAGATGGTCGATAACAAAAATGTTTCCCTGCTCAATATCTTTGTAATGGATTTTGCACTTCCTGCCGCGTTGTTTAGCGCGACGGTTCAGACTCCGTGGGCCGGTATCGTCAAACAGTCGCCAATGAGTGTGGTGCTGGTTCTGGCGATGTGGATCACCTACGCCGCTATCTACTTTATGGCGACTAAAGTCTTCAAAAAATCTCCGCAGGATGCGGCGGTACTGACGTTGACCGTAGCGCTGCCAAACTATGCGGCTCTTGGTTTGCCTATTCTGGGAAGCGTATTGGGTGAAGGCCCAGCCACGTCATTGTCTGTTGCGGTATCTATCGCTTGCGGTTCCGTACTGATGACTCCGTTCTGTCTGATGATTCTGGAACGTGAAAAAGCCCGTGCGGCTGGCGAAGTGGCAGGCTCTACGCTTGCGATTCTGCCGGTTCTGATGTGGCGTTCGCTGAAAAAACCTATCGTCTGGGGTCCGCTGCTGGGTGTGGTGCTGTCGGCTATTGGCATCAAAATGCCTGACTTGCTGCTGTCGTCTATCAAGCCGTTGGGCTTGTCTGCCACCGCAGCCGCGCTGTTCCTGACCGGTGTTATCCTTTCTGCCCGTAAGCTGAAAATTAACACTGTGGTGTGCGTGGCAACCGTTACCAAACTGCTGATTCAGCCGTTCATTGCCTGGGGCATCGTGCTGGCGCTGGGTCTGAGTGGTCCGATTGCGATCACCGCGATTCTGATGATCGCGCTGTCTGCTGGTTTCTTCGGTGTAGTATTCGGCAACCGTTTCGGCGTGCAATCACCGGATGCAGAAGCCGTCTTGCTGTTGAGCTCTGTGCTCTCTATCCTGTCGTTACCGCTGTTTATCTCTTTGACTTCAGGAATGTAAATCATGAACGCACCGCACCCACACGACTTACTCTGGCTAACCGAAAGCGCAGCACTTGAAGGTGTGAGTGAAGAGTGGGTGGCAAGCCAGTGGCGGCTCGTGCTACCGGTAGTGGTGCGACGTGATGTCAACCATGAAGGGCGCATTCCAGTGGGTGTTCGTGGAATGCGCCGTGACCAGCGGGCGGCAGGATGGGTGAAAGCCGCGAAAATCAAACGCGTAATTTCCCCTGAATCTTTGGCTTCCCGCGATCTGTTAATCAACTCTCCGTTTGTTTCTATGCCACCGGTTCAGGGCGCAATTCAGCTCGCACTGCGTGAGTGGCCCTGGATTTGGGGCATTACGGGCAGCGTGGGTTACGCGCTGGCGACCGAAGTTCCGGTGCTGCATGCTGATAGCGATCTCGACCTGATTATTCGAAGCCCGGAGCGCGTTGAACGCGAGGCATTGCGGGAATGGCAGCAGGTCGCCGGGCAGTTGTTATGTCGCGCTGATACGCAAATCGAAACGCCGCACGGCGCTTTTGCGCTCAATGAATGGCTGCGTGATGGGCGTGTTTTGCTGAAAACCAACAGCGGGCCACAACTTGTCACTGATCCATGGGCGTTTAAGGGCTAAACATGAAAATTCTGTTCACTTTCCCTGGGCAGGGAACCCAACGTGCTGGCATGTTGCAACAGTTACCGCAGAATGGCGCGATTTTGTCACGTGTTCGTGCCGTTTTGGGCGATGAAACGGATTCGCTCGATACGCCAGACGCGCTGAAACACACCCGCGCGGTTCAGCTTTGTTTGTTGATTGCGGGCGTTGCTGCAGCAATTGAACTTGAGCGTCATGATGTTGTGCCGGATATGGTGTGCGGTTTGTCCATCGGCGCATTTCCCGCAGCGGTTGTCGCGGGGGCTTTAAGCTTTGAAGACGCGCTGCGCTTAGTTGCACTGCGTGGCGATTTAATGGAACAGGCTTACCCGCAAGGTTATGGTTTAACAGCGATTACCGGCTTGCAGTTAAGTCAGGTGGAAGCGCTGGTGAAAGGCAGCGGAACGTACATCGCCAATATCAACGCCGAGCAGCAAATCGTGATCGCCGGGCGCGATGATGAGATGGCGAACGTCGCGCAACAGGCGTTGGCAACTGGAGCGCAAAAGGTAAAACAGCTGGCGGTCAGCGTGCCGTCGCACTGCGAGTTACTGCGCGAACCGGCTTTAAAACTGCAACAGGCATTTAGCGAAGTCACGCTAACGCGCCCGAACTGCACGTATCTTAGCGGCAGCACCGCGCGCGTGGCCTGGCAGCCGGAGCACATTGCCGAAGATTTGGCGCTGAATATGTCGCGTACGGTTCGCTGGCGTGATGCGATGATTGCCGCCAATGAACGCGATGTGCGTCTGGCAATCGAAATGCCGCCAGGTAGCGTATTGACGGGCCTGACGCGGCAGGCATTCCGTGAAGGTGAAATGCTGTGTGCGGAACAAAACAGCGTGGCGCTGATTAAGCGCCTGGCCGAGCGCGTTAAAGCGGCTCGTTAGGCGTATCGCTAAACGAACGGGCGTACATGCGACCTTCGGCGGCGAGTGCCAATAAGTTCGGGTCGAGTTCGCGGCTACGGGCAAACACTATCGCGATGGACTGTTGCATTTGATACGGTTCGGCGAGCTTCAGTAGTTGCACGGAATTTTCATACACTTTCTTCATGCGCCCCGGCATTAGCGACAATCCCACTCCCGCCTGTACCAGACTGAGCATGGAGAAAATATCGTTCACTCGCGTGACAATTTCTGGTTCAAAACCGGCGATATGAAAGGCCTCCTGAAAACCTTTGTAAGTCGCAAACCCTTCGGCTAACGAAACAAACTTCTCATCAGAATAATCACGCAAATCTGCCAGCTTGCTGTTATCAAGCGGGAATGAGGAGGAGGCGGCGAGGAAGATATCGTCGTGAAAAAGCGGCAGCACTTCCAGGCGGTTACGGTCGATTTCACTTTCGGAGATAGAGATAAGAATGGCATCCAGCACGCCGTCTTCAAGCATATT